>JBKCVH010000001.1:0-6056 GCA_046317675.1 Burkholderiales bacterium
TCGATGTTTTCCAGCAGCGCCACCTTGGCGGCGCTGTCCAGGCTGGCGATGGGGTCGCTGCGGCCGTAGAGCTGCAGGCCACTGGCGTGGCGCGGGTTGACCTTCACGCGGCGGCTTTGGCCCGCAGAAGCAATCGTCCGCACGGTCGTGGCGCAATCGGCCAAAGCTGCTTCGCTCAAGGTGTCGGAGTAGGCAAAAGCCGTCTTCTCGCCGACCACGGCACGCACGCCCACGCCTTGGTCAATGCTGAAGCTGCCACTCTTGACGATGCCCTCTTCCAAGCTCCAGCCCTCAGAGCGCGTGGTTTGGAAGTAGAGGTCGGCGTCATCCACGCGGTGTGCGGTGATGAGCCGCAGCGTGCGGGCCAGCGCGGCTTCATCCAAACCGAAAGGCGTCAGCAGGCTGTCGTGCGCGGCGGCCAGTGCGGCCAGCATGGAGTCGGGTGCGTTCATGGCGCCGATTCTCCCGCTTTGCAGAACTTCACCAATTCTTTACGGCCCAGCGTCGACCGCCAATTTTTGTGGGCGTTGTCGGATCACCTGGTGCATGGTGTGCCAGACCCCGAAAGGAAGACCCATGAAATCGCTGATCGCCGCCCTCTTGCTCACCACCGCTTCGCTGAGCTCCTTCGCCCAAACGCCCGCCACCCCAGGTGTCGACAAGCGCCAAGCCAACCAGGAGCAACGCATTGATCAAGGCGTGGCCAGTGGCTCGCTGACGGCCAAAGAAACGCATCGCCTCGAAAAGGAGCAGCAGCGCATTGACCACATGGAAGCCAAAGCGAAGGCCGATGGCAAGGTCACGGCCCGAGAGCGCCGCCGCTTGCACACGGCGCAAGATGCCGCCAGCGCCGACATTGCGCGCAAGAAGCACAACCAGCGCAACGGCGGCTGATCAGTCAGCGTTGCGCCAGTGCAGCGCTAGCTCATAGAGCGCGTTGCGCGGTGCGCCGCTCCATTGCGCTGCCAATGCCACGGCCTGCTTCACCGGCAGGCCGTCGTCCATCAGGATGCGAAGCGCGCGCTGTGCGGGTTCCGGCAGCTCATCGTTGGCCTGCGCTGCGGGCGCCGCGTGCACCAGCAGAACGAACTCACCCCGTTCGCCGTGGGACAGCTCAGCAAGCTTTGAGGGCCAGGCAGAAGCCGTGGCGGTGAGGATGGTCTCGAACTGCTTGGTCAGTTCACGCGCCACCGTGAGGCGCTGCGTTGGCAAGCTTTGCGCGAGCAGCTCAATCAACTCTGCCAAGCGGTGCGGCGCTTCAAACAAAACTTGCGTTTGCGCTTGACCCGCCAGTTCACGTACCGCCGCCTTTCTGGCCTCTCCCTTGGGCGGCAGGAAACCCACGAAGCGGAAGCCCTGCGATTGCACGTCACCGGCCACACTGAGCGCCGCCACGGTGCTGCTGGCGCCCGGCAAGGGAATGCAGCGAATGCCCTGCACTTGCAGGGCGGCCACCAAGCGCGCGCCGGGGTCGCTGATGGCCGGCGTGCCGGCATCGCTCACCAAGGCAATGCGCTCGCCGCGCTGCAAACGCTCGGCAATGCCGGCTGCAGCTTCGTTCTCGTTGTGCTCATGCACTGCCAACAGCGGCTTGTGCAAACCGTAATGGCGCAGCAATTGGCCGCTCACACGCGTGTCTTCGCAAGCCACGGCGTCGACCAGGCCCAGCACATGCAGCGCGCGCAGGCTGAGGTCAGCCAAGTTGCCGATGGGCGTGGCCACCACATAGAGCGCACCAGTTGGATACTGCTGGCCGCCGGCCGCCTGTGCGGCTGCGGCAAGAAGAAGATCGGGAGCGCTCATGTTCAATTGGTTGAGCCCCAAGGCGAAGGGCGACGAGGGCGAGGCGCGCGCCTTGCAGCACCTGGAGCAGCGGGGCTTGAAGCTCGTGGAGCGGAATTATCGAGTCGGCGGCGGGCCGCGCAGGCCGGCCGGCGAGATCGACCTCATCATGCGCGAAGCCGATGGCACCTTGGTCTTCGTCGAGGTGCGGCAGCGCCGCAGTAGCAGCCATGGCGGCGCTGCAGCCACGGTGGGCAGCGCCAAGCAGCAGCGCATCGTGCGCGCAGCGCACCACTACTTGCTGCGCTTTGCCACCCCGCCGAACTGCCGCTTTGATGTGGTGGCCATCCATGGTGACGAATTGCACTGGCTGCAGGGGGCCTTTGACTCGGGATAATGCATGCCCATGCTGGAAACCCGAATCCAACAGCAGTTCTTCGAGAGCGCTGACCTGCTCTACCAAGCTGCTGAATCCCTGACCAAACCACTCAGCAGCGCCGCCCAGGTGCTGGTGGGCAGCGTCACCAGCGGCTCGCGCCTGCTGTGCGCCGGCGCCGGTCTGGCGCAAGGCGATGCCGCTTTGCTGGCCACCCAACTCACCCACCAGTTCGAACAAGAGCGCCCCGGCCTTGCGGCCCTGCTGCTGCAACCCCTGCTCGGCCCCTTGGCCGGCATGGCGGCGCTCACGCGGCAAGTGCAAGCGCACGGCCACCCGGGCGATGTGCTGGTGTGGCTGGACCTGGACGACGACCCCGAAACTGGCGCTTTGCTGGCTGCAGCGCGCGCCCAAGACATGGCCGTGGTGGCCCTGGCAGGCCCACAAGCCGCAGTGTTGCGCACGGCGCTGCTCGAAACCGATGTGCTGATTCCCTTGACCCCGGCGCGCCTTGCGCGCCGCCATGAACTCATGCGTGTGGCGCTGTTTGCGCTGTGCGATGCCATTGACGCCCAACTCCTGGGCTTGGAACCTTGACATGAAGACTTCTGTTTTGTTGACCGCTTTGCTGACTGCCACGCTGCTGGGAGGCTGCGCGCCGCTGGTGGTGGGCGGTGCCATGGTGGGTAGCGCACTCGTGGCCACCGACCGGCGCACGGCTGGCACGCAGGTTGAAGACCAAGGCATCGAGATCAAAGCTGCCGCTCGCCTGCGCGAGGCCATGGGCGATCGCACGCACATCAATGTGCAGGCCTACAACCGCGTGGTGCTGCTCAGCGGCGAGGTGCGCAACGAGGCCGACAAGGCCGAGGCGGGCCGCATCGCTGGCGCCGTGGAGAACGTGACCCGTGTCCACAACGAGTTGCAGGTCGGCTTCCTGAGCTCCATCACCTCGAGAGCCAATGACGTGGTGCTTTCCAGCAAGATCAAGGCGACGCTGATTGACGCCCAGGCGCTGCAAAGCAATGCCTTCACGGTCGTCGTCGAGCGCGGCGAGGTCTTCATGATGGGCCGCGTGACGGAACGCGAAGCCAACCTGGCCAGCGAACTGGTGCGCGGCATCCCGAAGGTGGAGAAGGTCGTGCGCTTGTTCGAACTCATCAGCGAAGAAGAACTCGCCAAGCGCACGCCGAAGAAGCCTTCGGCCGAACAGTCGAAGTAAGCCCTGCTTACTTCAGGCGGCGGATGAGGCTGGACGTATCCCAGCGCCGACCGCCCATGGCTTGAACATCGGCGTAGAACTGATCGACCAAGGCGGTGACCGGCACGCGAGCGCCATTGCGGCGTGCTTCGTCCAGCACCAAGCCCAGGTCTTTGCGCATCCAGTCCACCGCAAAGCCAAAGTCAAAGCGGTCTTCGAGCATGGTGGGGCCGCGTTGCTCCATTTGCCAGCTCTGGGCGGCGCCCTTGCTGATGACACCGAGCACGGCCGGCATGTCGAGCCCCGCCCGCTCGCCAAAGGCCAGCGCCTCGGACAAGCCCTGCACCAAGCCTGCAATGCAGATCTGGTTGACCATCTTGGCCAGCTGACCCGACCCCACAGGGCCAAGCAGCGTCACAGCCTTGGCAAAGGCCATCAAGACCGGTTGAGCCAGCGCAAAAGCTGGCGCATCGCCGCCGCACATCACCGTGAGCTGACCTTTCTGCGCACCCACTTCGCCGCCAGAAACGGGCGCATCGATGAAGGCCACGCCCTTGGCGGCGCACAGCGCATGCATCTCACGGGCGACTTCAGCCGAGGTGGTCGTGTGGTCCACCACGATGGCGCCGGCAGCGAGCGCCGGCAAGGCAGCCTGCACCGTGGCGCGAACATCGTCATCGTTGCCCACGCAAAGCAGCACCAACTCGGCGCCCTTCACCGCATCGGCCACCGTCGCCGCGCTGTGCCCGCCCGCGTGCGCGGCGGCCCAGGCCACAGCCTTGGCCGTGGTGCGGTTGAACACAGTGACTTGATGCCCCTTGGCCAACAAATGGCCCGCCATCGGCGCGCCCATGGCACCCAGGCCAATGAAAGTGGTCTTCATACGATGGTGAAGTGCTCGGTGCCAGACCCGTGGTTGCTGGAGCGCGCCCGTTCGCTGTTGAGTTTGATGTTCAAGCGCAAATCGTTCACCGAGTCGGCATTGCGCAGCGCGTCTTCATAGGTGACTTTGCCGGCCTCGTACAAATCGAAGAGGGCTTGGTCAAAGGTCTGCATACCGAGCTCGCGGCTGCGCTTCATGACGTCCTTGATCTCACCCACCTCGCCCTTGAACACGAGTTCGGAGATCAAAGGCGTGTTGATCATGATCTCGACGGCAGCCACCCGCCCCTTGCCCTCGCGCCGTGGCAGCAAGCGCTGGCTCACCAAGGCTTTCAGGTTCAAGGACAAATCCATCAAGAGCTGCGCGCGCCGCTCTTCGGGGAAGAAGTTGATGATGCGGTCGAGTGCTTGGTTGGCGCTGTTGGCGTGAAGGGTTGCCATGCAAAGGTGGCCAGTCTCGGCAAAGGCCACCGCGTGGTCCATGGTCTCGCGGTCGCGGATCTCGCCCATCAGGATCACGTCGGGCGCTTGGCGCAAGGTGTTTTTCAGCGCCATGTCCCAGCCATCGGTGTCGATGCCGACCTCGCGCTGCGTCACGATGCAATTCTTGTGCGGATGCACGAACTCCACCGGGTCTTCAATGGTGATGATGTGGCCGAAGGTGGTCTCGTTGCGATGGTCAACCATCGCCGCCAAGGTGGTGCTTTTGCCCGAGCCGGTGCCCCCCACCAAGATGATCAAGCCGCGCTTGGTCTGCACCAAGTCGCTCAAGATGGGCGGCAGGTCCATGCTCCGCACGGTAGGCAAGATGGCGGGAATGGTCCGCAGCACCAATCCAACATGGCCTTGCTGAATGAAAGCATTGGCGCGGAATCGGCCAATACCTTGGGGCGAGATGGCGAAGTTGCACTCTTTGGTGCGCTCAAACTCGGCCGTTTGCTTGTCATTCATGATGGCTCGCGCCAACTGAACCGTGTGCTGGCCGGTCAGCGGCTGCGGCGACACCTTGGTGATCTTGCCGTCCACCTTCACGGCGGGCGGGAAGTCGGCTGTCAAGAACAGGTCCGAGCCTTTTCGGCTGACCATCAGCCGAAGCAGATCGTTGATGAATTTCGAGGCCTGGTCGCGTTCCATAGTTTCTTCCTTTGACTGCTACCGCCCCCCACGGCTTGGCTTGCAAGCCAAGCCGCTTCGGAAGGCGTCGTCGAGTCCTCAGGACTCGACTCGGCCCTTCCTCAGCCCGGGAAGTTCTCCGGGAACTTGGCTTTGCCGCGGGCTTCAGCGGGGCTGATGAGGTTGCGGCGCACCAGGTCCGTCAGGTTCTGGTCCAAGGTCTGCATGCCCATGCCTTGGCCCGTCTGAATGGCGGAGTACATCTGCGCCACTTTGTTCTCGCGGATCAGGTTCCGAATCGCCGAGGTGCCGATCATGATTTCGTGCGCCGCCATGCGGCCGGCACCGTCTTTGGTCTTGCACAGCGTCTGCGAAATCACGGCCACCAAAGACTCGGACAACATGGCCCGCACCATTTCTTTTTCGGCGGCGGGGAACACGTCCACGATGCGGTCCACCGTCTTGGCCGCACTGCTGGTGTGCAGGGTGCCAAACACCAAGTGGCCGGTCTCAGCCGCCGTCAGCGCCAAGCGGATGGTTTCCAAGTCGCGCATTTCGCCCACCAGCACAGCATCCGGGTCTTCGCGCAGCGCGCTGCGCAGCGCGTTGGCAAAGCTCAAGGTGTGCGGGCCGACCTCGCGCTGGTTGATCAAGCACTTCTTGCTCTCGTGCACAAACTCAATCGGGTCCTCAATGGTGAGC
>JBKCVH010000002.1:0-5509 GCA_046317675.1 Burkholderiales bacterium
GGCCTGCACATCATCAAGTTGGATGCGGTGCGTGGTGGTGAGCGTCGAGCCTTCGAAGTGGTGCGCGCTGAAATCGAGGGTGAGCAACGGACGGAGCTTGCCCGCCAACGCTTTCGAGAACTCTCCGAGACATTCAGCACCATGGTGTTTGAGCAGCCCGATTCGCTGGCTCCTGTTGCTGAAAAGCTGGGTTTGACCGTGCAGCGGGCCACCGTGCAGCGCAACCCCCAGGCGGGGCAGCAAGGCCCGCTGGCCTCTGCCAAGTTGATGGAGTCTGTCTTCAGCACCGATACCCTGCGCAACAAGCGCAACACAGATGCCGTGGAAACCGCACCGAATCAACTCACTTCGGCGCGTGTCCTCCAGTACCAGCCGGCTGCCGCCCCGGCCTTGGCCGAAGTCAAGGAGCCAGTGCGCCAGCAGTTGCTCATGAAGCGAGCCTCGGAGTTGGCCAAGAAGGCGGGTGAAGCAAGGCTTGCAAAGGGCTCCGCTGCCGGGGATGACGGCCTCTTGCCGGCCCAGTGGGTCTCGCGCGCTCAGCCTCAAGGTCTGTCGCAGCCAGTCATCGAAGCGTTGTTGCGCGCCGATGGCAGCAAGTTACCTGTCTGGGTGGGTGTCGACCAGAAAGAAGCCGGCTATTGGCTCATCAAGGTCGAGAAGCTCGGCGGCCGTACCCCTGACATCCTGCCGCCCGACGTGGCCGCTCGTCAGTACGCACAGGCCTGGGCTGCAGTTGAGGGCCGCGCTTACTTGGAAGCGCTCAAGCTCACTCATAAAGTGAAGATTGATGCGAAGAAGTCAGTTGCTGCAAAGGTGGCGACCCCTTAACTTGTCCTGATATACTTTCAGGCTTCGTTGGTGGCTGTAGCTCAGTTGGTAGAGTCCAGGATTGTGATTCCTGTTGTCGCGGGTTCGAGCCCCGTCAGCCACCCCAAAGGTTAGATGCAAAAAAGGCGCCGAAGGCGCCTTTTTTGTTGGTCGGATGAACTGAGCTTGCTTGGGCTCTTAGACCAGGCCCTGCTTGCTCGCTACAACCGCAGCCTCTGCACGGCTTGAGACGTTGAGTTTCTTGTAGATGGACTTGATGTGGTCATTCACCGTGTACCACTTGATGCCCATCAAGTTGGCGATCTCCTTGATGGTGAAGCCCTTGCTGAGGTAGGTCAGTACTTCGTTCTCGCGTGGCGAAAGGCGGACGGTCTCGCCTGCGTTTGCATCGAGTGGCACTGGGCGTGAACTAGAAAAATTGCTGCTTGATAAGCTTCCGAAGCCGCCGCTGAGTGCCATTGGGCCGCTGTCGCCGCCGGAGCTTGGGCGGAAATGCCCGAGCAAACGCCGAGCAATGGCGGGAGACAGAGGTGGCTGGCCACGGACGATGCGTTGCAATTCCTCGACCAGCACCTCAAAGCGGTCCTCTTTCAAGAGATAGCCATCAGCGCCGCATTGGAGGGCTGGGAACAAGTGGTCGTCGTCTGAGTAGAGCGTGGTGACGATCTTTAGTGTTGAGCTGCCGCTCAATTCACTCAGCAATTCCATGCCATTGCCGTCAGGCAGTTCCAGATCGACCAGCATGAGTTTGAACCCATGCGCACTGTTGTGTCCGTGCTCGGCCACTTCGCGACGCGCGCTTTCTAGGTCGGAAGCTTCGATGATCTCTAGCTCATCACTAAAGCTCTCGCGAACCACGCGGCACAGGAAAGTGCGCG
Source organism: Burkholderiales bacterium (assembly GCA_046317675.1). Taxonomy (GTDB): domain Bacteria; phylum Pseudomonadota; class Gammaproteobacteria; order Burkholderiales; family Burkholderiaceae_C; genus Inhella. Next base: position 1,707 of record JBKCVH010000002.1, read on the forward strand.
CCACCGGGTTGTCTTCGAGGATGAGTACTTTGACGGTCATAGGTGGCAGTGGGTTCCAACCTTCGATGCTAAACGACTCGCCAGACGCTTCGGCCCCCGATGCCGGGGGCCTCCATAGAATCACCCCATGCGAATCCTCATAGCGAACGACGACGGTTACCTTGCCCCCGGGCTTTCCGCATTGGTGAAGGCCTGCGCGGGCCTTGGTGATATCAAGGTAATTGCGCCCGAGCAAAACGCCAGTGGGACTTCGAATTCTTTGTCACTGCATCGACCCCTATCGGTTCACGAAGGCCTCAACGGGTTTTTCTTTGTGAATGGAACGCCCTCGGATTGCGTCCACCTTGCCCTCACTGCGCCATTGTTTGAAGGTTGGCGCCCCGATCTGGTTTTGTCCGGTATCAACAACGGCGCCAACATGGGGGACGACACCATTTATTCGGGCACGGTGGCGGCTGCCACCGAGGCCTTTTTATTTGGAATCCCTGCGGTCGCGTTCTCCCAAGCAGATCGTGACTGGCACGAGCTTGAGGCCGCTGCAAGAACGGTCCGATCCATCTTGGAGGGGTTGCTGGTCAAGCCCTTGGGTGAGGCTTTCTTGCTCAACATCAACATTCCTAACCGCCCGGATGCAGATCACTTACCTCGAGTGGTGACGCGTTTAGGCCGCCGGCATTCCAATGCGGCTTCCTTCGCACAGCGCAACCCGCGTGGCGAAATGATGTACTGGATTGGCCCACCTGGCGATGCGCGAATTGATGGTGAAGGTACCGACTTTCAGGCGGTTGCACAGGGCAAGGTGTCGATCACCCCGCTCCAAGTGGATTTGACGCACCATGAGGCCCTGTCGGGCTGGGCAACACGCTTGACGCGGAGCGAAGCTTGACGGGTGGCGGCCTTTTGAGGCCGCAGCGCATGCTGGCACAGGCGACGCGCGATGCGGAACGCATGCGCCAGCCGGTCGGTGTCGGATTGGATTCGCCCGCGGTGCGGGCGCGCATGGTGCAGCGTCTGCTGGCTGATGGATTGGCGGGGGAGGTTGTGCTGGAGGCCATGGGAAAGGTGCCGCGGCACCGGTTTGTCGACTCGGCGCTGGCCCAGCAGGCCTATGAGGACACCAGCCTACCGATTGGCTTTGGACAGACCATATCCAAGCCCTCTGCGGTAGCGCGGATGTTGCAGTTGCTGATGGAGGGCGAGACGGCTCGGCGGCAAGGCAACCTGGGGCGAGTGCTGGAGATCGGCACCGGTTGCGGTTACCAAGCTGCAGTGCTCAGCTTACTTGCCCGCTCCTTGGTGAGCTTGGAGCGCATCGGCGGCTTGCACGTGCAGGCCAAGACGCGGATGGAGCATTGGTGCGCAGACGCCAAGCTTCGTCTGTCAGTTCGGCTCGTGCACGTTGACGGCCGCGCGGGTGACGCGTCGCATGGGCCCTTTGACAGCATCATTGCCGCAGCAGGCGGTGAGGCCTTGCCTGAGACTTGGTTGGCGCAACTTGCACCTGGCGGTCGCTTGGTAGCGCCCGTTGTCGAAGGTGCCGGACAGGTCTTAGCCGTCGTCGATCACCGCACGGTCGGCGGGAGAAGCATGTTGGAACACAGCCGCCGGGAAGCAGTCGCCTTCGTCCCCCTAAAATCTGGGCTTGGCTGACGCGCGCGACACCCAGCTTGAGTCGGCTCGGAGCCGCCGTTGGCACATCCCACGCAAAGGCATGATGGCATTCCACAGCTTCCCCCGTCGCAACGTTTCTTTTGGGCGCACATGCACCTTGGCCGTTGCACTGCTCGTCCTGGCCGGGTGTTCCGTTACCAAGCCTCATCGTGCTCCGGTCGAGGATCGATCGGCCGCGCCCGTTGAGGCGCCTGCAGCGACCCCCTCGGTTGAGCTCCGTCCTGCTCCCCCGTCGGACACGCCAAGAGCCAATAGCTACACGGTGCGACCGGGCGACACCCTGATTCGCATTGCGCTCGACAACGGCGTTGGCTGGCGCGACCTGGCGCGTTGGAACGGACTCGACAACCCCAACCTGATCGAAGTGGGTCAGGTCTTGCGTGTGGCCGCGCCAACAGCTCAAGAGTTGGCTGGTACGCGCCCTGTGAGTTCGGCCAAGGTCGATGTCAAGCCTTTGGATCCCAAGCAGGCGGATGGGCGGCCGCAAACGGTACCTGCATCGCCCCAGGTCGCTAGTGCCGCGGGGAGTGCTACTGCAGCAGCTTCCTCAAATGCACCAGCACCTTCGGCAGTGGCGGCAAGTCCTTCGGATGGAGAGCCCAACTGGGCTTGGCCTGCTGGCGGAGGCCTCTTGACCCCTTTTGACGAGCAGCGCAACAAAGGCTTGGCCATTGGAGGCAAGGCAGGTGATTCCGTATTGGCGGCGGCCGATGGCCGTGTGATGTATGCCGGCTCTGGCCTTCGTGGGTACGGCAATATGGTCATCATCAAACACAACGACACCTACTTGAGTGCGTACGCTCACAACCAAACCCTTCTGGTGAAGGAGGATCAAGTGGTGCGTCGTGGTCAGGCCATTGCGGAGATGGGCAGCAGCGATACGGACCAAGTGAAGCTGCACTTTGAGATTCGCCGCAAGGGCAAGCCGGTTGATCCGGCTCGCCTGTTGCCAGCCCGGTAGTCACGGGCTTGTGGGGGCTGGCCATGCACAACGAACTTAACGTGCCTGAGCCAGAACCTGAGGATCAGGATAGTGACACCACGCCTGAGGAGCAGGGCGCTCTCGAAGGCGAGAACGCTTTGCAAGCCTACTTGCGAGGCATTCGTCGCGCTCCTTTGTTGACGCCAGAGCAAGAGTTCGAGACAGCCACTCAAGCAAGGGCCGGCAGTTTTTCAGCTCGGCAGGCCATGATCGAGCACAACCTTCGCTTGGTTGTCTCTATCGCCAAGCGCTATCTAGGCCGAGGGTTGCCGCTGGGCGACTTGATCGAGGAAGGAAACCTCGGCCTCATGCACGCCATCGATAAATTCGAGCCGGAGCGCGGCTTTCGTTTCTCCACCTATGCCAGTTGGTGGATTCGCCAGGCACTTGAGAGGGCCCTTCTGCATCAAGCGCGGTTGATTCGACTTCCTGTGCACGTTGTACGAGAGTTGAATCAGGTTTTGAGAGCGCGGCGTGCGTTAGAGGCGCTGCCAACATTGGCTGGCGATGATCCTCATGCCCGCGCGCAGGACATTGCGCGCCAGCTGAAGCGACCGGTGGCTGAGGTGCTGGAGCTCTTGGGCTACATGGACAGGCCGGTTTCTTTGGATGCGCCAGTTGAGCGCGGCAGTGAAGCCCGTGAATGCATGGTCGACCTGCTAACCGATGAGCAAGCCCTCGACCCTGCTGGCACTCGGCTGCATCACGAAGCCGAAAACCTCTTGCATCAAGGTCTATCCAGCCTCAACGAGCGAGAGCGCGAGGTGCTCGCTGGGCGCTTTGGCTTGGCTGACCGAGAGCCTGAGACCTTGGACGCACTTGCGATCCGGCTTGGACTGACCCGAGAGCGAATTCGCCAAATTCAAGTTGAAGCCTTGGTCAAGCTCAAGCGCAATCTCGCTCGCCAGGGTGTGAAGCGTGAAGCTCTCTTCTGATGCATCACGATAATCGCGGGCATGACATTGGAATGGTTGACGGTCGAGTCACTCGACCTTGAGGCGCAAGGCGTAGCTCATCGCGCTGATGGCAAGGTGGTTTTCATTGAGGGCGCGCTACCCACTGAGGTGGTGCAGGCCAAGGTGCATCGCTCCAAAAACAATTGGGAGCAGGGCGTCATCACTGACATGCGGCGCGAGAGCAGTCAGCGCGT
>JBKCVH010000003.1:0-14194 GCA_046317675.1 Burkholderiales bacterium
ACCTTGAAGTTGGCGTGAAGGGCTACCTGCTAAACCGCCAGAGGGACCTGCAGGCCAATGTCTACGAGATCAGCTGGAAGGACCCGCAAACCTACTTCAGCCAAGACATCGATGGCTTTCCGGTTTGGGGCACGACCAACGGCCCGACTGCCAAGACGCGCGGTTTCGAATTCCAGGGCCGCTGGAAACCCATTCCCAGCCTTGAGTTAGGTTGGGCCAGCACCTACACCCAAGGCGAGTGGGACGGTACCCGCCAGGTTTGCCTCTACGCCAACAACACCGAGTGCCGCACCTACGCCAAGGGCGGCAAGCTGGGCGGCAGTGCACCCTGGAAGCATTCCCTGCGTGCGCGCTGGAATGGCGAGTACGAGGGCCATGCCCTGTGGCTGGCGGCCAGCGCCCGCCATGTGGGCGTGAAGGCCAGCGATCGTGGCGACAGCCCCGACGACAAGCCCTTCGAATACAAGGCCTACACCACCTACCGGGCCAGCGCCGGCATCGGCAAGGGCGACTGGGACTTCAGCTTCTCGGTCGACAACCTGTTCAACAACCGCGAGCTGGTGTCGTTCCAGGGCACATCGGCCGTCGGCACGCGAACGGGCCTGCGGGGCATCTACTTGACGCCGCGCACCCTGGCCATGAACGTCTCCTACCGGTTTTGAAGATTAGGGTGCAATACGGCGCATGAGCTCATTTGCGTATCTGTCGAGCGGCCGTTTCACAGCGGCCCCCGCCCCCGAGGCCAGCGCTCCCTTCGGCCTGGCCGGCATCGCCTGGGACGGCAGCGTCACCAACCGCCCGGGCGCCCGCTTCGGGCCGCGTTCCATTCGCGAGGCCAGCCAAATGCTGTGCGACGCGCACCACCCGCACTTCGACGTGAGCCTTGCTGGCCAGTTGGCCGACTGGGGCGACCTGCCCCTGCCCAACACCAGCCTGGAGCGCATGCGCGAGGCCTTGGCCCCGCAACTGCCGCAGTTGATTGCGCAGCAGCACATGGTTTGGCTGGGCGGCGACCACAGCATCACCCTGCCCTTGCTGCGCGCCTACCGGGCGCACTTTGGCCAGCCGTTGGCGCTGATCCATTTCGATGCCCATTGCGACACCTGGACCGACCACTTCGGCGAACCCAGCGGCCACGGCACTTGGGTTTACGAAGCCATTGAAGAAGGCCTGGTGCACCGCGCCTGCGCCGTGCAACTGGGCATTCGCTCCAGTGCCGAACGCGCTGCGCGCGAGTACGTGGCAGACCAAGGCGGGCAAATCTTCCATGCGCGCGCCCTTCGCGGGCTGGTGTCGCCGCAGCAGCTGGCGCCGGTGCTGGACAGCATTCGCTCGCGCATGGCACAGCACGGCCACCCGCCCGTCTACCTGAGCCTCGACATCGACTGCCTGGACCCCGCCTACGCCCCCGGCACCGGCACGCCGGAGCCCGGTGGCCTGAGCACCGCCCAGGTGTTCACGGTGCTGGAAGAACTGGCCGACCTGAACTTCGTCGGCATGGACTGCGTTGAAGTAGCCCCTGCCTACGACCACAGCGAGCTGACCAGCTACGCGGCAGCGCAGCTGGTCTGGACGTATCTCTGCGGGCGGCTGGCCCGCCGCCGCTAACGGTCTTTCCGAATGGAACCCGCCGGGCTGCTGGAGCCGCCGAGCAAGAACACGGTGTAGAGGCTGCCCGCTTGAATGCGCGCCTCTTCCACCACGTAAAGGCTGTCCACCGCCGAGGCGGCGCTCACTTCCACGCGGCGCTTCTCGGCGCTGGAGATGGAGAAGAAGCTCGACGCATTGCCCTGGCTCACATCGGCGGCTGTCACCGCGTAGTCGACCGAAAGCGTCAGCGGGTCGGTGATGGGCGCGCCGTGCACCAGGCGAATGCGCGCGCGGCTGCTTCCTGCTGTGGGCAGGCGGTTGTCGTCGTTCAGCAAAGAGGTGCTGCCGTTGCCGTAGACGAGCAGGCTGTAGTCGGCGCCGGCATCCAGGCTGCGGCTGGCATTGCTCACCACCTGGCCGTTGATGCGCACGTCCATGGCTGCCTGGCCAGCATCCACCAGCGTGTAGGCGCTGACCGTGGGCGACGCCAAGGCCCCACTCACTGAACGCCCACGCCAGGAGGTGGCCACTACGCCCCGGTTGCTGGCACCGGCGGCCACCCGCAGGCGCGCCTTGGTGTTGCGGTAGGCGGCAAATTCGCCCTGCTGGCGCAGGCTGGCGCCGTGCACCAGCACGCCCCCGCTGCCGCTGGTGAGGATCACGGTCAGATAGCTGTTGCTGTCCAGCTTCAATGCCGGAATGTCGAGCCGCAGGTCGGTGGTGTCACCGCTGCCCGTCACGCGCACGCGGTAGGTGCCCGACGACATCTCCCGAAAGCCAGTCAGGCGCCCATTGCCCACGCTGCTTTGCGTCGGCACCGTGTCGCCAAGGTCGGTGTCGGTGCTGGTCAGGTAGACGTCGAGGTCGTCCACATCGTTGCTGGCATTGAGCACGCGCAGGCCAGTCTGGTTGCTGTCCAGCTCGTCCAGGTCTTCGTCTTCGGGCAAGGTCAAAAAGGCCAGCGCGCTCTCGCGGCCCCAGGCCACCAAGGTGTAGTGCCCGTCCTTTTGCAGACTGCGCTCTTGGCGCACCAGGGCCAGGTCAGAGCCGCTGCGGCGTAACTCCACGTCATAGGTATCGGCGCCCACTGTCTGGTTGCTACCCAGCTGGCCTTGGGCGGCGGCGCTGACTTTGCGCTCGTCGTCGAGGTAAATATCGAGGCCCGCGACCTCGGAGAGGTTCAGCACCCGCAGTTGCGGGTCATTCTTGGAGTCCGATGAGCCGCCACAGGCAGCCAAGAACAAGGCAGTGCAGCTCAGCACCAAGGCCGCGGTGCGGCGAGACATCAAAGGCATGGGAAGTCAGCGTCCAGAAGGAATTCACAACGGTTCGCATTGCACCGGCCAGGGCCAGCGCTTGGGCGGCAAGGCCGTGTCGCTCCATGACAGCGCATGACAAGCGCCCTGCCCTGGCTCCCGGCGCCAAAGCGGCGCGGCATGTCATGCCGCGTCATGTGGCGACACACCGCAAACCGATGAAGCTCGGCAGCATGCGAAGCCATGCAAAACACAGACTCCTCCTCTCGCCGCTGGCGCTGGATCGCCCTTTTCCTGCTGCTGGCGCTCGTCGCTTTGGTGCTGGTGGCCACGCTGCAGCCCACTCGCTCGGCAGCGCCCGATCAAGCCTCCGACTTGCTGACCCAGACCGCCAGCCAGGGCAGCGTGGTGCGCGTGCTGCAGGCCAGCGGCACGCTGCAGCCGGTGCAGCAGGTGCAGGTGGGCTCGCAGGTTTCGGGCGTGGTCACGCGCTTGCACGTGGACTTCAACGACCTCGTCAAGCCGGGCCAGTTGCTGGCGGAGATCGACACCCGCACGCTCAATGCCGAGTTGGACGCCGCGCGGGCCGCACTGGCAGCGCTGGACGCCAATCTGCGCTTGGCCGAGCAACGCCTGCAGCGCCAGCGCCAGTTGGTGGCCGAAGGCTTCATCAGCAGCTTGCAGGCCGATGAAGCCCAGGCCCAGCGCGATGCCGCCGCCGCGCAGCGCCAGCAGCAAGCCGCTTTGGTGGAGCGGGCCCAGGGCAACCGCCGGCTGGCGGAGATTCGCTCACCGGTGTCGGGCGTGGTGGTTGCGCGGGAGGTGGCTGTTGGGCAAACCGTGGCGGCCGCCTTTGCCACGCCTTTGCTGTTCCGCATTGCCCAAGACCTGCGCGAAATGCAGGTCGAGGCCTCGGTCAGCGAAGCCGACATCGGCTTGCTGCGCGAAGGCCAGCGGGTCTCGTACACGGTGGACGCCTACCCCGACCAAGCCTTCGAAGGCACGCTCCAGCAAATCCGCAACAACTTCAGCGTGCAGCAGAACGTGGTGACCTACACCGTGCTCATTCGCACCCGCAACGAGGACGGCAAGCTGCGCCCCGGCATGACGGCCTACCTGAAGGTCAATGTGGCGGAGCGCCAAGCGGTGCTGCGCGTGCCCAATGCCGCGCTGCGCTTTCAGGGCCCAGAACCGGTGGAGCTCCAGCCCGGCGAAGGCGTGGTGTGGCGCAGCAACCCGCAAGGGCAACTCGAAGCCGTGCGGCTGCACCTGGGCCTGGCCGACGGCCAGCACACCGAGGTGCTGGCCGGCAGCAGCCTGAAAGCCAACGAAGCCTTGGTCATCGGCCGCAAGCCAGCCCCCAGCGCCTTCGGGCCGAAGTTTTTCTGATGCAGCCGCTCATTGAAGCCGAGGCGCTGAGCCGCCACTATGAGCTGGGCGGCCAGCGCTTTGACGCGCTGCGCGAGGTCTCGCTCACGGTGCAGGCGGGCGAGTTCGTGGCCATCACTGGCGCATCGGGCTCCGGCAAAAGCAGTCTGCTCAACCTCATCGGCGCGCTGGACCGGCCAAGCAGCGGGCGCTTGATCATCCAGGGCCAAAGCCTTGGCGACCTCAGCGAGCCGCAGCTGGCGCAGTTCCGCAACCGCACGCTGGGCTTTGTCTTCCAGCAGTTCCAGCTGCTGCAACGCGCCAGCGTGCTGCACAACGTGGCCTTGCCGCTGCTCTATGCAGGCGAAGCACGCCGGACCCGCGAGGCCCGCGCCCTGGCGCTGCTGACGCGCCTTGGGCTGGCCGAGCATGCGGCCAAGCTGCCCACCCAGCTCAGCGGCGGCCAGCAGCAACGCGTGGCCATTGCCCGCGCGTTGGTTTGCAACGCCCCGCTCTTGCTGGCCGACGAACCCACGGGCGCCCTCGACTCGGCCACCGGCGCGGCTGTGATGGCCTTGCTGCAGGAACTGAACCAGCAAGACGGCCGCACCGTGCTGCTGGTCACGCACGACCCCGGCATTGCCGCCGCCTGCCCGCGCCGGCTGCGCTTTGCCGATGGCCGCTTGGTGGCCGACGAGCGCAGCCCCCAAGCGCAAGAGGCGCTGGCATGAGCGGCAGCGTGAAGCTCAGCGACCTCGCCGCCGAGGCCCTACTCGCCCTGGCTGCCCACCGGCTGCGCTCCGGCCTCACCATGCTGGGCGTGGTCATTGGCGTGGCCTCGGTGATTCTGATGCTGGCCATTGGCCGAGGCTCCAGCGAACGGGTGGCCGAGTCCATCAACAGCCTGGGAACGCACCAGCTCTTTGTGTTGAGTGGCGGCGGGCAGGCGGCCGGACCGGGCGGCGGCTTGCGCGGCAGCAGCGGCACCCTGCCCACCTTGACCTTGGACGACGCCGCCGCCGTGGCCGAGCTGCCCAGCGTGCGCGCCGTGGCGCCGCAGGCCAGCCTGCAAGGGCGCGTGGTGCAAGGTGCTTACAACCGCACCACCAGCATCACCGGCAGCAACGCGCAGTACCTGGGCATCCAGCGCTGGGCGGTGCAAGAAGGGCGCGCCTTCACCGAGGCCGAGGTGCGCACCGCCGCCCATGTGGCCTTGATCGGCCAAACCGTGCTGCGTGAACTGTTTCCCGAGCTGAAGCCCGGCCAGAGCGCCGTGGGCCAAAGCATTCGCGTGCAGCGCCAGGTCTTGACCGTGATCGGCGTGCTGGCCCCCAAGGGCTCCGGCTTGGGTGGGCAAGACCAAGACGACATCCTGCTGGTGCCGCTCAACACCTTGCAGCGCCGCCTCTCGGGTACCGCGTTTCCAGGCAGCGTGCCCAGCCTCCTGGTGGAGGCCCAGGACCCCAGCCTCAAGGCCCATGCACGGCAAGAGCTGGAGAGCCTCCTGCGCCAGCGCCACCGGCTGGCAGCCGGCGTGCAAAACGACTTCAGCGTCATCGACCCAGCAGCCCTGTCGGCCACGCTGAACCTGGTGTCGCAGGTGCTGTCGGTACTCCTGGGCTCCATCGCCTTCATCTCCCTGGGCGTGGGCGGTATTGGTGTGATGAACATCATGCTGGTCAGCGTGACCGAGCGCACGCGGGAGATTGGCCTGCGCATCGCACTCGGCGCCACGCGCCGCCAAATCACCACCCAGTTCGTGCTGGAGGCTCTGTGGTTGACGCTGCTGGGCGCCCTCATCGGCCTGCTGGTGGGCGTTGGGCTGGGCCTGCTGCTGAACGCCAGCGGTGCCATCACCGTGCGTTTCACCAGTGGCGCCATCGGCCTTTCGCTGGGCGTGGCCTGCGCTGTGGGCCTGCTCTTTGGTTGGCTGCCGGCGCGTCGCGCGGCCGAACTTGTTCCTGCAGAAGCTTTGAGAAACTGACCTCCGCCATGACCGAAACCAATCGCCCTCATCACCTGTACGTCGTTGAAGACGACGTTGCCATGCGCGACATGCTGGCCAGCTACCTGGAAAAGCAGGGCATGGCCGTGACCACCATGGGAAGCGGGCAAGACTTGCTCAAGCGCATTGACCGGCTGCGGCCCGACCTCATCATTCTGGACATCAACCTGCCCGGCATGAGCGGACTGGATGCCTGCCAAAAGCTGCGGGCCGCCGGCGACCGCGTGCCCATCATCTTGCTCACGGCACGCACCGAAGAAGTGGACCGCGTGCTGGGCCTGGAGATGGGCGCCGACGACTACCTGGGCAAGCCCTTCTCGGCCCGCGAACTGTTGGCGCGCATTCGTGCCGTGCTGCGCCGAAGCAATAGCGTGCCGGGCATTCCGCAAACCGGTGCGCAAGAGGTCAGCATGGGCGGCTGGGTCTTTGAACCGGCCACGCGCCGCCTCGTGCATGCCGACGGCACGCAGCGCGTGCTCTCCACCGTGGAGTACACCTTGCTCGCCGAGCTGGCCCTGCACCCGAACGTGCCCATCTCCCGCGAGCGCCTGCTGGCCGCCAGCCATGAGCGCCCCGACGCGGTGCTGACGCGCACCATCGATGTGGCGGTGATGCGGCTGCGCAAGCTCATCGAGCCTGACCCCGGCGAGCCCAGGTACCTTCAAACCGTTCGCGGCCACGGCTACATGTTTGTCCCTGCAGTATGAAAGGCCCCCAAGCTGCGGCGCTTCGCGTCCTCGCTACCCCCCGAGGGGGCCGTCACGCCTTGGGGCGGCCCGGCGGCGTGACGGCATGAACCGAGCCCCTCGCTCGCTAGCCCGCCGCCTCAGCCTCGGCGTGCTCGTGGTGGGCCTCGTGGCGGTCGTTTTGCAAGGCTTGGCCATGCAGTACTGGCTCAACCCCCTGCGCGACCAGCTCATCAGCGGCACGGTGCTGCAAGCCCGCACTCTGCAATTGGTGGTGGCACAAACGCCACCCGCCTTGCGCGATACCGCCATGGCACGGCTGGAGCACAGCCAGCTCAAGATTCGCCGACTCCCGCCCGGTACACCGCCGGCCTTAAGTGAAGACTTACCGCCGCCAGCCACGCTGCTGATCCGCGAACTGCAGTCGCAACTGCCAGGCAGTGCGGTGGCCGCCAGTCGCCAAGGCGACAACACCATTGGCCTCAACATCCGGTGGCGCCAAGCCGATGAAACCTGGGAAGCTGTGTTTCAGGCGGTTCCTCCGCTTATGGCAGTGGGCCTCACGCTGACCAGCTGGGTGGTGGTGCTGGCCCTCGGGGCCGTCATGGCCTTGGTGCTCACAGTGCGCGTCATCACCCGCCCGCTGGAACGCCTTGCAGCCCAAATGGTGGAACAGCAAGAGCCCTTTGGCGCTCCCTTGGTGCTGGAGCGCGGGGCCAGCAGCGAGGTGGCCACCTTGGTAGGCGCTTTCAACAAACTGAGCCACCAAGTGCGCGCCGCGCAGCAGGAACGGCAGCAACTGCTGGCGGGCGTTAGCCACGACCTGCGAACCCCCTTGGCACGGCTCAGGCTGCGGGTGGAGACCCAGCTAGATAGCGTGCCGCCGGCAGTGGCCGAACAGCTCGACGGCGACCTGCGCGCGCTGCAGCACATCGTGGAGCAGTTCCTGCACTCCGTTCAAGGCGAAACCACGCCCCGCGCGGGGCCGTTGGTGCCCCTTGTGGACCTGCTGCACGAGATGCTGGCCGCCTACCCCCGCGTTCAGGCCGACATTGACCCCACGGTGAACATCTCGCTGCCCGAGCTGGCGCTGCGCCGGCTCTTGGGCAACCTGCTGGACAACGCCCTCACCCATGGCGCCACGCCGGTGGTGCTGCAGCTCAAGCGGCTTGAAGCGGGTCTCTTGCTTGCCGTAGAGGATGGCGGACCCGGCCTGAGCACCGACGAGTTCGCCCAAGCCCAGCAGCCCTTTGTGCGACTGGGCCCGGAACACAACACCTTGGGCCATTGCGGCCTGGGCCTTGCCATTGCCACCCAAATGGCGCGCCAGTTGGGCGGCGAGCTGCAAGTTCGCCCGCGCACTGAGGCGAAGGCCTTCGCCATCGAGCTGCGCCTCCTCGCATGACCTGAGGTGACGCCGCCGGCGCGGGGCGTCATGCCAGGTGACAGTCGGGGCGAAGCCCCCTCTCATGCCACCGCCAGCGGCGGTCGAAATCCGGACCATGGGCCAGCGTGCGAAATCCCTCGCGCGCGTTCCACGCACGGAGTTTGATCATGATCTCTGGCATTGGTGGTTCGGGCGGCATGCCCGACTTCTCACGCATCCAGGCGCAGATGCAGCAAAAGAGTGCCCAGGCCTTCAGCAAGGCCGACGGCGACGGCAGCGGCGGTCTCAACATCGACGAGTTCAAGTCCATGGTGGAGAGCTCACCCATGGCCAAAGCAGGCGGCGCCAACAAAGCCAGCGAAGCCTTCGGCAAGCTAGATGCCGATGGCGACGGCTCGCTCACCAAAACCGAGCTCGACGACGGCATGAAGAAGATGATGGAAAAGATGTCGACGCAGATGTTTGCCCAGTTCAACCAGGGTGGCGGCGAGTCGAGCAAGACCCAAGGCAGCAACGACACCCGCAAGCAGCTGGAAGCCCTGCTGCAGGCGCTAGAGAAGGGCTCGCAAGAAAACACCCAGTCGTCGAAGTACGCCTCGGTCAGCCTGCTGGCTTGAGGCTCAGCGGTGCCTCCGCTGGTGATCAATACGTCGGCGGCCGGCTCAGCTCGTCAAACAGCTCTAAAAAGATGCGGTAGCGGCTGGCCGCAATTTGGCCGGCCTGCACCGCATCGCGCACGCCGCAAGAAGGCTCTTGGCGGTGCGTGCAGTTGGCAAAGCGGCATTGCTGGGCCGGGCCGGCGAGGTCGGGCATCAAGCCCGCCAACTGCATGGGCGCGATGTGCTGGATGCCGAAGGTTTGGAAGCCGGGTGAGTCCATCCAACCGCCCTCGCCCACCGGGCCGGCTTGCAGGCTGTACCACTGGGTGTGGGTGGTGGTGTGGCGACCGCTGTTGAGCGCCACGGAGATTTCGCCGACTTGCGCTTGGGCGTCGGGAATCAGCAGGTTGGTGAGGGTGCTCTTGCCGGTGCCGCTGGGGCCGAGCACCAAGGTGGTCTTGCCCTGAAGCCAAGGGGCAAGCGTGGCCATGGAGGCGTTCACATCGGCCTTGAGCGCCAGCTCCATCACGTTCACGCCCATGGCGGTGTAAGGCATCAAGCGCTCACGGGCGAGGGCCACGCCGGGCAAGTCGGTCTTGTTCAGCGCAATGCGCGCCTCAATGCGCGCCTCTGCGGCCGCCAAAAGGGCGCGGGTCAGCAGGCTTTCGCTGAAGACGGGCTCCACGGCGACGAGCACCAAGAGCTGGTCCACATTGGCGGCAAAGCTCTTGCTGCGCCATTCGTCTTGCCGATACAGCAGGTTGCTGCGCGGCTCAATGGACTCGATGACGCCTTCGCCGGGGCTGGTGGGCATCCAGCGCACGCGGTCGCCCACCACGCAATCGCTCTTCTTGCCACGGGGCACGCACTGCAGGCGGGTGCCGTCGTCGAGTTGCACCAGGTAGTGGCGACCGTGTCCTCGCACCACCAAGCCGCTGTCTAGAGCCGTGTTATCGCGCGCTCGCTCCGGAGGGCGCTGACCCTTCTTCAAGGGTGGCTCTCAGGAAGGTGGCTCACCTGGGCGGCGCAAATCACATCGTTCATCGTCACCGAGCGGGCGGCACTGTGGGTGCTGAAGCGCACGGTGGCCACGCTATAGCTGAGGATCAAGTCGGGGTGGTGGTCTTGCGCCTCGGCCACTTCGGCCACCGCATTGGCAAAGTCCATCACCTCGCGGAAGTTGTCGAAGTTGAAGCTGGCTTGCAGGGCGCCTTGCTCGTGGCTCCAGCCTGGCAATTCGGCCAAGTAGGTCAGGATGGCCGCTTCATCAAGAGCGGGGGCGTTGGAGCTGCAAGCGGCAGTGAGCAGGTTCATGAGGTTTGGAGTCGGATGGCGCCCAGGCGTTCAACGGCCGGGGGGTGGGAGTAATTCCAGCGGGCGTACACCGGGTCGGGGGTCAAGGTGCTGGCGTTGTCTTCATGGAGCTTGAGCAAGGCCGAGGCCAAGGCTTTGCCATCGGCCTGCTGGCAGGCGTAGGCATCGGCCTCGAACTCATGCTTGCGGCTCGACGCCGCCATGAGCGGCCCCAGTGGATAGGCCAGCACCGGCACCACCATCAAAAAGAGCAGCAGGGCCAAGGCATCGTTGCTGGAAATGAGGCTCGGCTGCACGCCGAGACCCACATAGAAGGCCGGTTGCTGCGCCAGCCAACCCAGGGCGGCAAAGCCGAGCAAGGAGATGACCGCAAAGCCCACCAAGCGCTTGGGCACATGCTTGAGCTTGAAGTGGCCGAGTTCGTGGGCCAACACGGCTTCCACCTCGGGCGGCTCAAGCCGCTTGAGCAAGGTATCAAAGAACACCACCCGCTTGGCAGCGCCCAGGCCCGTGAAGTAAGCATTGCCGTGCGCGGAGCGGCGGCTGCCGTCCATCACAAAAAGGCCTTTGGCCGAAAAGCCCGCGCGCTGGAACAAGGCCTGCACCCGCGCCACCAAACCTTCGTCTTGCAAAGGCTCGAACTTGTTGAAGAGCGGCGCAATCAGCACCGGGTAGAGCACCATCACCAAGAGCTGGAAGCCGATCCACAAGCCCCAAGCCCACAGCCACCACTGCGGACCGGCGCTTTGCATCAGCGCCAGCACGGCCAGCAACAAAGGCCCACCCAAGACGAGCCCCACCGCGAGGCCCTTGATGGCGTCCACCACATAGAGCTGCCAGCGCGTGCGGTTGAAGCCAAAGCGCTCCTCCAGCACAAAGGTGTTGTAGAGCTCAAGCGGCAGGTCGAGCAGCATGCCAATGAAGGCGAAGGCGCCCACCAGCACCAAGGGCCGCGCATAGCCGCCCCAACTGGCAGGCTCCACCCAGCTGTTGACCCACTGGTTCAAAACGTCAAGGCCACCGAGCAAGGTCCAGCCCACCAGCAGCGCCGCATTGAAGAGTAAACCGAAGGTTGCCAGCTTGCCCTTGGCCAGCGTGTAGTCGGCCGCCTTTTGGTGCGCGCTAAGGGGCACGCTGGCCGCAAAGTCAGCCGGAACGGCACCCCGGTTGAGCGCAACATGCCGCATTTGCCGAGCCAGCAGCCAAAGCTTGAGGCCGGTGGTCACAAGAAGCGCAAAGGCCAAGACAAAGGCGACAGTGAGTGCAGACAGCAAAGCTTGGGCCGGTAGGAGAGGAAGGGGCGAAGTTTAGGTGGGCCTGAATGGGTTCGAGTGAGTGCGGGCGCCCGCAGCCTGGATGCCGCGCAAGGCGCAAACCGCAGGCGTAGCCAAGCTACGTCGAGGATTTGAAACGCAGCACGGCGCCGGGCTGCGGGATGCACGCGCCGCGCGCAACCTGTTCAGGCCCGCCAACTGGGCACAATCTGCGGCCTTGCAAACCCACTGGAATGCCCATGAGCACCGTGCTTGAACGAAGCGACAACAACCTGATCTGGATCGACTGCGAAATGACCGGCCTGGAGCCGGCCACCGACCGCATCATCGAAGTGGCCGTGGTCGTGACCAACAGCGACTTGTCGATTCGCGTCGAAGGCCCGGTGTTCGCCATCCACCAGAGCGACGAAACCCTGGACAAGATGGACGCCTGGAACAAAGGCACGCACGGCAAGAGCGGCCTGATCGACCGCGTCAAGGCCTCCACGGTGGACGAAGCCGCCGCCGCGGCCGCCACCATCGAATGGCTGCAGCAGTACGTGGGCAAGAGCAAGAGCCCCATGTGCGGCAACTCCGTCTGCCAAGACCGCCGCTTCTTGGCCAACACCATGCCCACGCTGGAAGCCTTCTTCCACTACCGCAACCTGGACGTCTCCACGCTCAAGGAGCTGGCCAAGCGCTGGAAACCCAGCGCGCTGGAAGGCTTCAAGAAGGCCCAGGCCCACACGGCACTGGCCGACATCCACGAGTCCATTGAAGAGCTGGCGCATTACCGCGCAACCTTCCTGAACCTCGCTTGACGCTTGGATTGAAAGCGGCTTTTGACTTCCCCCGCCACCCGCTGGCGCGGGAAGACGGCGAGCGCCTTCGCGGCGCTTGGGTCACGCCGCCTGCGCAGTGGCTGAAGGCGGAGACGGCCGCTGAGCTTGGCCCCGTGCTGGACGCAGCGCACCAAGCAGCACGCGACGGCGCTTGGGTGCTGGGCGGCGTGCGCTACGAGGCGGCGTCGGCCTTGAACCCCGCCCTCACCACCCTGCCCTCGGCCTCGCCTTTGGCCGCCTTCGCCGTGTTCACGGAGCCGCCTGGGCCTTGGCCGGCAGCTGCTTCAGCAAGCACGCGATGCACGGCGTGGCAACAGAGCCTGCACAGCCCGGCGCAAGACGCCCAAGCCATCGAGACTGTGCGGGACTACATCCGCGCGGGCGACTGCTACCAAGTCAACCTCACGACGCGCTTGGCCAGCGAGCTTCAAGTGCCGCTGGCTGAACTGTTCCTTGCACTGCACACCGCGCAGCCCGGCGGCTTCTCGCTGTTCTTGGAAGAACTCGGCGTGGCCAGCGTCAGCCCGGAGCTGTTCTTTGACTGGCGACCGCTGCACGACCACCCCAAAACCTGGTTGTTGGCGGCTCAGCCCATGAAAGGCACGGCACCCCGCGGCACCGACCGCGCGCAAGACGAGGCCATGCAGCAGCACCTTCGCACCAGCGACAAGGAGCGGGCCGAGAACCTGATGATCGTGGACCTGCTGCGCAACGACCTGGGCCGCGTGGCGCAAACCGGCAGCGTGCGCGTGCCGCGCCTCTTTGAGCTGCACGAGCTGCCCAGCGTCTGGCAAATGACCAGCACCGTCACCGCAGTGACGCGCGCCAGCACCACGATGGCCGAGCTGTTCACCGCCCTCTTTCCCTGCGGCTCGGTCACCGGCGCGCCCAAGCGGCGCGCCATGGAAATCATTGCCGAGCTGGAAGCCGCACCACGCGGCTGGTACTGCGGCGCCATTGGTTTGATTCAACCCGGCGGCGCGGCCACCTTCAACGTGCCCATCCGCACCGTCGAAGCACAGGGCCAACAGCTGCGCGCCGGCGTGGGCAGCGGCATCACGCTGGACGCCGAGCCCCAACCCGAGCTCGCCGAATGGCGCGCCAAAACGCGCTTCCTGGAACGCGCCCGCGCCCCCGTCGCCGCGCTGGAAACCATGCGCCTGGAGGCCGGCCGCTTCCCGCACGGCAGCGCCCACCTGACCCGCATGGCCCGCTGCGCAAGGCACTTCGCCCTGCCCTTTGACAGCGCCGCGCTGGAAGCCCGGCTTCAAGCCACGGCGGAACAACACGCGCAAGGCCTGTGGCGTGTGCGCTTGACGCTCGATGCCTTGGGGCAAATCGACGTGCAGTGCGAGCCCCTGGCAGAGATGTCCGGGCCTGTGCAACTGGCCCTGGCCGCAACGCCCATCGCCACGCGCGGCCCGCTCGCGGAGTTCATCCAGTACAAAACCACCCGCCGCGAGGTTTACGAGGCTTTCGCCAAACCGGCTGGCTGCTGGGATGTGGTGCTCTTCAACGAGGACGGTGAACTCACCGAAGGAAGCTTCGGCAACATTGCCTTGAAGCTGGACGGCCAATGGCTAACGCCCCGCCGCGAGGCCGGACTGCTGCCCGGCATTGGCCGAGAGCATTGGCTGCGCGAGGGGCGTGTGCGCGAGGCGCGATTGATGCAAAGCGATTGGATGCTGGCGAGCGAAGTCGCCTGGTTTAATGCTTTGCGGGGTTGGAATTCAGACCATCGGACCGATGGAGCAACAAAAACTGCTCAAGAGACTGGCAGGCGTTGACCGGACTCCGACTTCAAGCGGTCAAGGCAGCAGTTTGGAAGAGCGCCTCAAGGCGCATCCTTTAACTGCCACCAGCGGCCCGCCGCCTAGCGGCCTCCTGCTCCTTT
>JBKCVH010000004.1:0-3419 GCA_046317675.1 Burkholderiales bacterium
CCTGACGCTGGGGGGCGTCATTGGGCGGATAGCCTTGCATGCAGGCATAAATGCAGGCTCCAACCGCGTAAATATCGGTCCAAGGGCCGAGCGAGCCGTCACGCCGATACATCTCTGGCGCAGCAAATCCGGGGGTATACATCGGCCGAATGAAATTACCCTCCTTACTCAAGACTTCGCGAGCCGCTCCAAAATCGAGCATCACAGCGCGGTTGTCGTTCGTAATGAAGACGTTGGCCGGCTTGATATCCAAATGCAGCATCTTGTGCTGATGAACAATGCGCAGCCCCTTCAGTATTTCATCGAAAAGCGAGCGGATCGTGGATTCACGAAAAACCTTGTCCCGCTTTAAATCTCGCGCAGTCACGATGAAATCCTGCAGGGTATCGCCCTGCAGGTAATTCATGACCATGTAGACGGTTTCGTTCTCCCGCAAGAAATTCAGCACCGACACCACAGACTGGTGCGAAATCTGCGCAAGCGAACGCCCTTCTTCGAAGAAGCTACGCAGACCAAGCCGATAGAGGGGGAGCTTGTCTGGCTTGACGCGGGGCACCAACTCTCCAGGACTGCGCTCAGCGAGGCTGGAGGGGAGATATTCCTTGATGGCGACGAGGTGATGATCTGGATCTTCGGCCAGATAAACAACACCAAAACCCCCGGCAGCCAGCTTCTTGATGATCTGGTAACCACCAACAACTGTGCCGGCGGGCAACGGGGCAGGTTTCGGTTTTGACATAATGAAGGTTCGTTCCCTTACCAGCCATTTTCATGCCAGTCTACAGCATGACCGGATATGCCAGTGTCTTGCGTGGACCTGCCGAATCGGGTCAAACCACAAGCGCAAGTTCGCAAATTCAACTGGAAATTCGCAGTGTCAACGGGCGCTTTCTCGACCTGTCCCTGCGATTGCCCGACGAACTTCGACACCTAGAACCCCACCTGCGTGAGCGGGTCACCCAACAAGTGCGTCGAGGCAAGGTGGAGCTGAAGCTGAGCTTGCAAAGCAGCAACGACAGTGAATCCAGCGCCGTCACCGACCCGGCATTGCAGCAGCTGGCTACTTGGCAGGCACAGGTTCAAGCCGCCCTGCCTGAAGCACGCCCCTTCTCTGTTCAGGAAGCCTTGAGCTGGTGTCGAAGCCTCCGCGCGGACACCCCGTGGCCTGATGAGCTTGTTTTGGCAAGCGCGAACCATTGCCTGAATGAACTTTTGGCGGCCCGAGCCCGGGAGGGAGAGCGCTTGGTGCAATCGCTGCTTGAGCGAATTGCGCAACTTCGGCAACTGGCGCTGCGCGCCGAGCCGCTCATTCCCGCTGTGGTTCAACGACAGCAGCAGCGGTTCCTGGATCGCTGGAGCGAAGCACTGGCGCAGGCCGGCGGCACAGTCAGTAGCTCCGCCGCTCAAGAGCGCGCCTTGACCGAGGCCGCAGCCCATGCAATTCGCATTGACGTGGCCGAGGAGTTGACTCGCCTGCGGGCGCATCTGGACGAGATACAAGCGCAATTGGCCAAAGGCGGCGAATTGGGGAAACGGCTGGACTTCCTCATTCAAGAACTTCACCGTGAGGCGAACACATTGGGTGCCAAATCGGCCGCGCTGGAGCTCACAGGAATCAGTGTGGACATGAAGGTTCTCATCGAACAAATGCGTGAACAGGTGCAAAACATCGAATGAACGAAGCAGCTGAAACCCCGGGCAACTTGTTTGTCGTGGCCGCACCAAGTGGGACTGGCAAATCCAGCTTGGTGAACGCCTTGCTCCAGATCGAGTCCAAGCTTGCCGTGTCGATCTCGCACACGTCCAGGGCTCCGCGCGGACAGGAACAGGATGGGCGCGAGTACCACTTTGTCTCTGAATCCAAGTTCCGCGACATGGTGGCCGCACAAGCTTTCCTTGAATGGGCCGAAGTCCATGGCAACTTGTACGGCACCTCAAAGTTGGCCATTCAGGAGCGTCTTTCGCACGGCGAAGATGTCGTGCTGGAGATCGACTACCAAGGCGCGATGCAGGTCAAGCAGCTCTTTCCGAGTGCAGTTTTGATCTTCATCTTGCCCCCGAGTTGGGATGAACTTCAGCAGCGCTTGATGCGGCGCGGCGATACGGAGCCGGCTGTCATTGAGCGGCGGATGCAGGCCGCGCGCAATGAGGTTGCGCAAGCTCGTCACTTCGACTTCGTGGTCGTCAATGCGCTTTTTGAAACGGCTTTGTTTGACTTGAAGTCGATCGTTCACGCGCAGCGGCTAAAATACGCGGCTCAGTTGCGGCACCGGTCTTCCGTGTTCCGCGCCCTCGATCTCTGCTGAAAAGAAACCCATGGCCCGCATCACTGTCGAAGATTGCCTGGAAAAGATCCCCAACCGCTTTCAATTGGTATTGGCGGCCACCTACCGCGCTCGCATGCTGAGCCAGGGCCACAGCCCCAAGGTCGAGACGAAGAACAAACCTGGCGTGACGGCCTTGCGTGAAATCGCCGCTGGTGAAGTCGGCGTGGAAATGCTTCGCCGAGTGCCCTTGTAAGGCACGTCGGCCTCGGCCAAGGCGCCCTGCGGGGCGCTTTTTTTATGGCCGGACAGCTGGCGTCTCCACGGGCAGGCCGGCCGCACGGTGTCGCAGAAAAACAGCCATCGCAAGGGCATCGTCGCTGTCGGGTGCCCAAGGCTCCGCCCGCACGCCCGTCATGCACCCTCGAAGTCGCCGCTCCAAGGAGCCCATGCCTTGCCACTCAAGGCGGTAAGCCGGATACCCATTGGGATGCCCTTGGGGAACCAGGCTTCCAGCCAGGCGCTTGCCAGCATTCTGTTGATGACACTGCGCGCAAGATAGACCCAGCTGCCCCATCGGCTGGTAGAACAAGGATCTGCCTCGCTGAAGCGCCTGTTGCAGTCCCGGATCTCGAACCGCCTTCAGCGGCAAGCCGCGGCCCAGGTATCCAACGTAGGTCGCCAAAGCCAACAGTGCCGCTTCGTCGAGAGCGCTTGGCGGCTCAACCCGAGACGCGCAAGTTTTCAGTTGCTGCGCCAAGCTGCGAACGTGCCCGTCCACCAAGGCAGGAAAGCGCGTCGCGACCGTGCGCATTGCGGTGGCTTTATGGCAGGCCTGGCAGCGCTCAGCAAAGAGAGATTGCCCTTGCTGTACCCAGAGCATGCCGGGGTTTTGGCTGTCGTCCTTTTGCATGCTCTG
Organism: Burkholderiales bacterium; assembly: GCA_046317675.1. Lineage (GTDB taxonomy): Bacteria > Pseudomonadota > Gammaproteobacteria > Burkholderiales > Burkholderiaceae_C > Inhella. The sequence continues at coordinate 3,184 of JBKCVH010000004.1, forward strand.
CAGGGCTGGGCTCATGTCTTGCAGCCCGGAACGCAGCGCTTGGGCAAGGCTGGCGCCGGGAAGGCTCATGACGAGCACAAACAGCCATGTCAACCAAGATGCGCTCATGCCAGCTCGATTCGGCGACGCTCGCGGTGCTCAAAGCCGTCATCACCTTGCCAAAGAAGCTGCAACTCGCCGGCTTGCTCAACCCGCAACCAAAACACCCAGTACGGGTTGGCCGCGATGGCCGCATG
>JBKCVH010000005.1:0-9415 GCA_046317675.1 Burkholderiales bacterium
CTGTGAAGCCGCTGCGCCCTTGAACCTGGAGCCCTCCACCATGATGAAGAACCAACTCGCCGGCTTGATGAAACAAGCCCAGGCCATGCAAGACAACCTCAAAAAGGCCCAAGATGAACTGGCCCACATTGAGGTCGAAGGGCAAAGTGGCGCGGGGCTGGTCAAGGTCACCATGACCTGCAAGCACGATGTGCGCCGCGTGCAGATCGACCCCAGCTTGTTGGCTGAAGACAAGGACATGCTGGAGGACTTGGTGGCTGCGGCTTTCAATGATGGGCTGCGCAGGGCTGAGGAAACCAGCCAAGAGAAGATGGGCAAGCTCACCGCTGGCCTGCCTCTCCCCCCCGGCATGAAATTCCCCTTCTGAGTCATCGGTCTGCCTACTGCGCGGCCCGGGCTGGCGCCTGCAGTGCTCAGCGCACCTTAGTGCGCTTCCGCGCTTCGACGCCATCGCGGGCCGCTCGCTACGGCATCTCGATGACTCAGACTGATGACTGCGATTGATGTCTGCACTTGAGCTCTTGATTGATGGGTTGCGCAAGCTTCCTGGCGTTGGCCCGAAGTCGGCGCAGCGCATGGCGTACCACCTACTGCAGCACGACCGCGCGGGAGCGGCGCAGTTGGCGGCGGGCTTGAGTGCGGCTTTGGAGCGGGTGCAAACGTGCGAGCGGTGCCATGGGTTTTCGGAGGCGCCGGTGTGTCCGGTTTGCCTCGACACCAGCCGCGATGCCAGCTTGCTCATCGTGGTGGAAAGCCCCTCAGACCAAGCGGTGCTGGAGCGCAGCGGCAGCTACAGGGGCTATTACTTCGTGCTCGGTGGCCGGGTCAGTCCGCTGGAGGGGCGAGGCCCGCGCGATATCGGCGCCGAGGCCCTGCTGTTGCGGGCCACGGATGGCCAGGTGCGCGAGGTCATCTTGGCAACCAGCTTCACGGCGGAAGGCGAGGCCACGGCTTACCTGCTGGGTGAGGCGCTGAAGGCGCGTGGCTTGGCGGTGACGCGGCTGGCGCGGGGTGTGCCGATTGGCAGTGAACTGGAGTACGTCGACATCGGCACGCTGGCGCATGCCTTGGCCGATCGGCGGTGAGGCGCTGTTGCGCTTGACTTGACGCTCTGTAAAGGCGGGCTCACCGCCGCGCTGACCGTTCTGCGTGGTGCAATCCTGCTCCATGACCACCATCGCCAACCTCTGCATCCTCGCCGCCTGCGCGCTCCCCATCGTGTGCGCCGGCATTGCCAAATCCACAGGGGCGGGCAAGCCGACCCGCGAAGGCGGCTACAACAACCGCAACCCGCGCGAGTGGTTGGCCAAACAGACCGGCCGTGCGGCGCGCGCAAACGCGGCGCAACTCAATGGCTTTGAAGCCCTGCCGCTGTTCATTGCCGGCGTTCTGCTGGCCCAGCAAGGTAGCGCAAACCAAACCCTGGTGAATGCGCTGGCGCTGAGCTTTGTGGTGCTGCGCATCATCTACATCGCCCTTTACTTGGCCGACAAGCAACTGGCGCGCAGCGCGGTTTGGACGCTGGGTGTGGGCGTCAGCGTCGCCCTGTTCTTCATCTAAAAAACTGGGCGGCCCAGGCTGGCGCGCGCCTCAGGCGGCCTTCGCCAATTTGCGCATTGCCACCGCATCTTGCTCGGCCACGCTGAGGTCGCCGGGCCGCAAGCGGAACAGACTCAAGCTCGCCGCCACGGCGGTAACTTGGTGGGTCACCGACATGGCGGAGGAGGCCAACTGCTCCACCATCGCGGCGTTCTGCTGGGTCAGCCCGTCGATGTGCGCCACGGCTTCGTTGATCTGGGCGATACCGGATTGCTGCTCGGCCGACGCATTGCTGATCTCTTGGAGCACTTGGGAGACGCGGCTCACCGAGGCCACGGCCGCATCCATGCGATTTCGGGCGTCCAAGGCTTGCGCGTTGCCTGCTTCCACGCGCTCAGCGGCTTCAGCGATCAACTTCCGAACCTCCTTGGCCGCTTCGGCGGTGCGCTGCGCAAGCACCCGCACCTCGGCCGCCACCACGGCAAAGCCGCGACCGCTGTCGCCCGCCCGCGCGGCCTCCACGGCTGCGTTCAAGGCCAAGATGTTGGTTTGGAAGGCCACGCCTTCGATGACTTGGATGAAGTCCGCGATGCGGTTCGACGATTCTTGAATCTGCCCCATGGCGGAACCCACGCCGTGCACGCAGACACTGGTCTTCTCTGCCAGTGACGAGGTTTCCCCCGCCAGATTGGCGCCCTGAGCCGCCGACTGCGCGCTTTGCTGCACCGTGCCATTGATTTGGTCCATGGTGGCCGCCGTTTGTTCAAGGCTGCTGGCTTGGGATTCGGTGCGCGACGACATGTCTTGGTTGCCCGCCGCAATTTCGCTGATCGCACTTCGCAGGTTTTCCACCTCGTTGCGGCAGTCCAAAACGACGGTGCGCAGGTTGACACCCATCTGGTTCAGGCCGCGCTCCAGGTTCATCCAGGGGCCGGGCGTCAAGTTCAGCGGCGTGGCGCACAGGTCGCCGGAGGCCATGCGCAGAGCGTGCTCAGTGACGCGTTCGAGCCGGCGGCGTTGGCTGGTGGCGGCCATGATGCCGGCACCCAGGCCGGTCAGTGCGGCGCAGGCCATCCAGGCCACGAGGCCCCAAGAGGAAGCCGCCCCGCTCAGCGCGGCGCCCACAAAGGCCAGTGCGCCGGCCGGTCCAACGAGCTGAACGGCCCATTTGCCGCGCGAAATGGCCTTCCCAAGAAAGCCTCCGCGCTCCACCATGCCAGCGGAAAGCACCTTGCGCCGCGCGCCTGTCTTCGCATCTGCACGCATTTCGGCGTAAAGCGCTTCGGCGGCTTGAACCTCTTGGCGACTCGGGACCGTGCGAACCGAAAGGAAGCCCACGATGCGATCGCCGTTACGCATGGGCGTGGCATTGGCCTGAACCCAATAGTGATCTCCGTCTTTGCGACGGTTCTTGACCAGCCCCGTCCAGGGCAAGCCGGCCTCGATCGTGGCCCACATGTCTCGAAACGCCTCTTCCGGCATGTCGGGGTGCCGCACGAGGTTGTGCGGTTGGCCAAGTAGCTCCTCTCGGGTGTAGCCGCTGACAGAGACAAAGTCGTCGTTGCAGTAGGTAATCCGCCCTTTCGGGTCGGTGACCGACACCAAAGTCACTTGGGGTGAAAACGCGAACTCGCGCTGAGTGACCGGACCGTTTTGCCGCATGAGCACCTCTTGCTAGGTTGAGCCTGTTGATCGCGACTGATTGTCTATCACCGGTTGCAGATTCCGTCCGCGCGGTGGATGCGTTGAGACATCTAGGCTTGGGAGTGCGTCTAGCGTTGATTTAGATCAAGCCATGGGAAAGGGGCCAATGCCGCGCGTAGCGCCCGATGGGGAGTTGTGTAACCAGGGTATACGAGTGCATGTGCGCGCTGAGCCGGGTGTGGGCTCAGGGCTTAGGCTTTTGGGTGCTGCCGGGTTTCGTTGGGTCAGCTGTTCTTCGCCCGCTTGACCGGTGGCTTGGCGGGCGCCTGCGCCACGCGGGTGCCGGCCTTTTTGCTCTTGGCGCGCACCGACTTCTTGCCAGGGCCCTTGGCGGATGCCGTTTGGGTTGCTGCACGCGCCGGCAGCATCAAGGTCAGGGACTGGCCCGATTTGATCTTTGCGCTGCTGGAGATCTTGTTCCACTCAGCCACCTGCTGCACCGTGACGCCATGGCGGCGGGCTAACTGCGCCAGCGTCTCCCCTTTGCGCACCTTCACGCTTTGCCTGCGGAGCACGCGCTCAGGAGAGAGGGCGAGGGCTGCCGTATCGGCCAAGTGCTCGCTCACGTCGTGCTCGTGCTTGGCCGTGCGGGGGACCAGCAAGGTGGAGCCCGCCTTGATGAGCATGCGACCGCTGATGCGATTGACCTCGCGCAGCTTCGCCTCGCTCATTCCGACTTGCTTGGCGGCATCGGCCGGCTTCATGGTCTTGCTCAGCTGCCATGCGGTCCAGCTGGCCAGCGGGCCCCGGTACTCGGCCAACTCGCGCACGAAGCGGGCGGCGTTGTCGTAGGGCAGCAGCAGCTGCGGCGTGGCGGCGGCCAGCACCACGGGCTTGTTCATTTGCGGGTTGAACTGGCGGAACACCTCGGGGGTGAGGCCGGCCAACTCGGCGGCGAGGTCGACATCGATGTCGCGCTCAATTTGAACGGTCAGGAAATAGGGGTGGTTGTCGAGCAGGGGCAGGATGACGTTGAAGTCTTGCGGGCGCTGCACGAGGTTCTCGATGGCCTGCAGCTTGGGCACGTAGTCGGCCGTTTCGGCCGGCATGCGCAGCTGCTCGTAGCGGCCCTCCAGGCCCTGTGCCTTGGCGCGCTTGACGGCGCGGTCCACATTGCCCATGCCCCAGTTGTAGGCGGCCAGCGCCAGTTGCCAGTCGCCGTCATAGCGGCGGCCGAGTTGGGCGAGGTAGTCGAGCGCCGCGCGGGTCGAGGCCAGGACATCCCGGCGGTCGTCGCGGAACAGGTTCTGCTTGAGATCGAAGTCTTTGCCGGTGGCGCTCATGAACTGCCACATGCCGCTGGCGCGGGCATGGCTCATGGCTTCGGGGTTGAAGGCGCTCTCAATGAAGGGGAGCAGCGCCAGTTCCATGGGCAGGCCGCGCTTCTGCACCTCTTCAACGATGTGGAACAGGTAGCGGCCGCCACGGGCTGTCATGCGGCTGACGTACTCGGGCCGCTTGGCGTAGTACTGCTCCCACTTTTGAACGCGCGAGCCGGTCAGGTCAGGCAGCTTCAGGTCGGCACGCACGCGGCTCCAGAGGTCGACTTTGGCCTCAGGCGCTTGGAAGTCGACGCTGGGTTGGTCGGGGCGCAGGTCGTCTTGCACCAGTGCCTTGGGCGGCGGCGGGTCGGCCACGTCAATGGGCACGGAGACGAGGGTGACGGTTTCCTTGGGCGCTGTGGGTGCTTGTGGGTCCACGACAAGGCTGTTGGCCGTTTGGCCCCAGTAGCGGCTGGAGCTGTTGACCTCAGGGGGACCTTGCTCCAGGCTGGCGCATCCCGCTAGGAGCAGGCTGGCGGCGATCAAGCTCAGGGCTTGGGAGAGTTTTTGCATGGGGCTTACCAATCAGGAAAAGACGTTCTTCCAGGCGCGCAGCGCGGCGAACACGGCCACCGGCTCATCGCTCGTGGCCGGTTGCGGTGCCTGGCGGGCAGCGGCTTGCACGCTGCTGGATGCCCAGCGCAGGAAGGGGTTGGTGGCGCGCTCCAGCGCAATGCTGGAGGGCAGGGTGGGTTGCCCGGCCGCGCGAAGGCTCTGGGCATCCGCTTGACGCTGCTGCAAGGCCAGGTTGTCGGGCTCCACGGCCAAGGCAAAGCGCAGATTGGCCAGGGTGTACTCGTGGGTGCAGCAAACGCGGGTGTGGCCCGGTAGTGCGGCCAGTTCGGCCAGCGACTGCTGCATTTGCGCTGCCGTGCCCTCAAACAAACGCCCGCAGCCGGCGGCAAACAAGGTGTCGCCGCAAAACAAAATCGGGGCGCTGCCGTCGCTGGGCGCCTCAATAAAGAAAGCAATGTGCCCGGCGGTGTGGCCAGGTACATCCAGCACGCGAAGGGTTTGGCCCAGTTGCTGCAAGAGCGCACCGCCGCTGACCCGCTCGCTCAGGCCCTCGATGCGTTCAGAAGCCGGCCCGATGACGTTGGCTGCAGGCCAGCGCTGGCGCAGGCGGCATATCCCCGCGACATGGTCCGCGTGATGGTGCGTCACTAGAATCGTGCGGAGGGACAGGCCTTGATTTTCAAGCGCTTGCTCAAGCGGCGCTGCATCGCCGGGGTCTACTGCCATGGCCTCGTGCCCATCGTGCAACAACCAGATGTAGTTGTCAGCGAGGGCGGGTATCGGGGTCAGAGACAGCAGGGGCATTCACAAGGCATGGCAGACGAAGCGGCAATTCTAGATTTGCAGCCCTGGTTACAGAGCCCTGCGGGCCGATATCTCCTCGCATGGGAGCAAGCGCAGTTGGATGCTGCCGTGGCGGACGTGTTTGGTTTCCATGCCTTGCAGTTGGGCTGGCCCGCTTTGCAGGGGCTCCAGGCCAACCGCATGCCCCAGCGTTGGTTGGCCTTGCCCCATGGCGCCACGCAAGCGCACTTGGTGGCTGACTTTGATGTGCTGCCCTTTGAAAGCAACAGCTTGGACCTGCTGGTGCTGCCCCACACCTTGGAGTTCGCGCCCGACCCGCACCACCGGCTGCGCGAGGCCCACCGCGTGCTGCGGCCCGAGGGGCGGCTGATCGTGCTGGGCCTTAACCCGACCAGCCTTTGGGGCTTGCGGCAGCGGCTGGGCAAGCGCTTTTTGCCGCAGGGCGGTGAGTTCATTGACTACTGGCGGCTGCGAGATTGGTTGAAGCTTTTGGGGCTGGAGATCACCGAAGCGCGCTTTGGTTGCTGGCGCCCGCCCTTGCAGCGCGAGGCTTGGCTGGCGCGCTGGGGTTTTATGGACCGGCTCGGTGCCACGTGGTGGCCGGTGCTGGGCGCGGTCTACTTTCTTCACGCCATCAAGCGCGTGCACGGCATGCGTTTGGTTGGTTTGGCGCGCGGCAATGGCCGCCGCCGCACGGCGCCTGCGGTGGCCATTTCTTCCAAAGTTCATCGAGATTCATGACCCTGACCATCAAGAAACCCGAAGTCACGCTCTACACCGACGGCGCCTGCAAGGGAAACCCGGGCCCTGGCGGCTGGGGCGCTTGGCTCATTGCTGGCGAGCACCAGAAGGAGCTGTGCGGCGGCATGCGCTCCACCACCAACAACCAAATGGAGATGACCGCCGTCATCGAGGCCCTGGCGACCCTGAAACGCAGCTGCAAGATTCAGCTCTACACCGACAGCCAATACGTGCTGAAGGGTATGACGGAATGGATGCCGGGCTGGGTTAAGCGAGGATGGCGGACTGCGGGCGGGGATCCGGTCAAAAACGTGGAGTTGTGGCAGCGTTTGGCCTCCCTGTGTGCCCTGCATGAGATTGAGTGGCATTGGGTTCGCGGCCACACGGGCAACGAAGGCAACGAAAAAGCAGACCAGCTCGCCAATCAAGGCGTGGAGATGGCAATGAAAGGCAAGGCATGAAGCGTTGGGCGGCAGGGGTTTTGGCTCTGGTGAGCACGGTGGCGGTGTTGGCGCAGCCCAGGGGGCCCGGTGGCCCGAGTGGCCCAGTGGCGGTTGAGATTGCGCCTGTCAAGGCCGAGGCGGCCGTGATGGCTGCACAAGCCGTGGGTTCGCTGCGCGCGGCGCAAACCACCATGCTGCGGCCCGAGGTGGCCGGGCGCATCGTGCGTTTGGCCGTGAACGACGGTCAGCGCGTGGCCCGCGGCGCCGTGCTGGTTCAGCTGGACGACGCGGTGCAGCAAGCGCAATTGCAGCAAGCGCTGGCGCAATCCAGCACGGCGGAAAGCAATGTGCGGCGCCAGCAGGAGCTGCTGACGCAGGGCTTTGTGAGCGCGAGCGCCGTGGAGCACGCGCAAAGCGCGGCTGCGGTGGCGCAGGCTTCGGTGGCCTTGGCCCGGGCGCAGGTGGCCCGGCTGCAGGTGCGGGCACCGTTTGGCGGCGTGGCCGGCATTCGCCTGGTGTCGCTGGGCGACTACGTGAGGGAAGGCGCTGACTTGGTCAGCCTGGAAGATTCGAGCAAGCTCTGGGCCGACTTTCGCCTGCCTGAGCAGTTTGCGGGTCAGTTGCGCACGGGGCAGTCCGTGAAAGTCAGTGTTGATGCATTGCCCGGCACCACGCTCGCCGGAGTGGTGGAGGCGGTGGATGCGCAAGCCGATGTGAACGGCCGCTCCTTGCTGGTGCGCGCGCGCTTGAGCCAGCAGGTTCCGAACTTGCGCAGCGGTCTTTTCGTGAGGGTGTCGCTGGAGCTGGGTCGCCGCGAGGGGGCGCTTTGGGTGCCGGAAGAAGCGCTGGTGCCGCAGGGCGGCAAGCTCTTTGTGTTCAGGGTGAAAGCTGGTGAGGCAACGCGCACGCCGGTGAAGGTGGGCGCTCGCAAGCCGGGTTGGGCTGAAATCTTGGAAGGCGTGCAGCCGGGTGACCAAGTGGTGAGCGCCGGCCAGCAACGCTTGCGGGGTGAGAAGGTCGCCGTGAAGGCGGTGGAGATTGACAAGGTCGGCGCTCCCAAGCCGAAAAGCTGAGCACATCGCTGATGCAACTCCCTGAGATTTCAATTCGCCGGCCCGTGCTGGCCGTGGTGATGTCGCTGCTGATCTTGCTGATCGGTGCGGTGTCGTTCCAACAACTCTCGCTGCGCGAGTACCCGCGCATTGACGAGCCCCTGGTCACCGTCTCCACCCGGCTGGCGGGTGCCAGCTCCGAGGTGATCGAAAGCCAGGTCACCAAGCCGCTCGAAGACTCCATTGCCGGCATCGATGGCGTGGAGCAGCTCACCAGCATTTCGCGCAGCGAGCGCAGCCAGATCACGGTTCGGTTTGTGCTGAACAAGAACCCTGACGACGCCGCTGCCGAAGTGCGCGACCGCGTGGCGCGGGTCAGGGGCCGCCTGCCCAATTCTGTGGATGAGCCTGAGGTGGGCAAGGTGGAGGCCGATGCCTCGCCCTTCATGCGCATCGCGTTCAAGTCGGAAGTGTTCAACCCCATGCAGGTCACGGACCACGTGACCCGCGTGGTGCGCCCGCGCTTGCAAACGGTGGCGGGTGTGGCCGACGTGGAGGTGACGGGCGAGCGCCGCTACGCCATGCGCGTTTGGCTGGACCCCGACCGGCTCGCCGCCTACCGCTTGACCGTGCAAGACGTGGAAGACGCCTTGCGCCGCCAGAACTTGGAAGTGCCGGCAGGTCGCATTGAGAGCCAGTTGCGCGAGTTCAACGTGACGGCCCGCACCGACCTCAACACCATTGCGCAGTTTGAGCAAGTGGTGGTGGCCAACCGCAATGGCTCCGTGATTCGCCTGGGCGATGTGGCGCGCATTGAGGAGGCCGCCGCCAACGAGCGCTCGCGCATCCGCCTCAATGGCGTGCCCTCGGTGGGTCTTGGTGTGATCCGCCAAGCGACCGCCAACCCCTTGGAAGTGAGCGCGGCGGTGCAGAAGATGCTGCCTTCCATCCAAGCCGATTTGCCGGAGGGCATCAACTTGGAGTTGGCGGTAGACACCTCGGTCTTCATCGACCGCTCCATCCAATCGGTCTACACCACCATTGCCGAGGCCGTGGTCTTGGTGGCCTTGGTGGTGTTCGTGTTTCTGCGCACGCTTCGCGCCTCCATCATTCCGCTGGTCACCATCCCGGTGAGCTTGATCGGCTCGTTCGCCCTCATCAGCCTCGCAGGGTTCACCATCAACACGCTCACGCTGTTGGCGCTGGTGCTCGCCATCGGCTTGGTGGTGGACGACGCCATCGTGGTGCTGGAGAACATCTACCGCTACATCGAGAAGGGCATGAGCCCCTTCCA
>JBKCVH010000006.1:0-8839 GCA_046317675.1 Burkholderiales bacterium
GCTTTCTTGGCCGGAGCGGCGGCTTTCTTTGCCGGAGCGGCGGCTTTCTTTGCCGGAGCGGCGGCTTTCTTGGCCGGTGCGGCCTTTTTTGCAGTTGCCATGATGAATATCTCCTTGATCAAGGGGAGGAAACACCGCCCACCCGCACCGTAGCGCTGGCAGGTCGGTCATTTACCGTATGGAGGCCTAAAACTCCGCTACGGCAAATTGGGCGGCAACTTCGGCGCATGACTTCTTCAGGTCATGCTGCCGCAGTTGCTTCTTTTTCAAATCCATCCAAGCTTCGAGATCAAAGAGACGCGCTTTGGGAGTTGGCAATAGCCATCAATCCCAGGAAAGCGCACCACCGGTTTGGTACTCGATGACTCGCGTCTCAAAGAAGTTACGTTCCTTCTTCAAGTCAATCATTTCGCTCATCCAGGGGAAGGGGTTCTCTTCATTCGGGAACAAGGCCTCGAGACCAATTTGGACTGCACGCCGATTGGCGATGTAGCGCAAGTAGCCTTTGAACATGGAGGCGTTCAAACCCAATACGCCGCGCGGCATGGTGTCTTCCGCGTAGGCATATTCCAGTTCAACGGCCTTCAGGAACAGGGCCTTGATCTCTTCTTTGAACTCAGCCGTCCAAAGGTGCGGGTTTTCAGCCTTCAGAGCGTTGATCAGATCAATGCCGAAATTGCAGTGCATCGACTCGTCGCGCAGGATGTACTGGTACTGCTCAGCCGCACCCGTCATCTTGTTTTGGCGACCCATTGCCAGGATCTGCGTGAAGCCGACGTAGAAGAACAAGCCTTCCATGAGGCAGGCGAAAACAATCAAGCTCTTGAGGAGCGTTTGATCCGTCGCTGGCGTGCCCGTCTTGAAGCTCGGATCCATGATCACCTCGATGAAGGGGATCAGGAACTGGTCCTTGTCGCGGATCGACTTGACTTCGTTGTAGGCGTTGAAGATTTCAGACTCATCAAGCCCCAAGGACTCCACGATGTACTGATAGGCGTGGGTATGAATCGCCTCTTCAAACGCTTGACGCAACAAAAACTGGCGGCACTCGGGGGCCGTGATGTGCCGGTATGTACCCAGAACGATGTTGTTCGCAGCAAGAGAATCTGCCGTGACAAAGAAACCGAGATTGCGCTTGATGATTCGGCGCTCGTCATCGGTCAATCCGTTCGGATCTTTCCAGAGCGCGATGTCGCGGCTCATGTTCACTTCCTGCGGCATCCAGTGGTTGGCGCAAGTTGCGAGGTATTTTTCCCAAGCCCACTTGTACTTGAACGGAACCAACTGGTTGACATCCGTCTGGGCGTTAATGATTCGCTTGTCGGCCGCATTGACGCGGCGATGTGCTGCAACCGGGGCCAGTGGTTCGGAAAAATCCGAGGGGGAGATTGAGGCGCCCTGCGCCGACAAGTTTCCAGCAGCTTGCGTCGCTACCGCGTGAGCCATTGACTGGCTGGGTTTGACTTCGTCTTCCCACTGCAACATAGATCTTTCCTTGTCCTTCTAAATTATCAAATCTTGATCCAGGAATCGCCAAGCGATTTCTCGTGAAACTGGGTATCTATCCGCGAATCTCGTTGCGCAAGCGCATCGAATTCCTCATACGTTTAAATGGTTGAACATTTAAACAAACAGACCACGAGCCGAGGCTCGTGGTCGTTCCGCTTACTGGCAGGCCTCGCAGTCGGGGTTATCGATGCTGCAGAACTTGGCGTCGGTCGCGGGCAATTGCGGCTCGGCGGCCATGAAGGGCGCCGCAGCGGCTGCGCCGGTGGATGCAGCAGCAACGGTCGCGGTGTGCGTTGAGACCGAGTTGAGCTGACCACGGCTGACCGTGCTCTTCTCGGCTTGCGTGGCGCTCGTGGTGCGCAGGTAGTAGGTGGTCTTGAGGCCGCGAGTCCATGCCAGCTTGTAGGTCTCATCCAGCTTGCGACCCGAAGCACCCGCCATGTAGATGTTCAGGCTCTGAGCCTGGTCGATCCACTTCTGACGGCGAGCACCAGCCTCGATCAGCCACACCGGCTCCACCTCGAAGGCGGTGGCGTACAGGTTCTTCAGCTCCTCGGGCACACGGTCGATACGGCGCAGCGAACCGTCGAAGTGCTTGAGGTCCATGACCATGACCTCGTCCCACAAGCCAAGCTTCTTGAGGTCGCGAACCAAGTACTCATTGACCACGGTGAACTCACCCGACAGGTTGGACTTGACCGAGATGTTGCCGAAGCTCGGCTCGATCGAAGCATCCACACCAATGATGTTGGAGATGGTGGCCGTGGGCGCAATGGCCACGCAGTTGCTATTGCGCATGCCGTGTTGGGCGATCTGCTGGCGCAGGCCTTCCCAATCGAGTGTGCTGCTGCGATCCACTTCCACATAGCCACCGCGGGCTTGCTCGAGCAGATTCAGGGTGTCGAGCGGCAAGATGCCGCGATCCCAGAGCGAGCCCTTGAAGCTGCTGTAGCGACCGCGCTCTTGGGCCAACTCGCTGCTGGCCTGGTAGGCGTAGAAACAAATGGCTTCCATGGAGCGGTCGGCAAACTCAACGGCCTCATTGCTGGCGTAAGGAACGCGCAGTTGGTAGAGCGCATCTTGGAAGCCCATCAGACCCAAACCGACCGGGCGGTGGCGCAAGTTGCTGTCGCGTGCTTTCTTGACCGCGTAGTAGTTGATGTCGATGACGTTGTCGAGCATGCGCATCGCGGTGCTGATCGTCTTCTTCAGCTTCTCGTGGTCAACCGCGCCATCCTTCAAATGCTGGGACAGGTTGATGGAGCCGAGGTTGCAAACGGCGATCTCGCTGTCATTCGTGTTCAGCGTGATTTCGGTGCACAGGTTGCTGGAGTGCACGACGCCCACATGCTGCTGGGGCGAGCGCACGTTGCAGGCGTCCTTGAAGGTGATCCAAGGGTGGCCGGTTTCGAACAGCATGGTCAGCATCTTGCGCCACAGTTCGCGCGCCGGCACCTTCTTGTAAGGCTTGATCTCGCCACGAGCGGCCTTCTGCTCGTAGGCCACGTAGGCCCGCTCGAAGTCGGCGCCAAACAGGTCGTGCAGGTCAGGCGTGTTGCTCGGGCTGAACAAGCTCCACTCGGTGCCTTCCACAACGCGCTTCATGAACAGGTCAGGAATCCAGTTCGCCGTGTTCATGTCGTGCGTGCGGCGGCGGTCGTCGCCGGTGTTCTTGCGCAGCTCCACAAACTCTTCAATGTCCAAGTGCCAGGTTTCCAGGTAGGCACAAACAGCGCCCTTGCGCTTGCCACCTTGGTTCACCGCCACGGCCGTATCGTTGACGACCTTCAAGAAGGGGACAACACCCTGGCTTTCGCCGTTCGTGCCCTTGATGTGCGAGCCCAGGGCCCGAACGGGCGTCCAGTCGTTGCCCAAGCCGCCGGCGTACTTCGACAGCAGTGCGTTCTCTTTGATGGCGTCGTAGATGCCACCCAGGTCGTCAGGGACGGTCGTCAGGTAGCAGCTGGAGAGCTGTGAGCGCAGCGTGCCGCTGTTGAAGAGCGTTGGGGTGCTGCTCATGAAGTCGAACGTGGAAAGCACCTCGTAGAACTCGATGGCGCGCGCTTCGCGGTCGATTTCATTCAGCGCCAAGCCCATGGCCACCCGCATGAAGAAGGCTTGCGGCATCTCAATGCGGCTCTTCTTGATGTGCAAAAAATAGCGGTCGAACAAGGTTTGCAAACCCAGGTAGTCGAAGCTCTGGTCGCGCTCCGACTTCAGGGCCGCAGCAAGGCGTGGCAAGTCGTACTGCTGCAGACGTGCATCCAGCAACTCGGCTTCGACGCCCTTCTTGATGAACTTCGGGAAGTACTCGACGTAAGCCGCCGGCATGTCGGCTGCCATCACTTCACGGCCGAGGATGTCTTTGCTGATCGTGTGCATCAGCAAGCGGGCCGTGGCGCGGGTGTAGCCGGGTTCGGACTCGATCAAGGTGCGGGCCGAAAGGATGGCGGCCTTGTAGACCTCGTCCATGGACACGCCGTCGTACAAATTGCGCTCGGTTTGCTGAAGGATCGGCTCGGGGCGCACATCCTCACCCAAGCCCGCACAGGCGGTGCTGATCAAGGTTTGCAGTGCCGCCATATCCAGGGGGCGTCGCTGGCCTGCATCCATGACCATGATGGTGCTGGTGGGTGGCGGGGCCACGGGCGGCACGCCCTTGGCAGCGCGCTCTGCCGTGCGGCGCTCGCGGTACAAGACGTAAGCGCGAGCCACTTCATGCTGGCTGCTGCGCATCAGCGCCAACTCGACGTGGTCTTGCACATCTTCAATATGGAAGGTGCCGCCACCGGGACGCGAACGCAGCAAGGCGCGGACCACCGACTCGGTCAGGCCGTCCACCGTCTCGCGAACGCTGGCCGATGCCGCACCCTGCGCGCCATGCACGGCCAAAAAGGCTTTCATCAGCGCCACAGCAATCTTGCTGGGCTCAAAGGACACCACGGCGCCATTGCGGCGAATGATCTGGTAGGCCAGATAGGCGCTGGGCAAACCCGCGCTCTCCTGCGAGTGCGCCTGGGGCTTGCTGATGGGTTGCGGGGCGTGCTGGGCGCTGCTTTGCATGGAACTACCTCAAATGGAAAGGGTTGAAGCCGCTGAGGACAAAAACGAAATGACAAAAGCTCCTCCGGCCAATCCCGAAACGGGATCCGGCTTTAAATCGGAGGGCTTGAAAACGGGAACGGTCTTTGAACGCATCGCATCCATCGACCGCAGGGCCCGCACTCGGGAGACCGAGTGCGCCTCGTGAAGAAGCCCTGTGCGTCAGTGCGAACGGAGGTCCGGCAGATCGACAAAAGGGGCTGGGTCACGAGGGTTTGAGCGAAGACGTCAGGATAGCACGGCCACTATATCTAGGGCCTCGCCACCGCTCAACCACTATCCCTAGCGTATCTGCCCCATTGACAGCCGCACAGAAATTGATCTGAGCGCGATCAAGCGCCCCTATGCCCTCGCGATCAGGGCTCGCGGGGTTCGCCGTCGTCCAATTGAATGGCCAATCGGGCCATGCGGTAGCGCATTTGCCGGAGCGACAAACCCAAGCGCTGCCCTGCGGCAGTGCGGTTGTTGCGGTAAGCAGCCAGGGCCCGCTCCAAGACCCGACGCTCGACGCCATCCAGGTAAAGGGCCAGGTCGGTGGGCAACGCGTCGCACTCGGAGTCCACGAAGGCTGTCGGGGTGGTCGCGGCAAAAGCGCCGAATCCAGAGTCCTCAGCCTGCACCGCCTCAGGCAGATCCAAATCTGAAGCCTCTAGGCGCAGGGCACCCGACAAGGCAAGCGCTCGGTGCAGCAGATTCTCCAACTCCCGCACATTGCCCGGGAAGGAATAGGCCGCCAAACGCTCCAAAGCGCCTGCACTCAAGCTGGGCACCGCTTCGACGCCGGCATCGCGCGCGATGCGGGCCAAGAGACTGGCGCTGATGTCGGCGAGATCCTGCAAACGCTCCCTGAGCGGCGGCACGCGGATCTGAATGACGTTGAGGCGGTAGAACAAATCTTGCCGAAAGCGGCCGGCAATCACTTCAGCGCCCAGATCCTTGTGCGTTGCGCTCAACAGGCGCAGGTTCACGGGCACCTCATTCACAGCACCCACCGGGCGAACGGAACGCTCCTGAATCGCGCGAAGCAGCTTGCTCTGCATGGCCAGGGGCAGGTCGCCAAGCTCATCCAAAAAGAGCGTACCGCCCGCTGCGGCTTGAAAGAAGCCCTCTCGGTCCTCTGCTGCGCCGGTGAAAGCTCCCTTTCGGTAGCCGAAAAACTCCGCCTCTAAGAGTTGTTCTGGAATGGCGCCGCAATTCACCGCGATGAAGGGGCCGGATGCCCTCGCGCTCTCTCCATGAATAGCACGCGCCACCAACTCTTTCCCGGTACCCGACTCGCCCTGAAGCAGCACAGGAGCCATGGAGCGCGCCACCTTTTGGATGAGATCGCGCACCGAGCGCATGGCCTCCGAGGACCCGGCCAAGCGCTGCAAGGCGGCGCCGCCTTGGGCTACGGGCACCGGCAACTGCGGCTCGCGCGGCGCTTTGCTGGGCTCTCGCCCCACAGCGGCCGCCACCACCGCGCGGAACTGGCGCAGGTCAACGGGCTTGGTCAGGTAATCGAAGGCGCCTGCTTTCAAGGCTTCGACGGCGTTCTCTGCCGAACCATAGGCCGTGATAACGATGGCGCGCTCCGGACGACGCTCTCGCTCGAGCCACGCAAGCACATCCAGGCCGGTGCCGTCGGGCAAACGCATGTCGGTGATGACCAATTGAAAGCGCTCCTCCTTCAGCAGGCTCAGTGCTTCGGCCACCGACTCGGCGCTGGCCAATTGATGGCCTTCACGCAGCAGCGTCAGCTCGTAAAGCGTGCGCAGGTCGGGCTCGTCATCAATAACGAGCAGGCGGTCAGCAGAAGCGAGGGGGGGGCTCATTCAAGGTTCCGGGCACGGCGCAAGGTCACGAGGAAACCGACAGCCGCTTGCCCGTGGCGGCTAAGGGCTTGGTAATCAATCCGTGCGCGGTAGCGCTCGCACAGTTCGCGGCAAATATAGAGGCCAAGGCCGGCACCCCGGCTGCGCGACGAATAGAAGGGCTCGAAGAGATGCTGCTCTGCTTCCGGGCTAAGCGGCCGGGCCGGGTTCAGCACTTGGCACTGGACATGGTCTGCGTCCAACACCATCAACTCGAGCCGCACCCAGGGCTCTGCCACCTCTTGCGCATGGCGCCAAGCGTTGTCGAGCAAATTCAGCAGGACCCGACGCAAGTGGTCCGGCTCAAAGAACACCGGCAGAACGCCGGCAGGCAGCACCAACTGCAAGCTGGCATTGCCCTGGGTGCGCTGCCAATCGGAAACCACTTCGTGAACCAAGGCCGTGGCGTCCATTGGCACAGGCTGCTGGTCGGCCGGCGCGGCCAGCAGCATGACTTCGTCCACGATGCGCTGCAAGCGCAAAACATTGGAGGCAACCAGCGCGGTCAGGCGTTGCCCGACGACGTCTCGCGCCAAGTCTTCGCCCAACAGTGCATTGGCCTGCGAGATGGCAGCCAAGGGGTTGCGAATCTCGTGGGCAATGCCGGCTGACATGCGCCCCATGGCGGCCAGTTTTTCTTGACGCGCTCGCGCCAGCAGCTTCGCCCGATCTTCCAGCAACATCACCAGCAAATCTTCCGTCTCGTCGCTCGGCCGAGCCGCCATCCAGCGCAATCGCAGGCGCAGCGTGCGCGCTGGGGCGCGGGCAAAGCTCAGAACCACGTCGCGTGCGGGTGCGTCGAGGGCCGGCTGCACCAAAGCGGCTTCAGCCGTTTGAGCAAGCACCTGCCAGGCCAGCTGTTGGCTCAAAGCAAACGGCGCTGCGGGTGCAGGTCCCAGTTCACCCAACAAGGCCAAGGCCGCTGGGTTGGCAGCGCGAACTTGTAGCTCGCGATCCACCACCAGCACCCCCTCCTTCATCTCGTCAATGACCAACTGATTCAAAGCCGCTTGCTGCCTTGCCAGTGCCAAGCTGCCTCGGGCCGCCAACTGCTCGCCAGCCAGCCGTGCTGCAAGCTCCGAGCTCAAGTAGGCAATCACGAAGTAGCCCAAGCCGGCCAAGCCGGCCTGCGTCATCGACGGCGCCCACTCGGCGCTGGCAAGGCTCAACCAAAACGAACTTCCAAGGAGGCCCAATGTGGCCAATGCCGCTGCAGCCAAGCCCGCCCGGCGGGTGGCCAGTACGGCACTCATCATGACGGGCAATACCAACAAGGCAGCGACGGGCGGCACCAAGGGGCCGCTGAGGATCAGCATGGCGGGGAACACCAGCAGATCCACCCCTGTGCTGGCCCACCAACGCAGCGCGCTCAGGCGCGACAGCGCCGTTCGGCTGGCTCCCTCGCTCAAGGCGGGTAGCACCGCGTGGCCCAGAGCCAGCAACGCGTAGAGCAAGCACAGCAGCAAAAGCAAAGGCCCAGGGCCCGGATTAACACCCAGTATGAAGGCGCTGAACTGCGCACCGGCCAGGGCCACACCCAGGCCGGCTCTGGCCACGAGAAAGGCCCGATAGAGCCGCGCGAAGCCTTGCCCGGCCGCGGCCGGCGCACCCGCAGACGCGCTGGGCAAGGGGCTCAAGGCTTTGACTCGAACTGCTCCCGGTGGGCAGCGCTACAAAACACGCCCCCCAAGCCCGGCAGCGACTGGCTAGCGGGCAAGTGCACACCGCACTGGGCGCAGCGCACCATGGTCTCAGGCGCTTGTGCATCGTGCTGCGATTGGTCCGCCGGTGGCGCTTGCGTGCTGCCGCCGCGCTTGCGCGACTTCCACCACAGCACCACCACCAGCAACAGCAGCAGGACCAAAACCAATCTCGTCATCTCAAACCCTTCGTTTCTGGCGCAAGCCAACTCACAAGCTTCGCCCGAGCAGCACCTGCAACACAAAACGCGAGCCGACATAGCTCAACAGCAACAAGGCGCTGCCGGCGTAGAGCCAGCGCACCGCCTGCGCACCCCGCCAGCCAAGCACCAAACGCCCCACCAGCAAGGCCGCAAGAACGGCCCAAGCCATGACGGAGAACAGCGTCTTGTGGTCCCAATGCCACTTGGGCGTGACCCACCAGCCCAACAACAAAGCCAGACTCAAGGCCGCAACGCCTGCCGCCAAGAACTGAAACGTCAAGCGCTCCAAGCGCAGAAGTGGCCAGCCCGCACCGCTCGGGCCGGCCGGTTGGCGCAGCTGGGCTTCGGCGCGCTGCATCAGCCAAGCGTGCAACACGGCAGCCCCAACCAGTCCGTACGAGGCCAAGCCCAGACCCCAATGCAAGGGCGCCCAAGGACTGACTTGGGCATGCAATTGGCCAGGGAAAAGCCA
>JBKCVH010000007.1:0-4347 GCA_046317675.1 Burkholderiales bacterium
CTGCGGTACAGGATCTCCTGCACCTGGGGCATGGCAAGCCCCCCGCCGCTGAGCTCCACGTTCAGGAGCACCAGGTCGATGTCGTAGAAAAAGATGAGGTCGATGTGGACCACATTCAGGCGCACCACCGCGTCTTCGGGCCGGGTCTGCAGGTCCACAAACGCCACGTCATGGCGGCGCAGGGTTTTCATGCCCGAATCGCCCAACTTGTCGGCCGGTTGGTGGAGGCTGCGCCCTTCGCCGAACAGCACCCGCTGCACATAGGGCAAGAAGGTGACGAACACTTGGTAGTGGCGCTCATGAAACGCCGCCGCCTCGCCCGTGTACTCGTCCTGCACCTCTTGCCACGGGTTGCCGGGCTGCTGGGCCAGCCATTCCCAAGGTCGCCGAACCTTCGCGGCATCGCCGCTGCGCAACAAACGCAAGGGCCAGAGCAGGATCTGATGCAGGGCTTCAACGGTAGGGGCGGCGTTCATGCCCTGATGCTGCGCCGGACCGCGCCGGCCAGTCATTCCGACAAACCCGAGGCTGTGGCCAGAAGCGGCAAGAAGCCGCTAAAGCTGACTATGCTGCCAGCAGCTTATGGTGCTTGACCCCTCCACCCTCATGGCCGTGCTGTGCCTGCAGCTGGCGGCGCTGGCCATGGCCTTGCCGGCCATGACCGGCTGGCGCACCAGCCCAGGCTTGCTCTGGGGCATTGCCGGCCTCTGGCTTCAACTGGTGGCGGTGCTCGCCTTATGGCAAGGCAACGGCAAGTTCGGGACCCTGGCAGCGCTGGGCCGTGTGAGCATGGCACTCACTTACGTGGTGGCGGTAGAGGCGATGCAGTGCTGGCTCGGGCCACGCCCCTTGCGCCGGCTGGCCTGGCTGATGCCGCCACTCATGGCCTTGCTGCTGGCCCTCGGTCCAAGCACCTCCCAGATTTGGCAGGGCCTGAGCAACCTGATCTTGACCGCTGGCCAGGCCTTGCTCGTTCTTGCCTTGCTCTGGCCAGCCACCGAGGCACCCCTCACCAGCCTTCGCTGGCGCCGCGTGCTGGCCCTGCCGATGGCGCTGCTGGCGGTTTTCACTGCGTGGCGAGCCTCCATGGCCTTGGATCCGGTTCAGACCCTCCCAACCTTGGCGTCCGGCCATTGGCTGCCCATCGCCTCGCTGCTCATCGGCAACTTGACCACGATCCTGACGGCCCTTGCCCTGCTGGCCGCCTGGCGCGGCGAGGCTGAAAATCGCCTGCTCGAAGCCGCCCAAACCGACCCATTGACCGGTCTTTCAAACCGGCGCGAGTTTGAACGCCAAAGCGCAGGGCTGATGCTCAACGCGCGCCGCCACCAGGACCACCTGTTGGCGCTGCTCATAGACCTGGATCACTTCAAGCAAGTCAATGACGAGCGCGGCCACGCCGCAGGCGATGCGGCACTGGTTTTGATGGGGCAGGTGTTGCAGCAACTGGCGCGGCCCGGCGACTGCGTGGCACGCCTGGGCGGCGAGGAGTTTGTGCTGCTCCTGGGCCGCACCCAGGCCGAGGGTGCCGTGGCCTTTGACCGGCGGCTTCGCGAAGCCCTGGCGGCGGCGGCAGCCAAGCAACTCGACTTCAAGATCAATTACAGCGCCGGTTGGGCGCTGCTGCGCCCGGGCGACCGCAGTGTTCACGACATGCTGTTGCGTGCCAATGCAGCGCTTTACCGCGCCAAGCAAGAAGGCCGCGGATGCTTGCGCGCCGAACCCGGACACGAGGTCAATGCTGCAAATGTCGATGCACCCGAACCTCGTTGACGAGCTTCGCAGCCTAGACCGCTGGGCCACGGACTTGGCGCTGACGGAGCGCTTGGGCGACGCACCGCCCGTAGCCGCCTATGGCGCCCACATCGGCGGCGAGCAAGCCGCCGACTGGGCCGAGCAAGCGAACGCTCGCGCCCCCGAGCTGCAAGCGCTCGATGCCCGAGGCCGCCGCATTGACCGCGTGGACTTCCACCCCCATTGGCACCGCCTGCTGGCCAGCCTGCGCGGCAGTGGCGCCATGGCCCTGCCCTTTGAAGGCGGCCGCTGGCGCGACGCCGCAGCCCTCTTCTACCTGCACGGACAAGTCGAAGCCGGCAGCCTGTGCCCGGCCACCATGACGCAGGCCGCCATTCCCGTACTGGCCCGCCATGCGCCGGGGCTGTATGCGCAGCTGCAAGCCGCCCTTCAAAGCCGCGAACACCAAGCCGAAGACCTGCCCTTGCCCGCCAAGCGCAGCCTTTGGGTGGGCATGGGCATGACCGAAAAGCAAGGCGGCAGCGACCTGCGCGCCTGCGTGAGCCGAGCCGAGCCGCTGGGCGAGCAGGTGCACGGCCAAGCGCTCCACCGCATCAACGGCCACAAGTGGTTCTTCAGCGCGCCCATGAGCGACACGCATCTGGTGCTGGCGCAAACCGACGAAGGCCCGAGCTGCTTCTTCCTGCCCCGCTGGCGCTTAGATGGCACGGCTCTCAACGGCATCCATATCCAGCGCCTCAAAGACAAACTCGGCAACCGCAGCAACAGCAGCAGCGAGGTCGAGTTCCACCACAGCGAGGGCCTGCTCGTGGGCCAGCCCGGGCGCGGCATTGCCGTGCTGGTGGAAATGGCCGGCTTCACCCGCCTGCAGTGCGTGGTGGGCAGCACGGCCTTGATGCGCGCTGCCCTGGTGCAGGCCCTTCATTGGGCTCGCGGGCGCAGCGCCTTTGGCCGGAGGCTTACCGAGCAGCCCTTGATGCAGCAAGTGCTGGCCGACCTCGCTGTGGAAACCGAAGCCGCCCTGGCCTTGATGCTGCGGCTTGCCGAGGCCTTTGAGCGCAGCGACAGCGACCCAGTGGAGCGCGCTTGGCAACGCGTGCTCACCCCAGCCGCCAAGCTCTGGGTCTGCAAGCGCGCGCTCGCCGTCACCGGCGAAGCCATGGAGGTGCTGGGCGGCAATGGCTATGTCGAAACCGGCAGCCTCGCCCGCCTTTACCGCGAGGCCCCCGTGAACAGCATTTGGGAAGGCAGCGGCAACGTGATGGCGCTGGACGTGCTGCGCGCCGCCCAGCGCGAACCCGAAGCCCTGCAAGCCTGGTTGGATGCACAAGCCCCCAAGCTGGAAGCGCCGGAACAGCACAGGCTCACCCGCCTGCGGAGCAGCCTCTTCAGTGCCGGTGCCGAGCCGCAAGCCCGGCACCTGGCCAGCGAACTCGTGCTGCTGGCCCAGGCGGCGCTCTTGAACGAAACCGGCCCCGCCACAATCGCAGCCGACTTCACCACTTCGCGCCTGCGCCAACCGGCCGCGCTGTTTGGCGCCAGCCCATTGGCCCACGCAGCCACCCACTTGGCCCGCGCCCTGCCCCTTTGATGCGACTCGCAATCTTTGGCGACCTGCTCGACATCGAGCAGCCGCCCCCACCCGGCACTCTGCTCGACGACACGCCCCCTGGCGTTCGGTGGCGCCCCGCGCATTGGCTGTTGATTGAGAACGGCCGCATTGCCGCCATCCAAACCGAGGCGCCAGACGCCAGCTGGCTGCGCGACGAGCGCCCCGGCCAGCTCATCCTGCCCGGCTTCATCGACACCCACGTGCACGCCCCGCAGCTCGACGTAATTGCCAGCTACGGCACCGAGCTCTTGGACTGGCTGGAGCGCTACACCTTCCCCGCAGAAACCGCCTGGGCCGAGCCCGAAGTGGCCGCCGCCGGCAGCCGTTTGTTCCTGGACCAACTCCTGGCCCACGGCACCACCAGCGCCCTCGTCTTCCCCACCGTGCACAAGACCAGCGTGGACGCGCTCTTTGGCGCCGCCCTAGACCGCGGCATGCGCCTCATCACCGGCAAATGCCTGATGGACCGCCACGCCCCTGACGGCCTGCGCGACACCGTGCAAAGCAGCGAGCGCGACACCCTGGACCTGCTCGCCGCCTGGCAAGGCAAAAGCCGCCTGGCCTACGCCCACACCGTGCGCTTTGCCCCCACCAGCACCGACGCCCAACTCACCCTGGCCGGCCGCCTGCACGCCCAGTTCCCCAGCAGCTATGTGCAAACCCACGTGGCCGAGAACCGCGCCGAAGTGGAGTGGGTGCGCGCCCTGTTCCCACAGGCCCGCAGCTACCTGGATGTGTACGAGCAGCACGGCCTGCTCACCGCCCACACCACCCTGGCCCTCAGCTTGATCCACGCCGACCAGCGCCGGATCAGCCCTCACCACGGCTTCGCCGGTGCGCACCGCGTGCACCTCGGCGGCCCGAGTTGTTCCAGCGTAGGCGCCCGCCTCATTCGCCGCTTCGGGCTCCGCAAGGGCCTGCCAGTGCTGCGCCTGCGCCTGCAGCGCTGTGGCGATGGGCACCGCCTGCATCACCCCAGA
>JBKCVH010000008.1:0-18731 GCA_046317675.1 Burkholderiales bacterium
TGCTCGGCTTCGTGCCCTGGCTGCTGCTGCGCCCGCTTCCTCAATGCTTGGTTTGGGCCGGGCGCAACACCTTGAGCCCTTACATCGGCGGGTCCTTGGTGGCGGTGTTGGTTTACGTTGGCTTGGGCTGGAGGCCCGACACTTGGCTCGGCTATGCCTTTGGGGTTGGACGTTGGGTTGTGTTGATGGCCTGGGCCAGTTCAGCCGGCCAAAGAGGCAAGCGCTTGCCGCTTGAAGCGTGGATGGCCCGGGGTCGAAAGGCGCCAGTGTGAAGCGCCGCTGCCTTCTCATTTCGGCAATTGCGCCCCTCGCAGCGCATGCGGGTGCGCAACTGGAAGAGCCCCTTGCGGATGCAGTGCGCTCGGCCCTGAGTGCCGCCATTGCCCAAGGTGCGCCGCCGAGGCCCACGTTCACGCGGATTGAGGAGAGGTTGGCCTACTTGCGCTGGCTCGGGGAGATGAGCGAACGCCTCAAGCGCCGCAAGAAAGAGGCGCAGACACGGATCGAGTTTTTGGAAACGGTTTGGTACGAAAGCAAGCGGGCAGGGCTGGAGACGAGCTTGGTGTTGGGGCTGATCCAGGTCGAGAGCGGCTTTCGCAAGTACGCCATCAGCAGCGCCGGCGCGCGGGGCTACATGCAGGTGATGCCGTTCTGGGCGCGCGTGATTGGGGATGGAAACACTTCGCGCTTGTTTCATCTCCAGACGAATGTGCGCTTCGGTTGCGTGATCCTTCGCCACTACCTGGATCGGGAAAAGGGCGATCAGTTCATGGCGCTGGGCCGATACAACGGCAGCCGGGGGCGGGCCGAGTACCCCAACTTGGTGTACGGCGCGCGGCGTCAATGGCTGATGCCAGGCGAGGTCTGAAGGCCTCAGTCCATCGACATGGGGATGGTGACAGGGCCGTCGTTCACGAGGTGTACTTGCATATCGGCCCCAAACTGACCAAAGGCTACGGCGGGGTGCAGCCTGCGCGCATCCTGTTCCAACTGCTCCCATAGCACTCTGGCATGAGCGGGTGGCGCGGCGCCTGAAAAGCTGGGTCGGTTGCCGCCCCGCACGTCAGCAGCCAGTGTGAACTGACTGACCAAGAGGAGGCCGCCATTCACCTCGAGAAGACTTTGGTTCATCTTGCCTGCGGCATCGCTGAAGACGCGCAGTTTCAGCAACTTGGCAAGGAGTCGCTGCCCGGTCTCGCGGCTGTCGCTCGCTTCGCTGCACACCAGCACGAGCAGACCCTTTTCGACGCAGCCCACCACCGTTCCGTCGACTTCAACCCGCGCCTCGCGCACGCGCTGTAACAAGGCTTTCATCCTTTGGGCTCCTTTTTAGGGAAGTGGGGCCAGTTCCCACTTCGATCCAACGCTGTGGGCGATCACCGGCTTGCATGGGGATGGATTCTCTGGCTCTACGATGGGACCCTGACCATGCGCCTTCTCTCCTTGCTCCTGCTGTTATTGGTGTTTGTTGGGCTTGGCGCTTGCCGTGTCCAAGCAGCGAGTCCTCCCAAAGATGCTGCAGCGCCGCAGTTGCGCGTTTGCCTAACGGACTCGCCCCACGCGCCCTGGCGGGTCGCCGATGAGGACGGGCAGGTGCGTGGCAAGGGCTTGGACTTTGAGCTTGTCCAGGCCATGAAAGGGCGCAGCCCCTACGCGGTCGATGTGCAGGTGCTTTCGGGCCGCCGCTGCCTTGTCGAACTGCAGTTGGGTCGCTTTGACGCAACGATTGGCATGAGTCACACCGCAGAGCGGGCCGCTTTTTTGCGCTACCCCACGCGAAAGGGCGAATTGGACTTGAGCCGGGTGTTGCGCTGGGACAGTTACAGCCTTTATCGGCACCCCTCCGCCCAAGTGGGTTGGAACGGGAAAACGCTCCGCTTGCCCGCAGGCGTCAGCGTTGGGGTGCAGTCAGGCCATGCGGTGGGGCTGCTGCTGCGCGAGGCGGGCCACCCCGTTGACGAGCGCCTTCGGCGTGCTGACCTGATGCTGCAACAACTGCTAGCTGGCACCCTGCAAGTTGCTGCCCTGCAAACCTCCGAGGCCGAGTGGCTGCGCCAGCGAAACGGAGCTTGGCAAGCGGTGCAACGTCTTGAGCCGCCGCTTGTGGTGAAGCCTTACTTCGTGGTGTTCTCTGAGACGTTCGCGCGGGAGCACGAGGCGCAGCTTCCTGGCCTATGGCAGGCCTTCTCCCGCGCGGTTGATCAAATTCCGGGCTATCCGCGTGGCAAGCGGCCCTCCCTGTGAGAATTTCAAGCAACTCCCCTTTTTTAAGCAACCCACCATGACCAACATCGCGCCCCCCGACATCACCCACATTGCGCCGCGTGAGAAAGCGGAGATCCTCAGCCAAGCTCTGCCCTACATCCAGCGCTTCCATGGCAAGACGGTGGTGATCAAGTACGGCGGCAACGCCATGACCGAGCCTGCGTTGCAGCAAGATTTCGCCGAAGACGTTGTGCTGCTCAAGTTGGTTGGACTCAACCCTGTGGTGGTCCACGGCGGCGGGCCGCAGATCGAAAGCGCTTTGAACAAGTTGGGCAAGAAGGGGCACTTCATTCACGGCATGCGGGTCACCGATGAAGAGACCATGGGCATCGTGGAATGGGTGCTCGCTGGCGAAGTCCAGCAAGAGATCGTCGGGCTCATCAACCAGGCTGGCGGCAAGGCCGTGGGCTTGACGGGGCGGGATGGCGCCATGATTCGCGCCAAAAAGCTCAAGATGGTGGATCCGAAGGATTCCAGCATTGAGCATGACGTGGGGCAGGTTGGAGACATTGAGTCGATCGACCCTAGCGTGGTCAAGGCCCTTCAAGACGATGCTTTCATCCCCGTGATTTCGCCTCTCGGCTTCGGCAAGTTCAACGAGAGCTACAACATCAATGCCGACGTCGTGGCCGGCAAGTTGGCGGAAGTGCTCAAAGCTGAGAAGCTGGTGCTGCTGACGAATACGCCCGGGGTACTGGACAAGAACGGCAAGCTCTTGACCGATCTGACTGCGCGCGAGATCGACGCCTTGTTCGCCGATGGCACCTTGAGCGGCGGCATGCTTCCCAAGATTGCCTCCGCGCTCGATGCAGCGCGTGCCGGCGTTCGCGCGGTCCACATCATTGACGGTCGTGTGCCCCATGCGCTGCTGTTGGAGGTGCTGAGCGACCAGGCCTACGGCACGATGATTCGAAGCCACTGATGGAAGCGCTGTTGGCTCGCGTGGTGCAGTTGCTGGAGAAGCTGACTGAGCCGCCCACGCTGTACGCACCTGACTGGAGCTTGGCCCGTGCATGGCGCTTGCGCCATGCGCCGCTGCGTCTCGAAGCGATTCGCCACACCAGCAACCTTCGCTTTGACGCTTTGAAGGAGATTGACCCGCAAAAGGAGCGCTTTCGCCGCAACCTCAGCGCTTTTGTGTCGGGCCGCAGCAGCAACCATGTGTTGCTCAGTGGCTCGCGGGGCACGGGCAAGAGTTCGCTGGTCAAGGCGGCCCTGAACGAGTGGCCGCACTTGCGCTTGATTGAGCTGGACAAGGCGGACTTGGGGGAACTGGGGCGTCTCTCGGAATTGGTGGCGGGTCGCCAAGAGCGCTTCATCGTGTTCTGCGACGACCTCAGCTTCAGTGCCGACGAAGTCGGCTACCAGGCACTCAAATCCGTGCTCGACGGCTCCACTGCGGAGGCCGCTGACAACGTGCTCATCGTTGCGACCAGCAACCGCCGGCACCTGATGCCCGAGCCCTTGAAGGACAACCTGGACACCACCAAAGGCCAGGGCGGCGAGATCCACCCGGGCGAAGCCATCGAAGAGAAGATTTCTTTGTCGGAACGCTTCGGTCTCTGGATCAGCTTCTACCCATTCAGCCAGCAGGAGTACCTCGCGATCGTCAACCAATGGCTTGCGCACTTTGGTCAGCCGCCCAGCGAGTTGTTGCGCAGCCAGGCGCTGGTTTGGGCGCTGGAGCGCGGCTCGCGCAGCGGCCGTGTGGCCTATCAATTTGCCCGCGATGTGGCGGGCCGTGTCGAATGACACCCATCACTGACGTCGCGGTAGGCGTACGTCGCCGAGGCAATGAATACCTGCTCACCTCGCGGCCACCCGGCAAGGTTTATCCAGGCCACTGGGAATTCCCGGGCGGCAAATTTGAGCCGGGTGAGGGGGCACATGAGGCCTTAGCGCGCGAGCTGCAAGAAGAGCTCGGCATTGAGATCAAGTCCAGTGAACCTTGGCGCATCGACGAGATGGACTACCCCCATGCACGCGTTCGCTTGCACTTCCGGGTGGTGCGCGAATGGGCTGGCGAGTTCCATATGCGCGAGGGCCAAAAGATGGCTTGGCAAACGCTACCCGCCACGGTGTGGCCAGTCTTGCCGGGCACGCTACCGGTCTTGGACTGGTTGGCGCAGGAAGCCGGGCACGTGGGCCCAACGCACCCTCAGCACCCGCCCACCGCGCCCGCTTGGCTCGACCGTGTGCAATGGGATGCCAATGGGCTTTGCCCCGTGATTGCCCAAGAGGTGGGCAGCAATGACGTGCTGATGTTCGCCTTCATGAACCGCGAGGCTTTGCTTCAAACTTGGGCCAGGGGCCAAGCCGTGTACTGGAGCCGTTCGCGCAACAAGCTCTGGCACAAGGGCGAGGAAAGCGGCCATGTGCAAACGGTGCACGACATCCGGCTGGACTGCGACCAAGATGTGATCTTGCTCAAGGTCACTCAGCAGCATGGCATTGCTTGCCACACCGGCCGCCATTCCTGCTTTTACCTGCAGCTGGATGGTGAAACCTGGAATGCGGTGGAGCCCGTGCTGCGAGACCCGGAGAGGATTTACAAATGAGCGAGGCGATCAACGATCACATACTGGCCCGAGTCGCCGACACCATCGCCGCCCGTCGTGCAGCGGGTGATGCCGCTGGCAGCTACGTGGCCAAGCTGCAGGCCAAAGGCCTCGATGCGATGCTCAAAAAGGTCGGCGAGGAGGCCACGGAGTTCGTGATGGCGGCCAAGGATGGTGATGCAGCCAAGCTGACCTACGAGGCGGCTGACCTCTGGTTTCACAGCCTGTTGGCGTTGGCGGAGCTGGGCGTCCGGCCCGAAGCCGTGCTGGCCGAGTTGGCGCGCCGTGAAGGGCTCTCTGGTTTGGTGGAATTTGCATCTCGCAAGGAATGAACATGGAACCCGCGCAAGTTGTGCTCAGCCCCGAGCAGGAAAGCAGTCTCTACACCATCGGCCTCGTGAGCTACCTGCTTCATGGCATCGTGGCCGCCGGTGCCGTCATCCCGGGCTTTGAGCCTGGCGTGGTGTTCTTGATCGTCGCCGTGATCCTCGACTTGGTGAAGCGGGCTGACGCCCAAGGGAGCTGGCAAGCAAGCCACTTCAGGTACCGGCTGAGATCGGTGCTGTATGCGGGAATTGCCATGGTCTTGACGGCACCCTTGTTTCTGCTTCTTTACGTACCGGGCAAGATTGCTTGGTTTGTCATCGGCCTTTGGTTGCTCTATCGCATCGTCAAGGGTTGGAGCGCACTGTCGGGCCGCCGGGCTGTGGAGACTTGAATGCACCAAGACCCCAACTGCATTTTTTGCAAGATTGCCGCTGGGCAGATTCCCAGCAAGAAGGTTTTTGAAGACGAAGAGTTGATCGCCTTCCACGATATCAACCCGTGGGCGCCTGTGCACATCCTGATCGTGCCCAAGGCGCACATCGTGAGCCATGCCGACCTGGAGGAGTCGCACCAGGCACTGGCCGGCAAGATGATGGTGCTCGCTCCAAGGCTGATGCGTGAACTCGGTGTGACGGGTGGTTTTCGCACCGTCATCAACACGGGGCGGGATGGCGGGCAAGAGGTCATGCACCTGCACATGCACGTGATGGGCGGACAAAGACCTTGGGCAAAGGGCTGAAACACGCCGGCAACACCCCAAAGCCTAGAATCGGCTTCTACTTGTTGAGGAGCTGATTCATGGGCGGTTTGAGCATTTGGCACTGGGTCATCGTGCTGGTGGTGGTCGTGCTGGTTTTTGGCACCAAGAAGCTCAAGAACGTTGGCTCCGACCTGGGCTCGGCGGTCAAGGGCTTCAAGGACGGCATGAAGGATGGCGGAACCCCCCCCAGTCCCAATGACGTGAACCAACGAGTGGGGCAAAGCCAGCCCGAAACGGTGGACGTGCAAGCCACCGAAAAGAAGACCAACTCCTGAAGCCGACCCTGACGCGGTGCGCCCATGGTTGACTTGGGACTGGACAAACTCGCCCTGATCGGTGCTGTGGCCCTGATCGTCATCGGGCCCGAAAAGCTCCCGAAAGTGGCGCGCACCGTGGGTCATCTGCTCGGGAAGGCGCGGCGCTATGTTTCCGATGTGAAGGCCGAAGTGAGCCGATCCATGGAAATGGACGAACTCAACAAGGCGCGCAAGCAGTTCGAGGAAGCAGCGACCGAAATGGGCAGCGCGGTGCAGGGCACTTTCCATGAAGCCCAGCAAGCGCTGAGCGAGCCCAGCGATGCCTTTGATGCTGACGCTTGGCAGACCCCGGTGCAGCCCTACAAGCCGCCGCGCAAGAACTGGCGCCTGCGCCGCAGCCACACACCCAGGTGGTTCAAGCAGAGCTCGGGTGTAAAGCGCCATGTGCAATCCGGCGCGGCCCGCGTGGCCCGCCACCGGCCAAAAGCCCTGTGACAAATCCAACTGACGAGAAAGACGAACTGGCCGGCACCGAGCAGCCCTTCGTCGAGCATCTGATCGAGCTTCGCAACCGGCTCATTCGCGCTGTGATTGCAATCGCCGTCGGCTTCGGATTGCTCGCCTTGTGGCCGGGTCCAGGTGGCCTGTACGACCTCTTGGCCGAACCCATGACGCGCAATTTGCCCGAAGGGACCAAGCTGATTGCGACGGGCGTCTTCTCGGCCTTCATGGTCCCCTTGAAGATCACCTTGATGGGCGGCTTCATGCTCGCCTTGCCCTTCGTGCTTTATCAAGTCTGGGCTTTTGTGGCGCCGGGCCTGTATTCGCATGAGAAGCGTTTTGTGATGCCCTTGGTCGTCAGCAGCACCTTGCTCTTCTTTGTCGGCGTCGCCTTTTGCTACTTCCTGGTGCTCCCAGCGCTTTCGAAGTTCTTGGTGGCCGTGAGCCCCAGCGCGATTCAGGTGGCGCCCGACATTGAGCAGTATTTCGGGACCGTGCTCACCTTGTTCATGGTCTTTGGTATCGCGTTTGAAGTGCCAGTCGCTGTGGTGGTGTTGGCGCTGCTCAACATCATCTCCATCGAGAAGCTCAAGGAGTGGCGCGGCTACTTTGCGGTGGTTGCCATCATCGTGGCCGCCATCGTGACGCCGCCCGATGTCATCTCTCAGCTTTCCCTCTTTGTGCCCATGGTGGTGCTGTACGAATTGGGCATCTGGGCTGCCGTGCTGTTGAAGCGCGGCAGCAAGCCCAAAGACGAAGAAGCGGCTACCTCGTAGGGGCTGGTCGCCGGCCGACGCGGGCTTCGACCAGGAGCTCCTCGCGGGAGCGTTGAATTCGCAGTACCACCTTGCTGTCGGGTTTGAGTGCGGCGACTGCGTTGAGCAGGGCGTCCGGGCTGCCGACGGGGCGCTCGCCCACTTGAAGAATCACGTCACCAGGCCTCACGCCGGCCTTTTCTGCCGGCGCGCCTTGCACGACGCCCGCGACGAGCACGCCCTTGAGCTCGGCGGGTAGGCGAAGCGCCTCCACCAACTCCTCGCTCAGCGCGCGCGTGGTGACGCCCATCCAGCCACGCTCCACGCGGCCATCTTGTCGCAAGGCCTGCCTCACTTGCTGCGCTAACTCCACAGGAATGGCAAAGCCAATGCCCAAGCTGCCGCCCCCACGCGAATAGATGGCGCTGTTGATGCCGACGAGTCGGCCGGCGGCGTCAACCAAGGCGCCACCCGAGTTGCCGGGGTTGATGGCTGCGTCCGTCTGGATGAAGCTCTCAAAGACGTTGATGCCCAGTTGCTGCCTTTGGAGGGCGCTGACGATGCCCGCCGTCACAGTCTGGCCCACACCAAATGGGTTGCCGATCGCCAGCACCGCGTCGCCCACTTGGAGTGCCCGTGAGGCACCAAGCTGCACCACGGGAAGGCGTGGCAAGGGCACACGCAGCAGGGCAAGGTCGGTCTCTGGGTCGGTGCCCACCAGTTCCGCTTCGACCTCGCGGCCACCACTCAACTGGACGTCGATGCGCTGAGCTCCGTCGATGACATGGTGATTGGTCAGCACAAAGCCGCCCTCTGCATTGGCATCCACGATGACGCCTGAGCCCATGCCTCGGCGCTCGGGGTCAGCCCAGGGGTGGGCACGCTGCCAGCTTTCGTCAGGTCCGCCACGAGGGCGGCCCCGGGTGGCAATGCTGACCACCGCAGGTGCGGCCCGGGCAGCCGCTTGGGCGAGGCCTGTGCCTGAGGCGGGCAATGCGGGGGCACCAGCGATGGGTGGCAATGCGTCTGTTGGCTGACCGACCTGCTGAAGTGCTGGAGTGCGCGTAGGCTCCCACTTCGCGAGCCACTGCGGCTTCAAGGTTTGCACCACCAGCAAGCCCGCCAATGCCAGTGCGCAGGCTTGAGCAAAAATCAACCACAGTTTTTTGAGCATGGATACCCGCCTCATGGCGCTGACTACTGAACTCGAACGCTACCTTAGCGAAGCCCTGGCTGTGAGCCGGTTCAAAGATTACGGCCCCAATGGGCTCCAAGTGGAGGGGCGGCCCGAGGTGCGTCGGCTCATTTCTGGCGTGACGGCCAGCCGCGCTTTCATTGAGGCAGCGATCGAGCAGGGCGCTGACGCGCTGCTCGTTCACCACGGTCTCTTCTGGCGCGGGCAGGACGGTCGACTAACAGGTTGGCTTCGACAACGCCTAGGGCCTCTGTTCGCGCACAACGTGAACCTTTTCGCCTATCACTTGCCACTGGATGCCCATGCCGAGTGGGGCAACAACGCGGCACTCGGCGCGAGACTGGGTTGGAAGGCCGATGCGCGGTTTGGCGAGCAAGAGTTGGGCTTTTCCGCTTCCCTTTCAGAGCTCCAGAGCCTTGGTGCTCTGCAGCAGCAGGTGGAAGCATCGTTAGGTCGTCGGGTGCAGGTGCTGCCAGGAGATGGTCGCCAACTCCGGCGCGTCGCTTGGTGCAGCGGTGGTGCGCAGAGCTACTTTGAATCCGCCATCGCTGCCGGCGCCGACGTGTTCTTGACTGGCGAGCTCAGTGAGCCCCAGTACCACTTGGCCCGTGAAACCGGCGTGGCCTTTATCGCCGCGGGGCACCATGCAACGGAACGTTATGGGGTTCAGGCGCTTGGGGCCCAGCTTGCCAAGCATTTCGGCATTGAGCATCAATTCATCGACATCGAGAACCCCGCATGAGTGAGCCCCTGCCGGTGTTGATCACACTGGGCGATGCAGCTGGCATTGGGCCGGAGATCATTGCCAAGAGTTGGGGCCTCGGGCCTGCCGTCGTGGTCGGAGATGCCGCCGTCATGCGCCGTGCCTTGGCGCAATGTGGCTTGCAGCGCCCCGTTGCCGTGCTATCCAGACCGGACGAGCCGGTCCCTGCCGGTGCCATGGCCGTTTGGGAGCCGCCGGGCTTACCGATGGGGCTGGTGGACTGTGTACAGGGGCGAGTCGATGCCCGTTGTGGTCAAGCGGCTGCACGATGCATTGAGGGCGCAGTGGCGCAATTGCAGGCGGGATGCGGCGCGGCGCTGCTGACAGCGCCCCTTCACAAGGAGGCTCTGCATGCCGCAGGCAGTCCGTATCCCGGGCACACTGAAATGCTGCAAGCCTTGGCGGGTGGCTTGCCTGTTCGGATGATGTTGGCCAACGATGTGTTGTGCGTGGTGTTGGTCACGGTGCATGTTGCGCTGCGCGAAGCCATTGAACAGATTGACCAAGCCAATGTGCTCGACACCATTCGAATGACACATGCCGCCCTGGTTCGAAGTGGCCTGGCTGCTCCGCGAGTCGCGGTGGCGGGCCTGAACCCCCATGCTGGCGAGGGCGGACTTTTTGGTCGCGAGGAGATTGAGCACATTGCGCCTGCCGTGCAGGCTGCGCGCGAGCTGGGTTTGGATGCGCAGGGGCCATTTGCGCCAGATACGGTCTTCATGCGCGCTCGCCAAGGTGCTTTCGATGCCGTGGTGGCCATGACCCACGACCACGGCCTCATCCCGGTGAAATACATGGGCCTGGACGAGGGCGTGAACGTGACCCTTGGCCTACCGTTTGTGCGAACCAGCCCTGATCATGGGACTGCTTTTGACATTGCAGGTACCGGGCGCGCTGACCCGAAGAGCTTCCAGGCGGCGTGGCGCCTGGCTCAGCGCTTGGCCGGCAACAGAGCGGCCAACTGACGGCGTGCACGCGCCGTGGCACGCTCCATCAAATGGGCGCTTTCGTAGGCGCGCAAGCGCTCCGACTCGCACAAGCGCCGCAACATCCGGGCGGTCATGGTCACCGTCTTTGGGTACTTGGTGCCTTCAGTGAAGATGAAGAAGCTGCGCTGTGCGCTGATGTGCGACAGCCGCACCTTGCGCCAAGCGTTTTCGGTGTTCATGCGGTAGACGCAACCAATCTCAAGGTGATCGAACAAGCCGATCCCGCTGGTTGGCAATGGCGCCTCTGCGGCCGGTAGGCCATCAATCGAGATGTCCACGGCCTGGAGTTGTGCATCCTCCGACCCCGCATCAAGGTCGATATCGACCTCGCCACTCCAAGCCACTGCAGCCTCGGCCATCAAACCAAGATCCTTGGCTTCGCCCGGCGCAAAAACCTGCTCAAGGTCGATGTCCAGCGAAGCGGTTGCACGGTGTGCGGCCGCTTCATCGGGTACTGCCAAACCAAAGGCGGCCTCGATCCGCTTGACCAGCATGTTGTGGTCGAGAGGCGATAGGGCGGGCGTCTTCAGGCTTTCGGCGTGGACCGGCAGCAGGTCGGCAAACATCTGTTTGCGAACACTTTCCGGGCTGCCAATCAGATCAAGGCCTTGATTGATTCCGCGTACCAAAAGCGGTAGCTGGGTCAGGAAGTCGCGCCTTGCCGGGGAACCACCTTTGGGCAGGACGGACTGTGCAAGCTCCTTGCCCATCCGGCGCATCAAGAGTTCTTGGGCTTCCCCGGCGTAAGTCGTTGCGTGGACGATGACCGGCGCCCAATCACGAGACAAGAAGCGGCGCAGGAATTCCGGCAGTGGCAGGTCGGCTAGCGCTTTTTCCAGCTGCTGCTGGTACTGCAGTTGCTGGCGCGCCTGGGTTTCCTTGCGCTCCAGCAGTGCCGCTGCGTCGCGTCCGGCTTCGCTGGAAGCCTGCAGCGCAGCCTTCTGCTGCTCATTGACGAAACTTTCGAGCGCATCGAGTTGCTGGTCGTAGAGCTTGACCTTTTCGAAATCGCCGCTCGCAATTTGCTCAACCAACTCGCCCACACGCTGCATAAAACCCAGGCCCGGGTCTTGAGCAAAGTCGTCGAAGGCGCAAGCTAGCGATGCCAGTCGATTGATGAAGCGGCGAACGGGGTGGCTGCGCTTTGAAAAGAAGCTCGTATCACCGAGCGCTGCGCGCAGTACGGGCAGCTGCAGGCGGGCCAGCATCCGCGCCATTTGAGGCGGTACCTTGGGATCGGCCAAGATGGCGTCAAACAAGCTCGCAACCACGTCGATCACCATGTGATCAAGCGGTGTTTGCGTCGCTTGCCGAAGCTGCTCTCGGTGCTCGCTGATCAGGTTCGCTGGCTGCGACAACTGCATGCCGCTGGCCTCGGCCGCGAGCTCGCGGGCCAGACCTGCGCCTGATAAGGGCACTGCATGGCTGCTCAACTGACGCAGCAAAGTCATCATGCCGGCTTCGACTTGGCCAAGCATCGCTCCACCCAGCGAGCGGCTGCCGCCCATGCTCGAGTGGCCGCTGAAGCCGCCTGGCCCGCTGTTGCCACCAAGGCCTGGGGCGCCTCCGCCAAAGCTGCTCTCAGTAGCCGAGGCTTCAGAGGCACCGCCAAACCCGCCTCCGCGCCCGGCCTCTGAGCTGAAGGGCCGTAATGCTTGTTCGTTCAGACCCGCGTTTCGTAGCAATGCAGCGGTATCGGCGTAAAAGCTGCGCATCAAGGGTGCCAGGGCCCTCGTCAGTTCCTCGCTGAGGGTTTGCCGAAGTGCAGGTTGATCGGTCAGTGCATCAACAGCTGAGAGCAATGCCCGCGCCACCAACTCGGGGCGCAAGGGATTTCGGTCAGAGCCGGCTTCTTCGTCGTGTAGCAACGCGCCGGTGAAGGCCTCCATGTCGCGCAGCTCCCATTCGCACCCGTGTGCCAGAGCTTTGCCAATGCGATCCGAGACCACGATCGCATCGACGGCAGCGTCTTCCATCAGCGAAAGCTCGCCCCAGTTCGTAGGTGCCGCTTGGGGCCCCTTCTCCGTTTGCCGGGTCCACTCTTTGCGCATGGCCGATTCGAACTGACCAAGGCTGGCCGCGCGCTGCTGGCGAAGCAGGCCCTGGGTGAGCAACAGCTCGTCTCGGCGCGCTGCCTTCAGTGCGGACATGGCCAGTTGTCCAGACGCATCAATGGTCTTGGCGATGGCTGCGTCAAAGGTCTGTCCGAGACGCTGAAGTCCGCGAAGCAGGTGAGGGTCTATGAGATCGTGAGGGCTTGACATGGCTGGCCGCGAAAAGCAAAAGGCGACGCCGCAGCGCCGCCCCTCATCATGCCCCAGCGCTGCGCGCGCGCGGGGCAAAAAGGGCAACTAGCGTTTCAGGCTGTCACGAATTTCGCGCAGCAAAATCACATCTTCGGGGGTTGTGGGCGCAGCCGCTGGAGCGGCGGGTGCCTCACGCTTAAGCCGGTTGACCTGCTTGACCATCAGGAAAATGACGAACGCCAAGATGATGAAGTTCAGAAGAATGGTGAGGAAGCTGCCATACGCCAAAACAGCGCCGGCCTTCTTGGCTTCCACAAGGGTGGTGGCGGTCTGGCCGGAAAGTGCGATGAAATAGTTGTCGAAATTCAGCCCGCCGACCCAACTTCCAATCACGGGCATGATGACGTCGCTGACCAATGAGTCGACGATCTTTGCAAATGCAGCGCCAATGATGACGCCGACGGCCAAGTCGACTACGTTGCCTTTGACCGCGAACTCCCTGAACTCGGAAAAGAACCCCACCTCAGCCTCCAGCTTGTGCTTGAAACCGACCATTGTTGTGTAGCCTCTCGGGCCGGGGCATGGCGAGTTACCCGCAAGCGCGGTGAGCAGGTGTAGCAAAACGCTGTCGCTAGAATGCTGGCCGCTTAGCCCCCTATAAAAACGCCTGAGGATGCCCATGAGCAATTCCCAAGTCGACAAGAGCAAACGTACGTGGATGATCGCCACGGGTTGCGCCGGTGCAGCCGGTGGTGCTGCATTGGCAGTTCCTTTCGTCAGTACCTTTACGCCTTCTGAGCGCGCGCTCGCTGCCGGAGCGGCAGTTGAGGTGGATATTTCCAGCCTAAAGCCCGGTGAGAAGGTGACCGTGGAATGGCGCGGAAAGCCTGTTTGGGTCGTCCGCCGTACGCCTGAACAATTGGCCGCTCTGGAGAAAATGTCGCCACAGATGGCGGACCCTGACTCCAAGCGGACTGCTTATCCGACGCCCGATTACGCCAAGAACACCTACCGCTCGATCAAGCCGGAGTTTTTTGTGGCGGTCGGCATTTGTTCTCACTTGGGGTGCTCTCCCTCGGACAAGTTTCAGACTGGGGCGCAGCCTTCGTTGCCCGACGACTGGGCGGGCGGATTCTTCTGTCCCTGCCATGGCTCGACCTTCGATATGGCAGGTCGCGTATTCAAGAACAAGCCAGCGCCGGACAACCTCGAAGTGCCGCCGCACATGTATTTGAGTGAGACCACCCTGCTCATTGGCGAAGACAAGAAGGCATAAGGAAACACGCATGGCCGAATTCAAGGAAGCTCCCGCTGGCGCGGGTGTAGGGGTGCAAACAAGGATCTGGCTGGAAAACCGGTTCCCGACCGCGTTTGACGCCTACAAGGTTCACATGGCGGAGTACTACGCGCCGAAGAACTTCAATTGGTTTTACATCTTCGGCTCGCTGGCTCTTTTGGTGTTGGTGATTCAGATCGTCACCGGCATCTTCTTGGTGATGCACTACAAGCCTGACGCCAACCTGGCGTTTGCCTCGGTTGAGTACATCATGCGGGATGTGCCTTGGGGTTGGCTGGTGCGTTACATGCACTCGACGGGTGCGTCAGCCTTTTTTGTGGTGGTCTACCTGCACATGTTCCGGGGACTGCTGTACGGGAGCTACCGAAAGCCTCGCGAACTGGTTTGGATTTTCGGGTGCGCGATTTTCCTTTGCTTGATGGCCGAGGCCTTCTTTGGCTACCTGCTTCCATGGGGCCAGATGAGTTACTGGGGCGCACAGGTGATCGTCAATCTGTTTGCCGCAGTTCCTTTTGTTGGCAACGACCTCGCACTGCTGATTCGCGGTGACTTCGTGGTTTCGGATGCAACGCTCAACCGCTTCTTTGCCTTCCACGTCATTGCCATTCCTTTGGTATTGATCGGCCTGGTGGTCGCGCACTTGTTGGCGCTGCACGATGTTGGGTCCAACAACCCGGATGGTGTGGAAATCAAGAAGCACAAGGATCCGAAGACGGGCATCCCGCTCGACGGCATCCCCTTCCATCCGTACTACACAGTGCATGACATCTATGCGGTGTCCTTGTTCTTGTTGGTCTTCTCGGCCGTGGTGTTCTTTGCGCCGGAAATGGGTGGCTACTTCTTGGAGTTCAACAACTTCATCCCTGCTGACCCGCTGAAGACCCCGTTGCACATCGCCCCTGTCTGGTACTTCACGCCTTTCTATTCCATGTTGCGGGCTACCACCTCGGCCTTTATGCCGCTCTTGTGGGCCTTCTTCATTGTTGTCGGGCTGATTGCTGTCCGTCGCTCACAGTTGCCGGCGCTCGTCAAGACCGGCTATTGGGGTTTGATGGCAGTGCTCTTCTTCCTGTTTGGCGTGCCGGCAGTTTTGGCAGGTTGGGCCGGAGTCGAAGTCACTAGCCCCCTGTTGGCTGGCTTTGATGCCAAGTTTTGGGGCGTCGTGGTGATGGGTGGTGCAGTCATCATCCTGTTCTTCTTGCCCTGGCTGGATCAAAGCCCCGTCAAGTCGATCCGATACCGTCCAACCGGTCACGGCTATGCATACGCTGTTTTTGTGATTGTTTTTGTCGTGTTGGGCTACTTCGGGATCAAGCCCACAAGTACGGCGGGAACCATCCTCTCTCAGGCTGGCACGCTGTACTACTTCGGCTTTTTCCTTTTGATGCCGTGGTGGAGCCGTTTGGGTGAGTTCAAGACGCCACCTGATCGCGTCACTTTTGCAGCTCACTGATTGAGTCGGAGTTGATACGAATGAAAAAAATCTTCGCCTCACTGCTGCTGGCCCTTTTCGGCAACGTATTCGCCGCCGGCGATGGCAT
Organism: Burkholderiales bacterium; assembly: GCA_046317675.1. Taxonomy (GTDB): domain Bacteria; phylum Pseudomonadota; class Gammaproteobacteria; order Burkholderiales; family Burkholderiaceae_C; genus Inhella. The sequence goes on from JBKCVH010000008.1 coordinate 15,455, forward strand.
TGCTTGGGACAAGTTCCCCAAGGAAAAAATGTCAGATATGGCGGCGCTACAAAATGGCGCAAAGCTCTTCGTTAACTACTGTCTGAATTGCCACGCTGCTGCTTTTCAGCGCTACAACCGACTGCGTGACATCGGCCTGAGTGAAGCTCAGATCAAGGACAACCTTCTGTTCTCCTCCGACAAGATCGGGGAGACCATGAAGATCTCGATGGACCCGAAACAAGCCAAGGAGTGGTTTGGTGGCGTCCCACCCGATCTGACCTTGATTGCTCGTTCGCGTGCCTCCATGACAGCCGGCCCCGGGGCAGACTATCTGTACACCTTGTGGCGCACCTACTATCGGGACGACTCCAAGACCACTGGCTGGAACAACCTTGCTTTTCCCAATGTGGGGATGCCCCATGTACTTTGGGAGTTGCAAGGCGAACGTCGTCCTGTGTTCACTGAAGTGCCTGGTGCGCATGGGGGCGCAGCCCATAAGGTGTTTACGGGCGACTGGGAAGTTGTGAAGCCCGGGCTGATGACGGCCGCGCAGTACGACAATGCCGTTGGAGATTTGGTGGCCTTCCTGCAATGGATGGGAGAGCCAGTGCAAGCCCAGCGCTATCGCTTGGGTGTCTGGGTGATGGTCTTCCTGGGCATCTTCTCCTTGTTTGCATGGCGCCTTAATGCCGCTTACTGGAAGGATGTGAAGTAAACGTTCCGTTTACCTCATTCCGCGCAGTGCGCCCTAGCAGGGGCACTGCGCTTTGTTTTTGTTGCTAGATCTGATTCGGAGTTCCACCCCATGATGGTTCTGTACTCGGGCACCACTTGCCCGTATTCGCACCGCTGCCGCTTTGTCTTGTTCGAAAAGGGCATGGACTTCGAGATTCGCGACGTCGATCTTTTCGCCAAGCCGGAAGACATCGCCTTGATGAACCCGTACAACGATGTACCCATCTTGGTCGAACGCGACTTGATTTTGTATGAGTCGAACATCATCAACGAAGTCATTGACGAGCGATTCCCGCATCCACAACTGATGCCTGGTGATCCTCTGGCGCGCGCCCGTGTTCGCTTGTTCCTGTTGAACTTCGAAAAGGAGCTGTTTGCCTACGTGAATCAGCTGGAAAATCGCGGTGGCGGCCCCAAGCCGACAGACAAAGTTCTTGAGAAGGGCCGCAATCAGATTAGGGACCGCCTCACGCAACTTGCACCCATCTTTTTGAAGAACAAGTTCATGTTGGGCGACGATTTCTCGATGCTTGATGTGGCCATTGCGCCCCTTCTTTGGCGCCTTGACTACTACGGCATCGACTTGAGCAAGAACGCAGCCCCGCTTTTGAAGTACGCCGAGCGAATTTTCTCGCGCCCAGCTTTTATTGAGGCTTTGACCCCCTCAGAGAAGGTCATGCGTCGTTGATGAACGAGGGTTTGCCGTCGACGCGGCCTTACTTGATTCGCGCGCTGCACGAATGGTGCAGCGAGCACGGTTTCACGCCGCACCTCTCAGTGCAAGTAGGCCCTGGCGTTCGCGTGCCCATGGAATTTGTGCGTGATGGCCAAATCACGTTGAACGTGGGATTGAGCGCCACTCAAGGGCTGCAGCTTGGAAACGAGTGGATTGAATTCAAAGCTCGGTTTGGGGGCGTCGCTCGGGAAATTCAAGTACCGGTCGAGCAAGTGCTCGCGATTTACGCTCGGGAGAACGGGCAAGGGATGGCGTTTCCAGCGCCACCTGGCGTGTCATCCACCCCGACTGAACCCGCGAGCTCCGTGACCGGACTTCGGTTGGCGCCTCAGCCAGCCCTGGATTCGGGTGAGAATCCGCCCCCTGAAGATCCGAGCCCTCGGCCCACGTTGAAACGTGTGAAGTAGGGTTTGTCAGTGCATGGTCAAAGAACCATGTGCTTGCCGGCTTAGCTCAGTTGGTAGAGCAACCGCCTTGTAAGCGGTAGGTCATCCGTTCGATTCGGATAGCCGGCACCATTTGAATTCAACGACTTAGGCCGGTTCGGCGTGTAGTCGTCCTTTTGCTCCTTTTGGTTTGTGTACCACTTCGTGTACCAAGCCAGTTCGCCACCACTTGCCGTGTGTCCTTGCAATGTCTGGGGCGCATGAAAAAAGCCCGGTCAGAGCCGGGCTAGGTCAGAGGCGGAACGTGGGCCTAGTTGGCGTGCAAGAAGGCTTGGGTGAAGTGCCCTTCCTGCTCAGTCTTCAGTACCTCTGCTTCAATGCGGGCCATGAAGTCGGCTTCGGTTTCTGCGGGGCATCGCTCATAGATCACGCGGCCTACCTCTGCGCGGGTCATTTCCTGCGACTCCGCGCCAGCGTCCACAAAGCAAATCATCAGGACTCGGCTCTTTGGGTCGACGGGCGCAGACTTCTCCAGCGCTTCGACCCTTGCTTCTAGCTTTGCCTTGCTCATGGCTTGGCCTCCAGTACAGCGATTCGGCGCTCCAGCTCGTCGGCCTCGGTCAGCTTGGCGAGTGCGCCCAATGCGGCCAGGAGCGTGGCGCCTTGCGTGGGAGACAACTCCCCGTCGCGAATGGAAGCAATCACTGCGCGGCCTTGCTCGGTCAGCGTGCCATCGGGCAGCGTCAACGGTTGCGCCTCTTCGGTTGCTTTCACCGGAGCAATAACTCGCTCCAGCAGAAGGCGAGAGGCGGCAACATCCCCGCTCAGTGCGGCGCTTGTGAGGCTTTGGATGATGGCCGGCACATGCTCAGAGATGGCGGCGCGCAGCTTGGCGACTTCGCCCGTTCCAGGCTTGCGGCCTTGTGGGTTGCCACTCTCTCCCGGCTTCCAAGCCCGGGGCGGTGCGGTGCGCTTCTGGCTCATCCCTCTGCTCCCTCATTGCTGAAACAGAAGAGCGCTCTTTGCCTGCCCTCAGGGTCTGCGCTTGTAGCTTCGTGGTCGAGGGTGAACTCGTCGGCCAAGTCGCACAGTGCAAGGGCTTGGGCCTTCACTCGGCACAGGTCGGGGTGCAAGGTGTCAGGCATGGCCTCCAAAGGGCCGCAAAGGATTTGCAGTCGGTTGCGTAGTGCATGCAGTCGGCGAGTGGCTTGCGCGGCATCGTGGGTGCTGTGTGGGTTCGCTAGGCCCAACTCCCGGCAAACCTGGGCAAGCTGCCAGGGGTGTACGAGCAAGCCCTCGTCGTCGCGCACGGGCTCGCCTTGGGTCAGCAGAACGGCGGGGCCGCCTTCGTCAGTGAAGGTGTCGACCTTGGTCACCGACCGGCATAAACCGGCCACTTCGGAGTCGGCATAAACCGGCCAGTGCCGCCCTCCCGCGG
>JBKCVH010000009.1:0-7798 GCA_046317675.1 Burkholderiales bacterium
AGCCGTTCCATCAAAGGTCCGAGGAGGCTGCGCCAGTCTTCGGTGCGCGCTGGCGTAACGGGGCTTGCGGCACTGGGCACAGGCGAGTTTTGCAGGGCGCCCAGCAGGCGGCGAAGTGCCGGCTGCGCCTCGGTCAGGGCCAGCATGGCGTCCAGCACGCGGGGGTGCTGCGGGTCGGCGGCTTCGCGCTCTGCCGCGGCCATGGCCTTGGCCAGGGCGTCAGCACCCAAGGTGGCGGCCACGCCCTTCAAAGTGTGCAGGCGGCGGGCACGGTCGCCCGGCGGCTCTTGGGCGATGTCTTGAAGATGCGAAGGCAGTTCGGCCACAAAGCTTTGCAGCATGCGTGCATAAACATCTCGCAGCCCGGCCATGCGGCCCAAAGCCGCGTCCAACGCCACGCCGGCCGCTTGCGCCGCTGCGCGCACCTCGGGCGACTCGCCGGGCGCGGCGCTCAGAGCTTGGGCCTCGCGGGGCGCTGCGGCAAGAGCCGGCCTCGGTGCGCGCGGGCTCAGGCGCAGCACCACGGCAACGAGCTGGTCCAAGTCAAAAGGCTTGCCCACGTGATCGTTCATGCCGGCCTCGAGGCAAGCCTGGCGGTCGGAGGCTGCTGCGTTGGCGGTCATGGCCACAACGGGCATTTGAAGCAGCCCCAGTTCGCCGCGAATGGCGCGCGTGGCAGTGAGCCCGTCCATCACGGGCATTTGCAGGTCCATGAGCACCAGGTCAAAGTCAGCGGCACGCTGGCGCAAGAGGTTCACGGCTTCGAGGCCGTTGTTGGCCACCACCAGTGCGGCCCCCTCGGCGCCCAGCAGTTCGGTCGCAACCTGCTGGTTGATCAGGTTGTCTTCCACGAGGAGCAAACGAAGCCCCAGCAAACGCTGCACACCCGGGGCGGCGCCATGCTCCAACGGCGGTGCAGTGCTAACCCGCACCAGGGCGTCGAACATCATCGAAGCCGTGATCGGTTTGACGAGCAGTCCATCCAGCATCTGCACCTCGGCCTCGTGCTCGGCCAGCAGCTCGCGCCCGTGCGCCGTGATCATCACCACCATCGGTGACAAGCGCCCGCTGTGGGTCTGCCGAATGCGCCGCGCGGTTTCGAGCCCATCCCAGCCGGGCATGCGGTAGTCCACCATCACCGCCTCAATGGGCTCACCCCGCTGCTCGGCGGCGACCACCTCGCGCAAGGCCTGCTCGCCATCCGCCGCCAAACCGACCTGCCAGCCCAACTGCTGGGCCTGCCGGGCCAAGGCTTCGCGCGTGGCCGCGTGATCGTCCACGATGAGCAAGCGCATGCTCCGCGCGGCCGGGGCCGCAGGCGCCTCCGCCAACGGCAACCAAACCGAAAAGTAAAAGCGACTGCCCTTATCGATCTCACTCTTCACCTGCAAATCGCCGCCCATCAGCACCACCAAGCGCTGGCTGATGACGAGGCCCAAGCCCGTGCCACCGTAGCGCCGGGTGATGCCGGCCTCGGCTTGCGTGAAGCCGCTGAACAAGCGGGCTTGCTGTGCCTCGGTGATGCCGATGCCGGTGTCCTGCACCTCGAAGCGCAAACGGGCACGGTTCGCCTCTCTGGCCTCCAGAGCAATGCGCAGCACCACCTCGCCCTCGGCGGTGAACTTCAGGGCGTTGCCGCCCAGGTTGACCAAGATTTGCTGCAGGCGCATGGCGTCGCCCACCAAATGCAGAGGCACATCGGCGCCCACATCGAACAGGAGCTCGACGGGCTTATCCTGAACCGCCGGCGCGAGGATCACGCCCAGGTCGCCCAGCAAGCTGTCCAGCGCGAAGGCATGAAGGTCCAGGCCCATCTTGCCGGCTTCGATCTTGGAGAAATCCAAGATGTCGTTGAGGATGCCCAGCAGCGCCTTGGCCGCGCCTTCTGCTTTGCTCAGGTAGTCACTCTGGCGGGCGTCTAGACGAGTGCGGCCCAAAAGGGCCATCATGCCGAGCACCGCATTGAGTGGCGTGCGAATTTCGTGGCTCATATTGGCCAAGAACTGGCCCTTGGCAATGGCGGCGGCCTCTGCCTGCTCTTTGGCCTGCACGAGCTGCGTGATGTCGATTCGGAACCCGACGATGTGGCCCGTCGGCATGCGGCGTTCGATGACGCGCACCCAGCGCCCGTCATCCAGCTGCTGAACCGTGGCCGTATCGCCCTTGCCGTGCAAGGCCAGGCGTTCCGCCACCCAAGCTTCGATTCGGCCAAAGGCGGCTTGGTACTGACCCCGCTCCGCACCAGCGCGAATGATGTCTTCGAAGCGTGCACCGGGCACGATGAGGTCCGAAGAGGCGGCATAGGTCTTTCGGTACTTCTCATTGCAATAGACCAAGCGGTCATTCGCGTCGAACAGCACAAAGGCCTCGTCCACCGTCTCAATGGCACCGCGCAGCAACTCCTCGGTCTGGCGCAGCTCTTGCTCCGACCGGCGGCGGGCCGTGACGTCCTGAATGGCGCCAACCAAGCGCGTGGGGCGCCCCTTGGGGGTGTCGGACTCCGACTGCGCCACACAGCGCACCCAAATGCGCCGGTCCTTGGCCGTGACCAAGGGCAGCTCCAAATCAAACTGCGCGCTGCGCTCACGGAGGTCGCTGATGGCGCTGTAGAGCGCAAGCTGGGCCTCTGGCGCGAAGTAGCCGATCGCCTCCTCCACGCTGGGCTGGTGGCCGGCCGGGAGGTCATGGAGCTGGCAGGTCTGGTGAGTCCACTGCATGGTCTCGCTCACCAAGTCATACACAAAGCCGCCTACGCCGCCAATGCGCCCCGTTCGATCCAGCAGGTCCAGGCTGGCGGCCAACTCGGCCTCAGCGTTCTTCATGCGAGAGATGTCGGCCACAGTGCCGAACATCAGCTCGGGCTCACCCGCAGCGGTGCGACTCAGCAAACGCCCTCGCGACAACAGCCAAACCCAATGCCCCGCCCGGTGGCGCATGCGCGCTTCCAGCTCATAAGTTTCAGATTCACCCCGGAAGTGGCGAAGGGCCTCGGCGTGGGCGCGCTTCTGGTCATCCGGGTGCAGCAGCGTGGGCGTGAAGGGGGTCGAGGCCACCTCGCCCAGCTCCGTCAGCCGGTACCCCAGAAGCTGCGCCCACTGCTCGTTGTGGCGCATGCGCTGGCTCGGCACATGCCACTCCCAAGTTCCCAGGTTCGAGGCTTCAATGACGTTGCGCAGCAGCTGACGTTCACGCTCCAAGGCCAGTTCGATGGCTTTGCGCTCACTGATGTCAAGGTGCGTGCCCGCCATGCGCTCGGGGCTGCCATCGGCCAGGCGCGACACCAACCCGCCGCGCGTCAGCACCCACACCTCGTGTCCCGCTTTGTGGCTCATGCGGATTTCGAGCTCGTAAGGCGCGCCGTCCTCCAGATGGCGCTGCAGGGCTTGGAACACCGGCGGCAAGTCCTCAGGCAGCACCAGGGCACTGAAACGATCCAAGGTGATGCAGCCGTCCTGTGCATCCCAATCGGACAGCTCGTAGCCCAACATGCTGGCCCAAGTGGCATTGATGAGCAAGACGCCCGTGGGCAAGTGAAGCTCCCACGTGCCCAGGCCTGTGCCGTCCACGATGTGCGTCAAACGCTGGCGCTGCTCGGCCAATTCCAGCTCTGCTTGCTTGCGCTGGCTGATGTCGCTCTTGATCAGCAACATGCCACTGATGTTTCGCTCGGCGTCAAACAAGGGCTGCGCCTCAATGCTCACCCAGAACTCACGCCCATCCTTGGCGCGGTTCAAGAGCTCGCCATGGAAAGGGGTGCCGGCTTGCACTGCGTCGCGCATGCGTTGACGCTCGGCTGCATCGGTCGCATCGCACTCCAGCAGCTCGCCGGGTCGGTGGCCGCGGGCTTCGTCCAAGCTGTACCCGCTGAGCCGCGTGAACCCTTCGTTGATCCAGATGATGCGGCGATCCGCATCGCAAATAGCGACCATGTTGTGGGTGCGCTGTGCGACCAGCGCCATGCGCTCAAGGTCCGATGTCAGCGCCTGAGCGCGCGTTTCGGCAAACTCACGAGCGCGCAAGGCTTGGTAGAGCAAGGCCGCCACCAAGTAGGCCAACAAGGCACCGGCGCCGGCCACCACACCCGCAGGCCATTGCGCGAAACGAGCCTCGAACTTGCTGCTGGCCTGCACCGTGAGGCGCAGGGAACGCCCGAACTGCTCAAATTCCACAACGAGTTGCGTACGGCCCAGCTTTTCAACCGCAGGGCTCCGGTAAAGAAGACTGGCCTCGGCACCTTGCGCGTGCTGGTCGCTCAAAGTGAACTGCAGGACGTCGCCAAAGCGCGGCGGCACATCGGCCAAGAGCTCATCGATCACGATCGGTGCGAAGAAGAGCCCCCAAAGCAGGTCCATGCGCTGCTGCGGTGTGACGGGCTGCGCCCCCGATCGGTAAGCCGGCAACATCATCAGCACCGCAGGACGTGCTTTGGCCTCTTGCACCAGCTGTAGGGGCGCCGTCATGGCGGGCAGTCCTGTTGCAACGGCACGCTCTGCGGCGGCGCGGCGAGACGGATCGCTGCCAATGTCGAGGCCGCGCGACAGCTCATTGCTGGCCGCTGGCGAGACGTCGGTGATGACGTAAAGGTCGCTCGCTGCGCGGTCTGACAAAGTCTTCACACTGAACTGCGGCGCACTGTCGGCTCGCTCCACCGCCACGAAGGTGTCGAGCTGTTCCCTCAGGGTTCGCTTGATCAAGCCCACACCGCGCACGCCTGGGCTCTCGGCTTTCAAGTCGCGCGACTCCACATACATGCGCAAATCGAGCCGCGTCAGGTCGCCATTCACTGCCAGGGTGCCGCGCGCCCCTGACATGACGAACACGGGCTGATTCAAGCGAGCCTGGAGCTGGCCACTGAGGCGCTCCGTCGTTTGGCTGAATTCCTCATCCAGCCGCTGCTGCGCTTGCGCGGAAATCCACAGCCCCGCCCCCATGGCCACCAGGGAGCCAAGCGCGGCCACCAAGCCAACCACCCACAGGCGCTGCCCCACCAGGCGACGCCTCAAAAGCTCCAATCGGGAGGGGTGCAAGTTAGGCACAGGCATGCCTCGCATGTTGCGGTGTGCCGCACACCCCGGCCATCAGGGTTGGCGCGCAGCGCGGGCGGGCAATTGCAAGATGGCCTCCGCGTTGGAGGGCGAAAAACAGGCGTCAGCAGCCGCCTGCCAAGGCAGCCATTTGAACGAAAGGTGCTCGCGCGGCGCCAGCGTCACGGGGACCTCCTGCGGCACACAAAGGCCGAGAACGCGCTCCAAGTTGTGCGTGACACCTTCTGCGTACCGATGCCGCCAACGCGGGTAGATCTCGTACACGTTCTCCAAAGCCCAGTCGCTGAGCTGCGACGGCTCGGCGTGAATGCCAGTCTCCTCCGCCACCTCACGAAGGGCCGTTTCCTCCCAAGACTCGTCAAGGCTGTCTTTGGAACCCGTCACCGACTGCCAAAAGCCGGGCTGATCAGCGCGTTCCAACAATAAAACTTGCAGGGCTTCGGTGTGGATAACCACCAAGACAGACTGCGGAATCTTCTTTAGCAAAGGCATGCGCGAAGTATCCCGTCTCGCTGATGAACTTCGCCGACACACCCCGCCGGTGAAACTGCGTCAGCTCCGCGTCGCAGCCTACCGACCTCAAATGAAAAAGGGCGGCCGAAGCCGCCCTTTGCGTTGGCCTGGTCAGCCGCCCAGTTCGTACTTAAACCGCAGCCGGCGCACTGCTGCGCAGGCGGATGTGCAGTTCGCGCAACTGCTTCTCGTCCACGTGACTGGGCGCCCCAGTGAGCAAGCACTGCGCGCGCTGGGTCTGGGGGAAGGCGATCACATCGCGGATCGACTCGGCCTTGGTCATCAAGGTCACGAGGCGGTCCAGGCCGAACGCCAAGCCGCCGTGCGGCGGTGCGCCGTACTGCAGCGCATCCAGCAAGAAGCCGAACTTGATGCGTTGCTCTTCGGGGCTGATGTTCAGCGCATCAAACACCTTGGCTTGCACCTCGGCACGGTGAATACGCACCGAGCCGCCGCCCAACTCCCAACCGTTCAGCACCATGTCGTAGGCCTTGGCCACGCAGCGGCCCGGGTCGGTGGTCATCCAGTCCTCATGACCATCCTTGGGCGCCGTGAACGGGTGGTGCACCGCGTTCCAACGGCCACTCTCTTCGTCGTGCTCGAACATGGGGAAGTCCACCACCCAAAGCGGAGCCCAGCGGTCTTCAAACAGGCCATTGCTCTTGGCGAACTCGCTGTGTCCAATCTTCAGGCGCAAGGCGCCGATGGCGTCGTTGACGACCTTGGCTTTGTCAGCGCCAAAGAACAGGATGTCGCCGTCTTGCGCGCCCGAGCGCTGCAAGATCTCGGCAATCGCCGTGGCGTGAAGGTTCTTCACGATGGGCGACTGCAGCCCCTCGGCGCCCTTGGCCACTTCGTTGACCTTGATCCAGGCCAGGCCCTTTGCGCCGTAGATCTTGACGAATTCGGTGTAAGCATCAATTTCGCCGCGGCTGATGCCAGCCCCGCCCGGCACCCGCAAGGCCACCACACGGCCATTGGCGCTGTTGGCCGGACCGCTGAAGACCTTGAAGTCAACGTCCTTCATGCAGTCGGTCAGCTCGGTGAATTCGAGCTTGACCCGCAAGTCCGGCTTGTCGGAGCCGAAACGGTGCATCGCATCCGCGTACTTCATGACCGGGTAGTCGCCCAGGTCCACGTTCATGGCCTTCATGAACACGTGACGGATCATGCCCTCGAACATCGAGCGGATTTCCTCTTCGCCCAGGAACGAGGTTTCGATATCGATCTGGGTGAACTCCGGCTGGCGGTCAGCGCGCAAGTCTTCGTCGCGGAAGCACTTGGTGATTTGGTAGTAGCGGTCAAAGCCCGCGACCATCAAGAGCTGCTTGAAGAGCTGCGGCGACTGCGGCAGCGCGAAGAACTGACCATCTTGGACGCGGCTCGGCACCAAGTAGTCACGGGCACCTTCCGGCGTGCTCTTGGTCAACATCGGCGTTTCCACGTCAATGAAGCCGTTCTCGTCCAAAAACTTGCGCGCTTCCATGGCCACGCGGTAGCGCAGCATCAGGTTCTTCTGCATGGCCGGGCGGCGCAGGTCCAGCACGCGGTGCGTCAGGCGCACGGTCTCGGACAGGTTGTCGTCGTCGAGCTGGAACGGCGGCGTGACGCTGGCGTTGAGCACCTCCAGCTCATGGCACAGGATCTCCACCTTGCCGCTGGTGAGGTTGGCGTTCTCGGTGCCGGCTGGTCGCGGGCGCACCAGGCCCACGATCTTCAGGCAGAACTCGTTGCGCACGCCCTCGGCGGTGGCAAACATCTCGGCGCGGTCAGGGTCACAGACAACCTGCACCACACCTTCCCGGTCGCGCAGGTCGATGAAGATCACGCCGCCGTGGTCGCGCCGGCGGTGGGCCCAGCCCATCAGGGTGACGGTTTGGCCCATCAGGCTTTCGCTGACCAGGCCGCAGTAGGTGGTTCTCATGGTGTTGCTCATCCAGGAAAGTGTCGACGATGCATCGGACATCGGGGCTGCCGGTGGGGGCTTTGGCGCCACCACCGCGCGTCATGGGGTTGGCGCAGGGGCACCGCCGTGAAGGCTGTGCCGGTGGGCCGAACGCTCGCCGCGCGTTCAGCCGGTCTGATTTCGGGCCACCGCCAGGTTCGGGCGGCCGCCGGGCAGGCTGGGGACGACCACGCCCATCGAGCTGACGTACTTCAGGGCCTGGTCGACGCTCATGCCCAGCGACACCACGTCGTTGCGCGGCATCATCAGGAAAAAGCCCGATGTGGGGTTGGGT
>JBKCVH010000010.1:0-14856 GCA_046317675.1 Burkholderiales bacterium
CAATGGCTTGAAGCACAAAGAGAAACGGCACCCCCTCGGGTGCCGTTTCTTGACGTCTTGGTGGGCGGTACAAGTTTCGAACTTGTGACCCCTGCCGTGTGAAGGCAGTGCTCTACCACTGAGCTAACCGCCCGGGCTTGACCCGGAAAAGCCCGCGATTATGCCACGGCCGGCAAGTCCCGCCAGAGGCAGCGGCCGCCGGCGTCTTTATCCAAGCCAACGAGCAGCTTGTCATGCGCAGCGCGCTCGGCTTCGCTCGCCTGCAGCACCGATAGGTTCAGGGCGCCAAAGTCAAAGGCCTCAAGGACTTCATCCACATTGGTGTCTTGAGCGCTGCGCTCCTCGCCCAGCAAGCTGTGCTGCCCTCGCGTGAGGCGCACATAGACCTCAGCAAGCAACTCCGAATCCAGCAGCGCGCCGTGGAATGTCCGGCTGCTGTTGTCAACCTCCAGCCGCCGGCACAGGGCATTGAGCGAGTTGGCTTTACCCGGGAACAGCTCTTTGGCCAGTTGCCAGGTGTCGAGAACACTGGCCACCGTCTGCGCCAACGGAGGACGGTTGACGCGCCGCAACTCGGCGTTGATGAAACCCACGTCGAAGGCCGCGTTGTGAATCACCAGCTGCGCGCCCTCAAGGAACTCCAACAGCTCGTTGGCGACGGCAGCGAACAAGGGCTTGTCGGAAAGGAACTGCTGCGACAAGCCGTGGATCTTGAACGCCTCCTCGGGCATGTCGCGCTCAGGATTCAGGTAAAGGTGGAGGTGGCGCCCCGTGAGCTGGCGGTCCACCATCTCCACACACCCGATTTCCACCACGCGGTCGCCTTTGTCCGGGTCCAGGCCGGTGGTCTCGGTGTCGAAAAAGATCTGCCTCATGACTTGGCTCCTTGCTGGCTGCGGCTCCAGGCCAGGATGGCAATGCCAGCCAGCACCATCAAGAGGCACAGCGTCTGACCTTGACTTTGGGCGAGCCAGCGTGGACCGAGGTCAAAGTGGTCCGGCTGCCGGAAGTACTCAGTAACGAAGCGCAGGCTGCCGTACCCAATCAAGAACATGCCGCTGACTTGCCCACGAAGGCGAGGCTTGCTCGCGTACCACCACAGGAACACGAAGAGCACCAAGCCTTCAGTGAGCGCTTGGTAAATCTGCGAGGGGTGGCGCGGAAGCAGGTCGCCGGCCTGCGGGAAGGCCATGGCCCAAGGCATGTCCGCCGGGGCAACACGGCCCCACAGCTCGCCGTTGATGAAGTTGCCAATCCGGCCCATCAGCAGTCCTGTGGGGACGCAGGGCGCCACGATGTCCATCACCTGCCAAAAGCTGCGGCCGCGCAAGCGGGCAAACAGGGCCAGCGCCACGATGACGCCGAGCATGCCCCCGTGGAAGGCCATGCCGCCCTTCCAAACCATGAAAATTTCCAGCGGGTTGGCCAAGTACTTGAGGGGCTCGTAGAACACCACCTGCCCGAGGCGCCCGCCGATGATGACGCCCATGACGCCAAAGAACAGGATGTCGTCGATGTCTCGCGCCGTCCAACCGTCGGCCGCATGGACTGGCGAAGCGACCCGGCGGCGCATCAGGAAGAAGAAGAGCGCGAACGCCACCAGGTACATCAGCCCGTACCAATGGATGGAGACAGGCCCTAGGCGCAGTGCCACGGGGTCGAATTGCGGATGGACCCACATGGGTGCGCCTTCTGTTGCTGGAATCGGGCGCGGAGTTTAGTTAACCCAGCTCTTTGAGGCGCTTGCGTGCGTCTTGGAGGTTGCTGGGGTTGGAGCGCTTGTCTTGCACAAAGCGCTCCAAGAGGGCGCGGGCTTTGTCTTTGTCTCCGAGGTCCATGTAGGCCACAGCCATCCGGTAATCGATCGGCAAACTAGAAGCACCGCTCAGCGCACGCGACCGTTCGTAGAGCTTGATCGCCTCCTCGTGCCGCCCCTCCTGCCCGGCGATGCGCGCCAAGCTGTAGACCGGCGCGGCCAGCAAAGGCAGTTGCTGCGACAGCCGCTCCAGCACGGCACGCGCCTTGCCGGGGTTCTTCTCTTTCATCCACTGCCGAGCCAGGCCACTCCAGGCGTTGACCACTTCGTTGTGAAAGCTGCGCTGCTCACCGAGGCGAACGCTGTTGAGCTCGCGCTCGGCCTCCTCCCAGCGGTCGTCCTGGGCTGCCACGCGCGCACGGAGCAACTTGGCCACCTCGGGCTGGGTCTCACGGATGCTGCTCTCCAAGGCCTTGGCCTTGTCAACGCTGCCTCCCGCCACGCCGGGCACGACGAGGTAAACCATTTGGAGCGCACTGCGCGCTTCAAACATCTGGGGGTCCAGTTCCACGGCCTTGGCAAGGCTGTCCTTGATGCGGCCCACCAAGCGCAGGCCTGCAAAAGTGCCCCCGACTTGAGCCTTCAGGCCCATCGCGCTGCCGAGCGCGAAATGGCAAGGCGCCGCTTGCGGGTGCTGCTGCACACAGCGCTCGGCGAGCCCAATGGCCGCGTCCAAGGCCGCTTTGTCGTTCCCAACTGCTTGCGCCAGGGCGAACGCGGCCATGGCATCAGATCCGCTGCGCTGCTTGGCCTCGCGCTCCAATTCGTCGAACTTGCCTTGTTCGTAGAGCCGCTGCAAGGTCTCGTCCTTGAACACTGCGGCTTGGGCGCAAGGGAGCATCAAGGACAAAAACAACGCGGGAATCAAAGCACGCTTCATGGCTCTTCGAATGGAGTAGGTGGCCGGGCAACGGAAGATCGATTGCGGGGTTGACCCGATCATCGCCGTGCCCATGCTGGCGTGACTCAAGGCACGTGCTGCATAAAGGCTTTCAGCACCGGCGGCATCGGGGCGGCTGCCAGCAGCCAGGTTTCGCACCGCGGGGCATCGCGCGGCGCGGCTCGGTAGTGCACACCCGCACGCTGGACGGCCTGCATGGACTGCGGCACCCAGGCCAGGCCGAAGTCGGCAGACACCAAATGGATGAGCGTTGCCATTTGCACCGCGCGTTGGCGCGGCTGAACGGCAACGCCGTGCTGCCGGTAGAAATCGAGCACGGCGTCGTGCAGCGCGGGCGCGATCTCTCGGGGGAAGAGCACCAAGGGCTCGGCCAGCAGCGCCTTGAGCGACGGCCTAGCGCCCAAGCGCTCGTTCTGCGCGCTGGAAAGCGCCAAGACGAAGGGCTCGCTCCCCACGCAGCGCAGGGCCTGCGGCAGCGGGGCCGCGCCGGCCGGGTGCAGCACAAAACCGGCATCCAGCTCACCGCGGGCCAGTAGCTCCAACTGCAAGTCCAGGGTGGCCTCACGCAATTGCAACTCCACACCGGGTTCGGCATCTCGAAAGGCGCGCAGCCAATGGGGCAGCTCGCCAAACCCGGCTGGCGACACCAGCGCCAAGCGCAGCACCCCCTGTTGACCACTCGCGGCCGCCCTCGCCAATTGGCCCAGGGCAAGGCCTTGCAGCAGCCAATCCTTGAGCGGCTGACGAAGCGCCTGGCCTGCAGCAGTGAGCTGCACGCGCCGGCTGGTGCGCGGAACCACGCTGGTGCCCACCAAAGCTTCCAGGTGGCGCAGGGCCTTGCTCACCTGGGGCTGGCGCAAGCCCAGGCGCTCGGCAGCACGGCCGAAGTGGAGCTCCTCGGCCAAGGTCAAGAACAAGCGGGCGGCAGCTGGATCGATTGATTCCCACATGGCATGGATTGTGATCAAAAACCTGACTTGATTGAATCAATCCGGCTGCAGATACTGCGCTCCCCGTTCTCAGCCGACCTTGCCCACCATGAGCATCAACCGCCGCTCCAAAAACATCACCGAGGGCGTTGCCCGTGCGCCCAACCGTTCCATGTTCTACGGCATGGGCTACAAGGCCGAAGACTTTGCCAAGCCCATGATTGGCGTGGCCAACGGCCACAGCACCATCACCCCCTGCAACAGCGGCCTGCAGCCGCTGGCCGACGCTGCGGTGGTGGCCTTGAAGGAAGCCGGCGCCAACGCCCAGCTGTTTGGCACCCCCACCATCAGCGACGGCATGGCCATGGGCACTGAGGGCATGAAGTACAGCCTGGTGAGCCGCGAGGTGATTGCCGACTGCGTGGAAACCTGCGTGGGCGGCCAGTGGATGGATGGCGTGCTGGTGATTGGCGGTTGCGACAAGAACATGCCCGGCGGCCTGATGGGCATGCTGCGCGCCAACGTGCCGGCCATCTACGTTTACGGCGGCACCATCTTGCCGGGCAAGTACAAGGGGCAAGACCTGAACATCGTCAGCGTGTTCGAGGCCGTCGGCCAGTTCAGCGCCGGCAAGATGAGCGAGGAAGACTTCTGCGAGATCGAGCGCCGCGCCATCCCCGGCACCGGCAGCTGCGGCGGCATGTACACCGCCAACACCATGAGCTCGGCCTTTGAGGCGTTGGGCATCAGCCTGCCCTACTCCAGCACGCAAGCCAACGTGGCCGCCGAGAAGGTGGAGAGCACCAAGGCCGCCGCGGTGGCCTTGGTGGAGGCGGTGAAGCAGAACCTGCGCCCCACCGACATCGTGACGCGCGCCTCGATCGAGAACGCGGTGGCCACCATCATGGCCATTGGCGGCTCCACCAACGCGGTGCTGCATTTCTTGGCCATCGCCCACGTGGCCGGCGTGGAGTGGAGCTTGGACGACTTCGAGCGGGTGCGCCAGAAGGTGCCGGTCATTTGCGACCTGAAGCCCAGCGGCAAGTTCATGGCCATCGACCTGCACAACGCCGGCGGCATCCCGCGCGTGATGAAGGTGCTGCTGGACGCCGGCATGCTCAATGGCGACTGCATCACCATCACCGGCAAGACCGTGGCCGAAAACCTGAAGGACGTGCCGAGCGTGGAAGACGGCGCCGATGGCGTGATCAAGAGCGTGGCCGATGCGCTGTACGCCAAGGGCCACCTGGCCATCTTGAAGGGCAACCTGGCGCCCGAGGGCGCGGTGGCCAAGATCACCGGCCTGAAGAACCCCGCCATCACCGGACCGGCCAAGGTGTTTGACGACGAGCAATCCTGCCTGGAGGCCATCATGGCCAACCAGGTGGTGGCGGGTGACGTGGTGGTGCTGCGCTACCTCGGCCCCAAAGGCGGCCCCGGCATGCCCGAGATGCTGGCCCCCACCAGCGCCTTGGTGGGCCAAGGCTTGGGCGAGAGCGTGGGCTTGATCACCGACGGCCGCTTCAGCGGCGGCACCTGGGGCATGGTGGTGGGCCACGTGGCGCCCGAGGCCTACGAGGGCGGCGCCATTGCCTTGGTGCAGAACGGCGACTCCGTCACGATCGACTCCACGCAGCTGCTGCTGCAAATCAATGTGAGCGATGAAGAGTTGGCGCGCCGCCGTGCCGCTTGGGTCAAGCCCAAGCCGCGCTACACGCGGGGTGTGCTGGCCAAGTTCGCCTTCAATGCCAGCAGTGCTTCCACGGGGGCGGTGCTGGACCGATTCGAGTAGAGCTCAGCGCTTCTTTTTCGCGTCGCCGCGCCCCATGCCTTCGAGCTGGCGTTGGCGGCGCGCTTCCTTCTTGGCGTCCATGGCTTCCATGGCCTTGCGCTGGGTGTAGCCGTACTTGTCGGCGAAAGACCACCACGCCACAGCAGCGCCGAGGGGAAGGCAGATCCAAACCCAGCCGATGTTGGCCATGAAACCAACGTCCAGCGCTTTGAGCGCAATGAAGAGCAGCGCCAATCCGACAAATCCCACGGTCTTCTCCTATCCACACGGCTGCAATGTAGTCCCAAGCTGAGCAGAATCCGGGCCTCATTCAGCCCATCCAGCCCCAACATGAAACGCCTACCTCTGCTTTGCTTGGCCCTTTTCGCCCCCCTGGCGCAAGCCGACATCAAGTTGGCACAAAGCAAGAACTGCATGGCCTGTCATGCGGTGAACACCAAGATTCTTGGCCCGTCTTTCAAGGACGTTGCGGCCAAGTACGCCAAGAACCCCAAGGCGGTCGACTTGTTGGCCAACAAGATCATCAAGGGCGGTAAGGGCGTTTGGGGCGAGATTCCCATGCCGGCCAGCGCCAATGTCAGCCCCGAAGAAGCCAAGCGCTTGGCCACCTGGGTCCTGGCCACGAAATAACCCCTCTCACCTTGTGGGCAAAATGGTGGGCTCAAGCCCACCATCCCCACCAGGAGTTTTCGATGAGAGCCGTTCTACCTTTGGCATTGCTGGCTGCCTTGTTCAGCCCCTTGGCTCAAGCCGACGCGAAGTTGGCGCAAGCCAAGAACTGCATGGCCTGCCACGCGACCAACCAAAAGATCCTTGGGCCCGCCTTCAAAGACGTGGCGGTGAAGTACGCCAAGGACAAGAAAGCGGTCGACATGCTGTCCGAGAAGATCATCAAGGGCGGCAAGGGCGTGTGGGGCGAAATGCCCATGCCAGCGAATGCGGTGACGCCCGATGAAGCCAAGAAGCTGGCGGCTTGGGTTTTGACGGTCAAGTAAGAGAAGCCAGCAGGCAAAGAAACGGGCCCCGAGGGCCCGTTTCTTTTTTGGAGCGCTGGCTCAGAGTGCCTTGGCGAGCTGCTCCAAGATCGCCGGGGTCTCCAGCGTGGAGATGTCTTGGGTGACCGCCTCGCCCTTGGCCAGGGAACGCAGCAAGCGGCGCATGATCTTGCCGCTGCGCGTCTTGGGCAGGTTGTCACCAAAGCGAATTTCCTTGGGCTTGGCAATCGGGCCAATCTCCTTGGCCACCCAGTTGCGCAGCTCAGTGGCAAGTTGCTGGGCTTCTTCGCCCGGTGGGCGAGCGCGTTTGAGCACCACGAAGGCGCAGATGGCCTCGCCCGTCACATCGTCCGGGCGCCCCACCACCGCCGCCTCGGCCACCAATTCGGTGTGCGCCACCAGCGCGCTCTCAATCTCCATCGTGCCCATGCGGTGGCCGCTCACGTTCAGCACATCGTCAATGCGGCCGGTGATGGTGAAGTAGCCACGGTCGGCCGAGCGAATGGCGCCGTCGCCGGCCAGGTAGTAGCCCTTGAGCTCCTCGGGGTAGTAGCTCTTCTTGAAGCGCTCCGGGTCGCCCCAGATGGTGCGGATCATGCTGGGCCAAGGCTTCTTGACGACCAAGATGCCGCCGGTGCCGTTGGGTACATCGTTGCCCATTTCATCCACGATGGCGGTGGTGATGCCAGGGAATGGCAAGGTGCAGGAACCCGGCACCATGGGCGTTGCACCCGGCAGCGGCGTGATCATGTGCCCACCGGTCTCCGTTTGCCAGAAGGTGTCCACGATGGGGCAACGGCCGCCGCCCACATGCTTGTGGTACCACTCCCAGGCGGCGGGGTTGATGGGCTCGCCCACGCTGCCCAGAATGCGCAAGGAGCTCAAGTCGTACTGCTTGGGGTGAACGGCCTCGTTGCCCTCGGCCGCCTTGATGAGCGAGCGAATGGCCGTGGGCGCCGTGTAGAACACCGTGACCTTGTGCTTGGCAATGGTTTGCCAGAAGCGACCGGCATCCGGGTAGGTGGGCACGCCCTCAAACACCACTTCGGTCGCACCCAGGGCCAGCGGGCCGTAGGTGATGTAGCTGTGGCCAGTGACCCAGCCGATGTCGGCGGTGCACCAGAAGATGTCGCTGTCTTGCAGATCGAAGGTCCAGCTGGTGGTCAGGGCCGCGTGCAGCAAGTAGCCGCCGCTGCTGTGCTGCACGCCCTTGGGCTTGCCGGTGGAGCCGCTGGTGTAGAGCAAGAAGAGCGGGTGCTCGGCGCCCACCCACTCTGGCTCGCAGGTGCTGGCGGCGGTGGCCATCAGCTCAGGCAGCCACTGGTCCCGGCCCTCCACCCAGCCAATGGCGCCGCCGGTGCGCTTGTAGACGATGACGTCCTTCAAGGTCGGGCAGCTGCCGCCTTCCAGCGCCTCGTCGACGATGCTCTTGAGCGGCAAGGCTTTGCCCCCACGCATTTGCTCATCCGCGGTGATCAGCGCCACGGCGCCGGCGTCTTGAATGCGATCGCGAAGGCTCTGTGCTGAGAAGCCGCCAAACACCACCGAGTGCGTGGCGCCAATGCGTGCGCAGGCCTGCATCGCCGCCACGCCTTCCACGCTCATCGGCATGTAGATGACGACGCGGTCACCCTTCTTCACGCCTCGCGCCTTGAGCACATTGGCCATCTGGCAAACGACGCCCAGCAACTCCGAATAGCTGACCTTGCGGCTGTCGCCGCCATCGGTCTCAAAAATGATGGCCGTGCGCTCGCCCTTGCCGGCCTCCACGTGGCGGTCCAGGCAGTTGTAGGAGACGTTGAGCGTGCCGTCCTCGAACCACTTGAAGAAGGGCGCCTCGCTGTCGTCGAGCGACTTGGTGAACGGCTGCTTCCAGCTCAGGAATTCGCGCGCCAAGCGGGCCCAGTAAGCGCCGTAGTCGGCTTCGGCTTCAGCGCAAAGCGCGTTGTAAGCCTCCATGCCTTGGATGCGGGCGGTGGCGGCGGGGGCGTAGACGGGGTTCATCGTTCAATCTCCAAGGCGCAAGGGATGTTGAGGAATGGCGCTCATGGTGCGCATGCTCGCTGACAGGGCGCTGACCTGACGGGCTTTTCAACTCAGGGTTGTCACGGAGCGAACGGCCTAACCCTGGTTCGGTTTGATGAAAAGCAAAGGGACCTTCAAGCCCCGTCGAAACCAACATCGGACAGGCCGTTGGCGATGGGTCGAACGGAGCCCTGAGAAAAAAGCGAGCGCGCAGGCGGCGCGCGATGGCAAACCAAGCTTGCATCAAGCTTTCAAGGGCTTCGAATTTCCACCCGAGAAGTCCCTGATGAAAAACCGTACGCCATGTAAGGACATGGTCAGCCCCAGCTTCGACATTGGTGCCCATGGTGATGCCCCATCACCTCTGAGATTTTTCTAGGAGACCCGCCATGACCGACCCTGTTGTCGAGCGCATCAAGCGCCACCCCAAGTACCTCGAATTACGGCGCAAACGGAATGGCCTTGGCTATTCACTCACCGCACTGATGCTGCTCGTGTACTACGGCTTCATTGCCTTGATTGCCTTTAACAAGCCCTTCTTGGCTCAGCCGCTCGGCGCTGGCGTGACCTCCCTGGGCGTGCCCATCGGCCTCGGGGTCATCATCTTCACCGTGGTGGTGACGGCCATTTACGTTCGCAAAGCCAACAGCGAGTTCGATGCGCTGACCCGCGACATCCTCAAGGAGTGCGCGAAATGAATGCCGGCCAAAAACTCCTACTGGCCCTCACCGGCAGCTTGCTGGCCACGGCCGCCTTTGCCGCTGGCGCCGACCTCGGACAAACCGCCAAACAAAGCACGAACTGGACGGCCATTTCCATGTTTGCCGTGTTCGTGGCCGGCACGCTTTGGATCACCAAATGGGCGGCGTCCAAGACGCGCTCGGCCTCTGACTTCTACACCGCTGGGGGCGGCATCACCGGCTTCCAGAACGGCTTGGCCATTGCAGGCGACTACATGAGCGCCGCCAGCTTCTTGGGCATTTCGGCCGCGGTGATGGCATCGGGCTTTGATGGCCTCATCTACTCCATCGGCTTCCTCGTGGGCTGGCCCATCATCACCTTCCTGATGGCGGAGCGCTTGCGCAACTTGGGCAAGTTCACCTTTGCCGACGTGGCCGGCTACCGCTTCCAGCAAACGCCCATTCGTGCCTTCGCCGCGAGCGGCACCTTGGTCGTGGTGGCGTTCTACTTGATCGCCCAAATGGTCGGCGCCGGTGCGCTGATCAAGCTCTTGTTCGGCCTGGAGTACTGGGTGGCCGTTGTGCTGGTCGGTGGCTTGATGATGGTCTACGTGCTCTTTGGCGGCATGACGGCGACCACCTGGGTGCAGATCATCAAGGCGGTGCTGCTGCTGTCGGGTGTCACCTTCATGGCCATCATGGTGATGGCGCAGTACGGCTTCAGCTTTGAAGCTTTGTTCGCCAAGGCGGTGACGGTCAAGACCGACATTGCATTGAGCAGTGGCAAGAGTGCTGAAGAAGCTGCCAAGAGTGGGCTTTCCATCATGGGCCCCGGCGGATTCATCAAGGACCCGATCTCGGCCATCAGCTTCGGCATGGCACTCATGTTCGGTACCGCAGGGCTGCCGCACATCCTGATGCGCTTCTTCACCGTGCCCGATGCCAAAGAAGCCCGCAAGAGCGTGCTGTGGGCCACCACCTGGATTGGCTACTTCTACATCTTGATCTTCATCATCGGCTTCGGCGCCATCACGCTAGTGCTGACCAACCCTGAGATGGCCGACACGGCCAAGGGTTTGATCAAGGGCGGAGCAGGAACGGCCAACATGGCAGCGGTGTTGGTGGCCAAGACCGTGGGCGGCAATGTGTTCTACGGCTTCATCTCGGCCGTGGCCTTCGCAACCATCCTCGCGGTGGTGGCAGGCCTCACCTTGTCGGGCGCATCGGCTGTGTCGCACGACATCTACGCCACGCTCATCAAGAAGGGCAAAGCGGACAGCGCGGCTGAGCTGCGGGTGTCGCGCATCACCACGCTGGCACTGGGTGTGGTGGCGGTGTTGCTCGGCATCGCCTTCGAGAAGCAAAACATTGCCTTCATGGTCTCGCTGGCCTTCGCCGTGGCGGCCAGCGCCAACTTCCCTGTGCTCTTCATGAGCGTGCTGTGGAAGGACTGCACCACCAAAGGCGCAGTGACCGGCGGCTTCCTGGGCCTGATCAGTTCGGTGGCACTGACGGTGCTGAGCCCCTCGGTGTGGGAAGCCACCCTGGGCAACCCGAAGGGATCGGCACTGTTCCCTTACACCTCGCCCGCCTTGTTCTCCATGACCTTGGCCTTCCTGACGATCTGGCTCGTATCCGTGCTGGACCGCAGTAGCCAAGCCGCGAAGGAACGCGAGGCTTTCGCTTCGCAGCAGGTGCGCTCTGAAACCGGCTTGGGCGCCGCAGGAGCCAGCGGGCACTGAGCAAGCGCTTGATGCATGACGAAGCCGGGCTCTGTGCCCGGCTTTTTCTTTGTGCAATCCGTCACAGGGGCTCCGTTACATTGGTTCCATGAGCTTGGCCACTCCCTTCTTCGATCGCCTCGTCGCCCAGCTTTTGGGTGCCGCATTTGGCGACCTCGACGCTGGCGCCTTGGCCCTGCTCACCGAGCACCTGCACCCCCTGGAGCTTGCAGCTGGCCAAACGCTGATGGAGCAAGGCGAGCCCGGTGATGCCATGTACATCTGCATCAGCGGCCGGCTTCGTGCCTATGTGAAACCGGACGATGGAGCCCCGCGTATGGTGCGGGAGATGGGGCGGGGCCAAGTCATCGGGGAGATGAGCCTCTACACCGACGAACCCCGTTCGGCGACGGTGGTCGCTATTCGAGACTCCGTGCTGCTGCGGCTGGACAAGCCACAGTTCGACGAACTGCTGCAACGCAGCCCGAAGGTCGGCATCGCCCTGACACGGCAGATCGTTCAGCGACTCAAGACCGAACACAGCAGCCAAGCCTTTGCAGCGCCCGTTGTGCTCAGTTTGGTTCCCATCACAAACGGCTTGGACCTTGCCGCGTTGGCCACGGCACTGCAGGCGGAGCTTGCCAAGTTTGGGCGGGTGTGCCTGCTCTACAGCGCCTCGGCCGAGGTAGAGCTCAGCGAAGTGGAAGCCGAGCACGTCCTCGTGCTCTTGGTTGCCGACGCAAGGCCAACGGCATGGACGCACCGCTGCTGCCGCCAAGCCGACGAGGTTCTGCTGCTGGCCGATGCAAGCCAGGCCCCTGCCCTGCACCCGAGTGAGAAGGCCTGCCTGATCGAGCGCCCTCCACGCAGCGAAGCCGCCGAGATTCTGGTGCTGCTGCACGCAAACGACGCCGCCCACCCGCAAGGCACCGCGGCCTGGCTGGACCGGCGCCCGGTGGCCGACCACCTCCACATTCGCCCAGCTTTGCCGCGCGACGTCAGTAGGCTCGCTCGCTTCATCAGCCGCCGAGCCGTGGGCCTGGTGCTGGCCGGTGGCGGGGCGCGCGGCTTTGCGCACCTGGGCGCGCTGCGTGCGCTGCAAGAACAAGGCATCGAGGTGGACTACGTGGGCGGCACCAGCATGGGCTCGGTCATGGGCGCCCTGGTCGCCGCCGATGCGCCCATGGAGCGGCTCATGCAGGTCACGCGAGGCGCCTTCAAGGTCAACCCCACCGGCGACTTCAACCTACTCCCCCTGGTGTCGCTCATCAAGGGGCAGCGCCTGCGCGGCATTTTGCGCAGCGCGGTACAGCAGCTTTGCGGAGGCGACGTCGCCATCGAAGACCTCTGGAAGAACTACTTTTGCGTGGCCACCAATTACAGCCAAGCCCGCGAAGAGGTGCTGACCCGCGGTGACCTGCAGCGCTGTGTGCGCGCTAGCACCGCCATTCCCGGTGCCTTGCCGCCTGTGGTGCACCAGGGCGACTTGCTGTGCGACGGCGGCAGCTTCAACAACTTCCCCGTGGATGTGATGCGCGCCCGGCGCGGCATTGGCCTGGTGATCGGTGCCGACCTCAGCGCCCGCAAAGTGCGGAAGATTTCGTTTGACGACGTGCCGTCCAGCTGGACCTTGCTGCGCGACCGCCTGCGGCCGCGCGCCCAGCGCTTGTTCAAGCTGCCGTCCCTCTCGGCCTACCTGCTCAACGTCACCATCCTCTACAGCCAGTCGCGGCAGCAGCAGGCGGCCAAGGCCTGTGACATCTACTTCAACCCGCCGCTGGAGCGTGTGGGCTTGCTGCAATGGAACCGATTTGACAGCACGGTTCAGCAAGGCCATGAACATGCGCAAGCTGTTCTTGCCAGCCCTGCGGTGCAACATCGAATTCAACAAGTTCTGAGGAGTTCCCGCGCATGACGATGGACCAATTCGGCTACGTGCTCGGCTTTGTCGGCGCCGCCCTGATGCTGGCCAGCTACATGATGAAGAGCATGCTGCCGCTTCGTGTGGTGGCCCTGCTGGCCTGCTTGTTTTTGGTGGCCTATGGCGCACTCCTCAAGGCCCTGCCCACGCTGCTGCTTTACGGCGTGCTGATTCCCATCAACATCAAGAAAACACTGCAGATCCGCAAGCTCGTCCAGTCCATCGAGAACGCGCGTGCCGACACGCCCGTTAGCGAATGGCTGCTGCCCCACATGCACCGCCGCACCGCCAAGGCCGGAACCGTGCTGTGGCGCAAGGGCGATGAGGCCAAGGAAATGCTTTACCTAGAGCAAGGTAGCCTGAAGCTGCCCGAGTACGGCGAAATGCTCATTCCCGGTGCATTGGTCGGCGAGATCGGCCTCTTCGCACCCGACAACCGCCGCACCCTGACGCTCCAGTGCGAAACCGACTGCGTGCTGTACAGCCTGAACGCGGAAGAAATGGCCCTGCTCTACTTTGAAAACCCGAAGCTCGGCTTTCATGTGATGCGACTCATCGTGGCCCGACTCATGCACGACGCCGACAAGGCCCGGGCTGAGCCGGAGCAAGCCCTCACTTCGCCCTATGAGGCTTGAGTGCGGAGGCTGCGCACCTTCTTGGGGCAAGCTCGGCGCGCGCCCCATCTTGAGGCTCCAAGCTGGTGCGTGCATCGGAATGCCCAGCAGGGAAAGCACGGGCCAATATCGGGCTTGGAACTTGCTCTGATACAGACAGGAGGCTTCCTGCATGAAGACGATGTTTGACGAGATGCTGCAGGCGGGTCTCAACCCGCAAGAAGGCAGTCCCCGCGCGCACTACGCCGAATACGCCCGCTGGCTGAACAGCCAGCCGATGAGCCTGATGCGAGAACGGCGCGAACAAGCGGAACTCATCTTCCGGCGCGTTGGCATCACCTTCGCCGTGTACGGCGACAAGGACGATGGCGAAGGCACCGAGCGGCTGATTCCCTTCGACCTCATCCCCCGCGTGATTCCAGCATCCGAATGGACCGAGCTCGAACGCGGGCTCGCGCAGCGGGTCACGGCGTTGAACCGGTTCATCCACGACGTCTACCACGGGCAAGAGATCTTGAAAGCCGGCGTGGTGCCCGCTGAGCAGATTCTCAAAAATGCCCAATACCGCCCCGAAATGGTGGGCGTGAATGTGCCGGGCGACATCTACAGCCACATTGCTGGCGTGGACCTGGTGCGCGCCGCCCAGCCCGATGGCAGCGGCCAAACCTATGTGCTGGAAGACAACCTGCGCGTACCCAGCGGTGTGAGCTACATGCTGGAAAACCGCAAGATGATGATGCGGCTGTTCCCCGAGCTGTTCGCCCAGCACCGGGTGGCGCCTGTGGCCCACTACCCCGACCTGCTGCTCGACACCCTGCGCAGCGTGGCGCCCGGCGGCAACTCCGACCCCACCGTGGTGGTGATGACCCCCGGCATGTACAACAGCGCCTACTTCGAGCACGCTTTCCTCGCCCAGCAAATGGGCGTGGAGTTGGTCGAAGGCCAAGACCTGTTCGTGGACAACGGCTTTGTGTACATGCGCACCACGCATGGCCCCAAGCGCGTGGATGTGATCTACCGCCGCATTGACGACGACTTCCTCGATCCCGACGCCTTCCGCGCCGACTCCACGCTCGGTTGCCGCGGCTTGCTGGAGAGCTACAAGGCGGGCAAGGTCACGCTGTCGAACGCCATCGGCACCGGCATCGCCGACGACAAGTCCATCTACCCCTATGTGCCCAAGATGGTCGAGTTCTACCTGGGCGAGAAGCCCATCCTGCACAACGTGCCCACGCACCAGTGCCGCGAGCCAGAAGAACTGAAGTACGTGCTGGCCCACCTTGAAGTATTGGTCGTCAAGGAAGTGCATGGCGCCGGTGGTTACGGCATGTTGGTGGGGCCGGCAGCAAGCAAGGCCGAGGTGGAAGCCTTCCGCGCGCAACTGCTCGCCAACCCGAGCAACTACATCGCCCAGCCGACCTTGAGCCTCTCCACTTGCCCTACGTTTGTGGAGTCCGGCATC
>JBKCVH010000011.1:0-3678 GCA_046317675.1 Burkholderiales bacterium
ACGCGCAGTTGCCACCGGGCCAAGAGGTTACGACCCGTGCCGAGGCGCAGGCTCAGTTTGACCGGCTGCGCAGTCTGCGCGAGCAGTACTTTGGCGCGCCGCTGGCCGCTCGCCTGTTCGGTGCCGAAGAGGCTTTGGTGCAGGCCCAAGTGCAAGAGCTGCCGGTCGTGCTGCGGAAGGATTGAACCGGCGCTTTGCGCCACGCCAGCCGTCGCTTGGTTTTTTGGCCCCTTTGGTGTCGAACGAGTCCTGAAGGCGACGCTCCTTTGCCAATCAAAGCGAGCCGCAATGCGCTGGCCTGCTCAGGCGCCGCGCGCGCCGTGACGAGGGCCAACGGCCACAATGCGCCCCGCTCATTTCGAGGCCTCTATGAACACGACTGAACTCTTCTTGATCGCCATGGCGGTGGTCTTCACGGTGCCATATCTGGTTTGGCGCCTGGGACGCACCGACTACTGGATGCCCTTGGTGGTCGTGCAGATCTTCACGGGCATCCTGCTCGGCCCCGGGGTGATGGGCAAAGCCTTCCCTGAGGTTTACCAGTTCGTCTTCACGCCGACGGTCATCACCGCCTTGAGCGGCGTGGCTTGGTGGGCGGTGTCCTTGTTCATCTTCATCGCGGGCTTGGAACTGGACCTCAAGAAGGCGATCCACCATCGCGGCGAGAGCTCGGTCACGGCCGGCTTGGCCTTGGGCATGCCGCTGCTCTTCGGCTGCGCCGCGGCGCTGGTGATGCTGGCCATCGGGCCTGGCTGGATGGGGCCGAAGGCGCACGACTGGCAGTTCGTGCTGGGCGTGGGCATGGCCTGCGCGGTGACGGCGCTGCCCATTCTCATTCTGCTGATGGAGAAGATGGGCATCTTGCGACAGCCCATCGGCCAGCGCATCTTGCGCTACGCCAGTCTCGACGACATCGCCATCTGGGGCGTGCTGGCGCTCATCCTGATGGACTGGCAGCGCGTCGGTAAGCAAGGCATTTTTCTTGTGCTCTTTGCATTGCTGGCCTGGGCTTTGCGGCGATTCATGATCCGCCTGCCCGAGAGTGACCGCTGGTTCGTCGCGCTGATCTGGCTGATCTTGGTCGCGCTGGGGGCCGACTGGTGCGGGCTGCACTACATGGTGGGCGCCTTCCTGGCTGGTGCGGTGTTGGATTCAGAGTGGTTCGACCAAGAGTCCATGGACCGCCTGCGCCACAACGTGTTGCTGGTACTGATGCCGGTGTTCTTCCTCAGCACCGGCCTGCGCACCAGTTGGGAATTGGGCGGTGTGGCCGTGCTGGGCGTGGCGCTGCTGCTGCTCGCAGCCTCGGTGTCGGGCAAGCTGCTCGGCGTGCAGCTGGCCGGCCGGCTTCTGGGTTGGCAGAAGGGCGAGGCCTCGGTGATCGGCTGGTTGCTGCAGACCAAGGCGCTGATCGAGATCATCTTCGCCAACATCCTTCTCGACAAGGGCGTGATCACCAGCGGCACCTTTACCGCGCTGCTCTTCATGGCCCTGGCCAGCACCATGCTCACCGTGCCGATGGTCAGCCCGAAGCTGGCGCGGATGCGCCAGGTTCTGGGCAAGTCCGGCTGATCAGTCAGCGAGCTGCAAAACGAGCTTGCCGAAGTTCTCTCCGCTGAACAGCTTCGGCAGGGTGGCGGGGAAGTCGGCCACGGTGCCGCGAATCACGTCTTCCTTGCTCTTCATGCGCCCGTCCTTCAGGTAGGCGGCCATCTCGGTGATGGCTTCCATGTAGCGGGGGGCGTAGTCGAAAACGACGATGCCTTCCATGCGGGCGCGGTTCACCAAGAGGCTCAGGTAGTTCTTGGGGCCGTTGACCGGCGTGGTGTTGTTGTATTGGCTGATGGCGCCGCAAATGATGATGCGGGCCTTTTTGTTGATGCGGGTGAGCACGGCGTCCAGGATGTCGCCGCCGACGTTGTCGAAGTAGATGTCGACGCCGCTCGGGCAGTGTTCCTTGAGGCCCGCGTTCACGGGGCCGGCCTTGTAGTCAATGCAGGCGTCGAAGCCGAGTTCTTTGACCACCCATTCGCACTTGGCAGCGCCGCCGGCAATGCCCACCACGCGGCAGCCTTTGAGCTTGGCGATTTGGCCGACGGTTTGGCCCACCGCGACTGCGGCGCCAGAGACGACAACCGTTTCACCGGCCTTGGGCTGGCCCACGTCCATCAGGCCGAAGTAGCCGGTCATTCCGGGCATGCCGAGCACGTTCAGCCACTGGGTGACCGAGCCCAGGCGGGGGTCGATGCGGGCAAGACCCGAGCGCTTGATTTGGTCGCCCGGCACCAAGCAGAACTCCTGCACGCCAGGGCCGCCGGTGACGAGGCTGCCGACCGGGAAAGCCGCGTTCTCAGAAGCAATGACGCGGCCAATGCCGCCTGCGCGCATCACCTCACCAATGGCCACGGGCGGGATGTAGCTCTTGCCCTCGTTCATCCAGCCGCGCATGGCGGGGTCCAGGCTCAAGGCCAGGGTCTGCATCAGCACGCCGCCTTCGGCAGGGGCTTGAACGGCTTCTTCGGTGGCTTGCCAGCACTCAGGGCCTGGCAGGCCGACAGGGCGTTGGGCAAGGCGGATTTGGTGGTTCTTCAGTGCGGTGATGTCCATGGCGGTTCTCTCGAATGGGATGGGCAGCATCCTACGTGTCGGCCCACAGCCTGAGCAGGTGGTGGTAGGTGCCCATCAGTGCAACCGCCTCCGCACTTTCCCCATCTCGCTCCCGCAAGGCCGTCAAGGCGCTGTCCATGTTGAACAGCAGCTCGCGGTGCTCGCTGCTGCGAACGAGGCTTTCAATCCAGAAGAAGGAAGCCAGGCGGGCGCCGCGCCTTACCGGTTCCACGCGGTGCACCGTGTGACCGGCGTAGAGCAAGGCGTCGCCGGCTTTGAGCTTGACGCCGGCGCCTTTGGCAATCACCAATTCCCCGCCGTCGTAGTCCTCCGGGTCGGTCAGAAACAGCGTGCAGCTCAGGTCGGCGCGCAGGCGCAGACCCTCGCGGGTGCGAATGCCTTGGTCGACATGGTCGCCATAGGTTTGCCCGCCGGCATAGCGGTTGAAGGCCGGTGGCCAGATCTTCTTGGGCAGTGCGGCGCTGAAGAAGAGCAAATGCTGCTGGAGCGCGCTGAGCACCAGGTGCTGGAGCTGTTCGGTCAGCGGGTTAGTGGCATCGAGCTGGGCGTTGTTTTTCACCTCTGCCGACTGTCGCCCTGCCGTGTGACTTCCATCGGTCCAGTGGCCTTGCTGCAGCAGGGCTTGGGCTTGGGCAAGGGCTTGTGCATCTAGCACGGCGGGGAGGACGAGTTGCATGGCGCTTAGAACTTGATGGAGGTGGTGAGCTGCACCAAGCGGCCGGCACCGGGGATGTAGTGGCCGCTGTACAGCGCGTCGGCATACAGCTTGTTTTCGATGTTGCTGATGTTGAGCTTGGCCACGATCTGGTCGCCCAGCAGTTTGTACTCCGCCATCACATCGCCCACCACAAAGCCCTTGGCGTACCAGCCCGGGTTGCGGTTGGGACTTTGCCCGCTGCGCGCCGTGAGCCCCCCACCCAAACGCAGCAGCGGCGTGAGCTGGTAGGTGGTCCACACGGAGCCGCTGTGCGCCGAGCAAGAGCTTCAGGTCTTGGCGCAGGCGCACCAGATCCTGCACATAGGCGCCCCAGCCGGTGGACTGGTACTGAT
>JBKCVH010000012.1:0-9043 GCA_046317675.1 Burkholderiales bacterium
CCACTCATACAGCGCATACCAGGCAACACACACCGCTGCGATTGCAATCCATGCACCTTTCCGCTTGAACAATCGGCGAGCAAGCCAAATCGTGAAGGCGAAGACCAGGAGCAGGCCAATACCGACCAGTGCGAGTACGAAAAGAAAGACTTCTGAGCCCATATGCAGTCTGCCTGACGATCTGCAGGCGGGTCCTGATTGAGACAAGTTGAAGGGCCCAAGCTCGCTACGCAAGGGCGCGAAACAGCGTCTCGTTGCTGCAGCCGATATCCCGCAGAGTGCAGTATCTAGCGTGCCCTCGGCTAGGTTCTAGCCGCATTGAATCTTCACGCTGGAGCATAGGCACCTGCCGGCTAACTAACCTGACGAAATGTAGTTTGGCGAGCGCCTCAAAGCCATGGCCGAAACCCAAGACGGTTTTGAGACCGCCCGCCGCGACCTCGCCATCCGCGGCCCGGGTGAGTTCATGGGCCACCGGCAAAGCGGGGCGGATTTGCTGCGCTTTGCGGATTTGCAAGACGACGCGCCGCTGCTCGTCGCCGCGCGGGAACTGGCGCCCAAGCTGCTGCGTGAGCACCCGGTGGCGGCGCAGGCGCAGGTGGGGCGCTGGCTGGGTAGCAAGGCGGAGTTGATGAAGGCCTAGGGCGACCCAGCCTTCAAACAGGCTGGCGAGATCGGTGACGCAGCGGTCGCCATCCAGCTGTCCCAAAGCGCAGGCGCTTGCCACCGGTAGTCGGGGCTCAGGAGGCTTTGGTGGCGGGTCAGTCCTGGCCAGTCCAAGCCCAGCACATCGGCCATGAAGGGGCTCCACCAGTCGGCTCGGAAGGGACGCTCTTGCAGCTCGGCAGGCCACGGCCCTTGCGTGGGGCTGCGCCACAGGAGCAGGGGGATGCGATAGCCCGATGCCGTGCGCGGGCTGTGGCCCGCATGGCGCATGGTGTGACCCACTTCTTGGCCGTGGTCGGACTTGTAGATCCAGGTCGCCGGGCCGGAGGCCAGGGTCGCGGTGAGGTCCAGCGTGTCTGCCACCACGCCCTCTTGATGGCGCAGGGCTGCGTCGTAGTCGTTGCGCTGCGCGCGCAGCCAAACGGGCCGATCCTGGGCCCGCATGTGGCAGCTCACGGCGTCTTCCGCGCCCTCGAACACATCCTCGCCAGCAGGAAAACGTAAGTGGTAGTGGTGGTGGGCGCCCAAGAGGTGAACCACCACCAGCTTGCGGGGTGCTGGGTCGCTCAGCGCGGCCTTCAAGGGGGGCAGCACGACGGAGTCCATGGAGCGGGTGCTCCGCCCGGGCATGCGGTTGAGAAGAATCCACTCGTCGGCGAGGCGGGCGTGCAGGTTCTTGATGGCCAGGTCGTCGTGGTTGCTGATCCACCAAACCCGGTAGCCCGCCGCGCGCGCAAGCGCCAGCAAATGCTGCTCCGAGCCAGCGCCTTGGAGCCACATGTCTTGCAAGGCCGGCACGGTGCTGGCTTGGGTCGACCACGCCTCTTTGACCGTGGCCCATTGCCCGCCCCACTGGGCTTGCCGAGCGCTCAGCTCGGGGGTGGTGGGTCTTGGGTAGCCGTAGAGCTGGAGGTTGTCGCGGTTGACGCTGTCGGTGAGCACCACGACCACGGTGGAGGGGTCTTGGTGCAGGGCACGCACCTTCAGCGCCGCATTCCGGTGCCAGGTCTCGCGCTGGCGCTCCAAATCTCGCCAGCTCTCTTGCTGATCGGACACGGCGCTGGCCCAGCGGTCCCAGAACACCACCGGGTGCAGCCTTCGAGATGGCTTGAGCGCATAAGGCAGCAAGGCCACGATGAGCAAAACCACCCACAGCGTCCGGGAGGCTCGCCTAGTCACGGGTGCCAAAGGCCCCCACAGGGCTGCGAGCAGAACCGACACCGAAGCCAAGGCCGCGAGCACCCAAGGCGCCGCTTGCCGAGCATGGCTCACCATGTACTCGGCGGCCTCTTGAGCATGGGCATTGGCCATGGCCGTGAGCACCAAGCTGCTGTCGGGCGCGGCGCCGTAGTAGCGCTGCATGTAGGCGCGCACCCAGGCATCGACCATGAAGGCGATCAACCACAGCCCAACGACCACCCGCTGCACGCCAAGAAAGCGCGGCAGCGGCCAGTACCAAAGCAGCCAAACGGGCGCCATCAGCCAAATCATTTGCAGCGCCCGCAGCGGCGCGTGGCCGAGCGCGAGGCAAAGCGCTGGCACCAGCACCACCGCCACGAAGCGCAAAACGGAGGCAGCGCCCAGCCCCTGGGGCCAGCGCATCACCATGACAAACCGCTGACCAAAGTCAGCACGCCGACCAGCGCAAAGATGACGGCCGCGATGCTGTGCACCAAGCGCATCGACACCTTGCGGGCAATGGCTTCGCCCATGAACACCACGGGGGCGTTGGCGGCCATCATGCCCAGCGTGGTGCCCGCCACCACGGCCAACCATTCGGGGTAGCGCGCCGCCAAAGCCACGGTGGCGATTTGGGTTTTGTCGCCCATTTCGGCCAAGAAGAAGGCCACCACGGTGGTGGCGAACACGCCCCACCGGCGGTTTCCGCCCGGCACCTCGTCGTCGATCTTGTCGGGCACCAGCATCCAGGCCGCCATGGCCAGAAAGGACAGGCCGAGCACCCAGCGCAGCACATCGGGCCCGATCGCTTGCGCAACCCAAGCCCCCAAGGCACCGGCCAGCGCATGGTTCAAGAGCGTGGCCACAAAGATGCCGGCCACGATGGGCCAAGGCTTGCGATAGGTGGCCGCCAAGACCAGCGCCAAGAGTTGGGTTTTGTCACCCATTTCACCAAGGGCAACCACCCCGGTGGAGACAAGAAAAGCTTCCACAGCACGACACTCCAAGGACCTTGTGACGCAATGACCACTCCGCCACCCGGTCCTCACCGACGGCGAAATGGTCAAAGGTCTTGCCAGGCGATGAAGCTGCCTGCGCCAGGGTCTGCGGACCCAGTGTGTTGGCGAAGGCCTCAATGCGCTACTGCGCTCGAGCGGCTACTCCCCAATGACTCAAGGCCGGAGTCTAGGCCCTCCACCCAGCCGGCCAACCCAGCAGCCTTCGCAACTATTCCGTGCCGCTGCGCGGCCGCTCCCGCAAGGCCCAAACAACCCCGCCCACCAAGAGCGCAATGCCCAGCACCGCCAGCGGCTGCGGTGCAGCGCCGCGCAGCAGGTAGCCGTAGGTGAGTGCGGCCAGGGTTTCGAAGACGATGAGCTGGCCCACCAAGCGGGTGGGCAAACGCTGGCTGGCTTCGTTCCAGCACAGGGTGCCGCCCCAGCTGGCGAATAGCCCGATGGCCAGCATCAACCCCACGAACCAGAGCGGGTCCGGCCCCAAGGGGAGGCTGAAAGAACTGGGCAAGCCGGGCAGGCCGCTGGCTTGGTAGGCGTAGAGGCCCGCCAAGCCGAGCAAAGACATCGGCAGGGTCACCAAGCCTTGGGCGGTGGCCCAGGCCCTGGGGCTGCGGTCGGCGTGCTGGCGCAGCCAATCGGCATTGCGGATGGGGTACCAAGTCCAGCAGAGCAGGGCCACCAGCGCGATCAGGCTGCCCTCCACGTAGCGCCGCACCTCGCCGCTTTGCAACTGGGCGAACTCGGTCTGGTTCACGCAGGCAATGCCGATCAAGATGGCCGCCCAGGAGGGCGCCAGCTGGCGCCAAGGCAAGCTGCCATCTCGCACCGCATTGCGCCGGTTGCTGACGATGGCAATGATCACGGGCAGCGTGCCGATGATGACGCTGACCAGCGGGTTGCCGGCGCGCTGGATGGCTGCGGCCAGCGCCAGGTAGTAGAGGAAGTTGCCGATCAAGCTGAGCTTGGTGGCCTCCCACCAATCAGCGCGGGTCAGCGCGCGCAGGTCTGTACGGTCCAGCAAGGCCAGCGGCAGGCACAGCAAGCCAAAGGCCAGGTAGCGGCCCACCGCCAGCAGGGCCGGTGGGTACTCGGGGAGCATCAAGGGGGCAACGAAAACGAGGCCCCACATGAGGCCGGCGGCGAGGGCGAACAAAGTGCCGATGAGCATCGGCACAGTGTCTACGCTAGCGCTGCAAGGCGCGCCAGGCTTGCATCAAGGCGCGTGCCTCATCGGGTGCCCGTTTGGGCAGCTTGCGGTACTCGCGGCAGTCGCTGCTTCGGGTCATCAAGCCATCGTTGATGAGTTCGCGGCGCAGCGTGACGTGGTCGCCAAAGGCATTGGCCGCCTTCAAGATGGTGTTGACCTCGGACTCGGTGTAGGGCCGGTCGAGTTCAAAGCGCATCCAGAGCAGCCACATGCAGAGCATCTGCACGCTGCGTTTGGCGGGCCACTGCATCAAACGTCCGCGTGCATCGAACAGGGCCAGCGCGCGGCGGGCGGTGTCGCTGAGCAGCGGCGCGGCGCGGTCTTCCACGGCGGGCTGCAAGGCTTTGAGGGCCTGCACATTGCGCACCCCCACGGCGCGGGCCACGAGGTTGAGCAGCTCGACATGGCCGGGTAGCGGCTTGCCGGCTTGTTCGCGGGCTTGAAGTGCGGTGCCGAGCGCGCGGGCAAAGCCGGCGACGTCGGGAATGGTCATCGAAAAGGGAACACGGGCCATGAGCCTGCCTCCTGAGGGCGCGTGCTTCCAAAACGCTGGGGCTTGCCGTTGCCAGCCGCACGCGCCTGGAGCGCGGATGGGCTTGAGAGTGAGGGCAGGTTTAGCGTCTAGGGCAAGGCCTGGGTGAACTGCCGACCAGGGCGAATTTAAGGCCGCGCATTTAGCCCGGTGCGGAGCGCAGGCCGAAAGCCTTGCCGCCCACCCACACGTACTCGGCACGCAGGGTCGCGCTGCCGGCTTCGTCTTTGAAGCTGAAGCCGAGCACTTCAATGCGGTCACCGTCTTTGATCTCCGGCACCGCCCAGGCGTTCATGCGGGTGAGCGGTGCCAGCTCCACGGCCCAGCGGGCATCAAAGCGTTTGGGCAGGCGGGCTTTGGCGAGCAGGCCGGGGCCGTCCACGGTGGCGGTTTGCGTGGGCAGTGGCCGCTTGGCGAAGTCGGCAGGCAAAGCGGCTGCGGCGTCGCGCACCAGCTCCAACTCCACGTGCGGATTGGCCCAGCGAACTTTGTCGGCGCGGCCCACCAGGTAGAGCGGTTGCGTGCCATCAAAGCTGTTCCAGCCGTGGTGGGCCAGAACAGGCAGGGGCAGGGCGAGCAGCAGGCTGCGGCGTTGGAGCATGGCGGTCCTCAGACGTAAGCAATCCATCGCCCGCAAGCCAACACGGCCAGCCACAAGAGCGTGGACAGGCCCATTTGTAGCTTGGCGACCCAATCCCCCAAGGCCAAACTGTTTCTCGCGTGGAAGGCCGCCGCGTTGCAGGCGGCGAGGCTGATGAGGCCCATCTTCCAGATGAAGGCGCGGTTGGCGATGAGGTCCAGCGCCTGCGTGGCGAACATCAAGAGGCCGCTGGCCGCAGCCAGTGCAAAGCCGACCAAAACCAAGCTCAGGCCCAAGCGCGCCAAGTCTTGCAGGGGCAGGCTGCGGCCCACGCCCATCAGGCGCAGCTCCAGCAGCACCAAGTTGCCCAGCAACAAGGCGATGCCGATCAGGTGCACGACCTCCAGCAGCGGGTAGGCCCAGCTGCTGGCGCGAATCGCCTCGATCAATGCATCAAGACTGGGGTGTGCCCCAGGTTGGCATAGGCCTCGATGAAGTCGTCGAAGTCTTCCTCGCTCGGCTCGCCTTGGTTCAGCGCTTCCACACCTTCTTGGAATTGCTGGGCGAGTGCGCCTTCGATGAAGATTTCTTTGCGCGCGAACTTATCGACGATTTCAAAGCCACCGCGCGAAAGGCCGGTGTCTTCTTGGGCCAGGTTTTTCACCGGCACGTCGAACTGAACCACGATGTAGCTGTCGGACTGGTAGAGCAGGTGCATAGGGTTCTCCTGGCAACAGCAGCTGGGGACACCCGGGCCGGGTTCAAGGCCCCGGGTACGACCCATCTTGGCACGGAGTTCGCCGCTGCGCCGCTCGCCAGGGCTTCTTTCTTAAATTTCTTCGGCGATAGATCACACCTGCCCTTCAGGGCACTGGCGTGTCATCAAGCTGCAACTCCCAGCGCTCGGCCTCGTCCCAGCGCACCTCCATGCGGGTGGGGAGGTAGTGCCGCGCGGGGTCGAGCCAAAGGGATTGCTCCACCAAGGAGCCCTCGGGCGGCAGGCGGCGCAGGCGCAGCCACTGGGGGTGCTGCGCGTCGGGTTCAGCCCGCATGCGCCAGGCTTGCAAGTCGCCGCGCCAACCGGCCACCCAGAACTGGAGTTCGCCACCCGCCTTGAGCTGCGCGGCTTGGGCTATGGCGGCGGCTTGGAACATCCAGCTCAGGCGGTCTTGCGTGAGGGCCGGCGCAGGGACGCTCGTTTGCTTGCCCACCGCCAGCGTGCCGGCGGCCGGGTCGAAGGTCAGCGCCAGCTGACTGCGCTTGCCGCGCTGCGTGAGAAAGCGCAGCGGCTGCAGGCCGCCAGCGCGCAGCTCGCCTTCGGAAGTCCACTCGGGCAGGGGCTTGCTGGTTGTTTGGCGGGTGAGGTGGAGGCGGTAGCGGCTGCCGTCTTGCTCCCACACGATGCGAGCGATGCCTTGCTCGCCCTGCCAGCGCAGTTGGTACTGCCACTGGCCGGCCGGCAGCGGCTGCGCTGGAGTGGGTGCCCCACGGTCCAACTGAGGCGGGGCGGAAGGAGCAACCGATGGGGCAGCCGGCGCGGGTGAAGCTGCCGCAGGGCGCGCGGGCGGGCTCGCAGTGGTGGGCTGGCGCTCCGGCAAGTTGGCAGGGCCAACTTCAGCGCTCCTCGGCGCCTCAGCAGGAGCCACAGGAGGAGCCGCAGCAGGGGCCACCAAGACGCGCCACTGCAGGGGCGGGGCGCTGGCGCTCTGTGCGCGGAACGAGAGCGGGTCGGGCGCCAACACCAGGGCATGGGCCAAGAGGGCCGCGAGCAGCCAGGCCCACAAGGGCTTGCCCTTTGGGCCTGCTGGCAAGGCCAAGCGCGGCGCAGAATCGGCGCCCCCGTTTGCTGCCCCGGAGTTGAGCCCCATGGATCGTCGTTCGTTGTTGCTGCTGGCCGTCACGCCACCGATTGTGATCAGCCCCGCATGGGCCTTGAATCTCAGCGAAACCGACGCCGCCAGCGGCGTGCGTGCGGCGCTGGAGCGGGGCGCGCTGGCGGCGGTTTCGCTGCTGGGCCGGGAAGGTGGCTTCATGAACAACGCGCAGCTCAAGATCGAATTGCCCGGCGCCCTGAAGGATGCCGCCAAGCTGCTCAAGGCCACCGGCCAGGGCAAGAAGGTGGATGCGCTGGTGCTTGCCATGAACCGCGCTGCGGAGTCGGCCGTGCCGGCAGCACGCGATGTGTTTGTGCATACCGTCAACGCACTCAGCGTGGAAGACGCGCTCAAGCTCGTGAAGGGCAGCGGTGACGACGCGGTGACGCGGTTCTTCGAGGGCAAAACGCGCGTGAGCTTGGGGGAGCGTTTCTTGCCCATCGTGACCCAAGCCACCGAGAAGCAAAGCCTGGCCGAGAAGTACAACGAGGTGGCCGGCAAAGCCAAGGGCTTCGGGCTGGTGAAGGACGAGGACAGCAACATCCAGCGCTACGTCACGCGCAAGGCGCTGGACGGCCTGTACTGGATGGTTGGCGAAGAAGAGAAGAAGATTCGCCAAGACCCGGTGGGCACGGGCAGCGCGCTCTTGAAGAAGGTGTTTGGCGGGCGTTGAGTTCGGCATGATTGCGGCGAGAAGCCGCTTCTACAATCTCTGAAAACGCTTTCAGCTTCGCCACGATTTCGCTTGGTCTTCGACCCAACACCCTGACCCGAGACCCACTGCCCAAGCATGCCAAGAGCCCCTTCCGCCTCATCCCGCAGCACCGGTCCGGTCACGCTCGGCATGGTTGCCGAAGCCAGTGGGGTGTCCCCGAGCACGGTGTCGCGCATCCTGAACGGCACGGCCATCGTGAGCCCCGAAAAGCGCGCCGCCGTGGACCGCGCCATTGCCGAGTTGGGCTTCGTGCCCAACCCCGTGGCCCGCGGTTTGGCGGGCGGGCGCACGCTCAGTGTGGGCGTGGTCACGCAGACCCTGGACAGCCCGTTTTACGGCGTCGCGCTGCGCGGCATTGAGGATGTGTTGGATGCCGCCGGCTACAGCGCGCTCTTCGTCAGCGGGCACTGGGATGTTGCGGTTGAAAAGCGCTGCATCGACACCCTGCGCAGCCGCCGCGTGGACGGGCTCATCATCCTCAACGGCGCCATGGGCGACGCCGAGCTCAAGGGCTTGGCCAAGGACCTGCCTGTGGTGGTGACGGGCCGCACCTTGAAGGCGACCGGCCTGATTGCGCTGGACTTCAAGCACTTCGAAGGCGCGCGCCTGGCCACCCAGCACCTGATTGAGCTGGGGCACCGAGACATCGGGCATTTGAGCGGCGACATCGAACACCCCGATGCCCGCGAGCGGTTGGCCGGCTACCGCGCGGCCCTGGAGGCGGCCGGCTTGCCCTTCCGACCCGAACTGGTGGAGACCGGCCTTTACTGTGAAGAAGGCGGGCGCACCGCCACCGAGCGCATGCTGGCCCAAGGCCTTCGCTTCAGCGCCCTCTTTGCCGGCAACGACCAAATGGCGTTCGGCGCCGCCGTGGCGCTGCACAAGCGTGGCCTGCGGGTGCCGACCGATGTCTCGCTGGTGGGCTTCGACGACCTGACCCTGGCCGCCCACATGACGCCGCCCCTGACCACCGTGCACCAAGCTAGCTTTGAGTTGGGCTTGGCCGCCGCGCGCAGCTTGATGGCCCTGCTGGCCGACGAAAAGCCCAAGCTCACGCTGCCCGAGCCGAGGCTGGTGGTGCGCGACTCCACCGGGCCAGCACCCAAGCGCTAAGGCGCTCCGCTCCCTCCAGCGCGAGCCAGCCCCGCACTTACCCTTGATTGACAGGCAAGGGCTGCATCTCCTACAGTCTGAAAGCGCTTTCAAACAAGAGCCTGAACCCCGTCGGGCCACAGAAGCGCAAGGACAGGAGACCCATGTTTTCAGACGCCACA
>JBKCVH010000013.1:0-2843 GCA_046317675.1 Burkholderiales bacterium
CGCTGCATCGATCTGGTCATAGGCCTTGGCCTCGCCGCCAAACTTCTTCGACAACACCGTAGCGATCGCCGCCGTCAGCGTGGTCTTGCCGTGGTCGACGTGACCGATGGTGCCGACGTTGACGTGCGGCTTGGTGCGTTCGAACTTACTTTTTGCCATAACTTGCTCCTGGCGGACTTATCTGTCAGGTTGACGGGAGGAAAGGAAATCCAAGAAAGGTGGTGCCCATGGCGGGAATCGGACCCGCGACCTCTCCCTTACCAAGGGAGTGCTCTACCACTGAGCCACATGGGCAGCAACACTGGACTGAAGACTGGCCCAAAAGGCAAATCTACATTCCGGTGTCGCCGTGCCTACAAACCAACCGCTGGAGCGGGAGACGGGAATCGAACCCGTGTCATTAGCTTGGAAGGCTAAGGTTCTACCATTGAACTACTCCCGCCCTGGGAGCCTAAAACAAACTCGCTTGACTGATTTGGTGGAGGAGGCTGGATTCGAACCAGCGTACGCGTTAGCGGGCAGATTTACAGTCTGCTGCCTTTAACCACTCGGCCACCCCTCCGCAGGAGCGAGCCCGCGACTATAGCACAGGCTTTTCCATTGGCAAAGTGAGGTCCCAGCACCACTCCACTCCGCGCGCTTGAAGCCAGGCCTGCGCCTGTGAAAAGTGGGCGCAACCTGCAAATGGCACAGGGGGGCGCAAGGCAGAAAGCGGTGACGGGTGGTTCGCGCAAAGCATGAGGTGCGACGAGGGCTCAATGAGCGGCCGCTTCGCTTGAGCATGAGCACCCCAAAGCAAAAACACCTTTGGAGCGGGGTCTGCCACTGCAAGGCGAATCAAGCGGTCCGTTAGAGACTCCCAGCCCCACTTGGCATGGGCGCCCGGCCGGCCATCCTCCACGGTCAAGACCGTGTTGAGCAACAACGCACCTCGTTCGGCCCAACTCACCAAGCTCCCGTGCGCGGGGCGAGCGATCGCGCAGTCTCGGACCACTTCATTCAGTATGTTGCGCAGGCTGGGCGGGGGCTTGACGCCAATGGGCACCGAAAAGGCCAAGCCTTCAGCCTGTCCGGGTCCGTGATAAGGGTCTTGCCCAAGAATGACCAACCTGCACTTCGACAAGGGTGTGAGGCGAAGCGCGCGCAAGGGGTCGGGAGGGTAGACGGCGATGCCCGCGTCGCGGCGGGCCTGTAGCCGCTCCAACAAGGGCGAAGCTTCAGCCAGCCAGGGGTCGTAGGCCGACTCCCAGCCGTTCATGCGAACAGGCGCGCGAGCGCTTCGCCGGGGTCTGGAGCTCGCATGAAGGCCTCACCGACTAAAAAGGCGTGCACGCCGTGATCGCGCATGCGAGCAACATCCGCCTTCGACAAGATGCCCGACTCGGTGACCAAGGTGGAAGTCGAGCTGACACGGTCGCGCAAGCCCAATGTGACGTCAAGGCTGACTTCAAAGGTCCGCAGGTTGCGGTTGTTGATGCCTTGAAGTGGCGTTTTGAGGCG
The DNA here is from genome assembly GCA_046317675.1 of Burkholderiales bacterium. Lineage (GTDB taxonomy): Bacteria > Pseudomonadota > Gammaproteobacteria > Burkholderiales > Burkholderiaceae_C > Inhella. The sequence goes on from JBKCVH010000013.1 coordinate 1,501, forward strand.
CAATGCGCGGTCCAACTCGGCGGCGTCGTGGCTTTCAACCAAAACATCCATTCCCAGCGCCTCCGCGCAGGCCTCCAAGTCGCGCAATTGCACGTCGTCAAGACAGGCCACGATGAGCAGGATCGCATCGGCGCCCATCGCCCTGGCCTCAATGACCTGCAATTCATCGACGATGAAGTCTTTGCGAATGACGGGCAGGCTGCATGCGGCGCGAGCCAGTTCAAGGTTGCGCCGGCTACCTTGAAAAAAGCGCTCATCGGTCAGCACGCTCAGGCAGGCCGCACCGTGAGCTGCATAACTCGCGGCAATGCTGGCCGGGTCGAAGGGATCTCGCAAAACGCCTTTGCTCGGGCTGGCCTTCTTGATTTCAGCGATCACCCCTGGTCGCTTGGCGCGCAGTGCACTGGCAAAGCCGCGTGGGGCGTCGGCTTGTTCGGCCGCACGCCTTAGCTCCAGCGCCTGGGGCCGCAAGGCCGCCAGCTCTTCGTGCTTGACGGCCACGATGCGGCGCAGGATGTCATCCATGTTGGGTGGCTCCGATGAATTCCGCCAGCTTGGCTTGCGCGGCGCCGCTGTCAATGACCTGAGCAGCCTTGGCAATGCCTGCCGCCACATCGGACACCACATTGGCGGCATACAGCGCTGCACCAGCGTTCAGGAGAACGATGTCGCGGGCGGTGCCGGCATCGCCCGCCAATACACCGCGCACCATGGCGGCACTTTCGTTGGCATCGGCAACACGCAGGCGCCGGGTGGCCGCCATCGAGAGCCCAAAGTCTTCGGGATGAAGCTCATACTCCAGCACGCGCCCGTCTTTGAGCTCGCCCACCAAGGAGGCGGCGCCCAGGCTGAGCTCATCGAGCCCGTCCTGACCGAAGACCACCAAGGCGTGTTGCGCCTCTAGCCGCTGCAGCACACGCACTTGAATGCCCACCAAGTCTGCGTGGAAAACGCCCATCAAGATGTTGGGGGCTCCTGCCGGGTTGGTGAGTGGCCCGAGGATGTTGAACACCGTGCGAACGCCCAGTTCCTTGCGCACGGGCGCGATGTTCTTCATTGCGGGATGGTGGTTGGGGGCGAACATGAAGCCAAGACCCACGCCCTCAATGCAACGCGCAACCGCTTCAGGCTGCAGGTCAATGCGCGCGCCCAGGGCTTCGAGCACGTCGGCGCTCCCAGTCTTGCTCGAGACGCTGCGGTTGCCGTGCTTGGCCACCCGCGCACCGGCAGCGGCGGCCACAAAGCTGGCGCAGGTGCTGATGTTGAAGCTGTGCGCGCCGTCTCCCCCCGTGCCAACCACATCCACCAAGTTGGGATGCGGCGCCACCACCACCTTGCGGCTG
>JBKCVH010000014.1:0-4914 GCA_046317675.1 Burkholderiales bacterium
CAGGCGCCCAGTCGGGCCGCCGTAGAAGTTGGCAGCGATGGCGCCGGTAGCGGCCTTGAGGTCCGGCAATGCGGCCACGCGGGCATCGACGAAGTTGAAGTGCTCAACGCCATCGGCCTCGACCAAGCAGGTGGAAGCACCCGCAGCCAGGGCCTGCGCAACGAAGCTGCGCCCGTCCTTGCCATAGCCGGGCCAGGCAATGAAGGCGTCGCCCGGCTGAACCTTGCGGCTGTCGCTTTGCAGCGTGCCGGTGCACCATTCCTGCAGCCAACGCGCAGCGGCTTCTGGAGATTTGAGACGCGTGAGCATATTCAGAAGTTCTCCAGCACCGGGGAGGCAGGCTTGTGCGCATTCATGGCCACGATCTGGCTTTGCACATCAAGGTCCGGCTGCACATTCATCAGGCGCAGGGTTTGCGCCACCACTTGGCTGAACACCGGTGCAGCCACTGCCCCACCGTAGTACACGCCGTTGCTGGGTTCATCCACCATCACCGCCACAACGATGCGCGGTTTGCTGATGGGCGCCAGGCCCACGAACCAGCTGCGGTACTTGTTGCTGATGTAGCCCTTGCCGCCTTCCACGTTCTTGTGCGCTGTGCCGCTCTTGCCGCCCACGCTGTAGCCCAGCACCTGGGCCTTGGGCGCCGTGCCACCTTCGCTGGCAGCGGCCTGCAGCATCTCGCGCACCGCTTTGGCGGTTTCGGCCGAGAAGAGTCGGCTGCCAATGACAGGCTCACCCTCTGGGCGCTTGAGCATGGTCACCGGCATCAGTTCGCCGTCATGGGCAAACACGGTGTAAGCACGGGCCAGTTGCATCAGACTGGCCGACAAGCCGTAGCCAAAGCTCATGGTCGCCTGCTCAATCGGCCGCCAGCTCTTGTAAGGGCGCAGCCGACCGCTGATGGCGCCGGGGAAGTTCAGCCCAGGGCGCTGGCCAAGGCCGGCACCGCTGAACACCTCATGCAGCTCCTTGGCCGGCATTTGCATGGCCAGCTTGACGGTGCCCACGTTGCTGCTCTTTTGCAGCACGCCGGCCACGGTGAGGTCGCCATAGGGGTGCACATCGGTCGGCGACCAACCGCTGATGACGACCGAGCGCGGCGCCACATTGACGATGGTGTCCACGCGCACGCGCTTGCTCTCCAAAGCCTGGGCGATGACCAGCGGCTTCATGGTCGAGCCGGGCTCGAACACGTCGGTCAGCGCGCGGTTGCGCAGCTGGTTGCCGCTGAGGTTCTTGCGCGCGGCCGGGTCAAAGCTTGGGTAATTGGCGAGCGCCAGCACCTCGCCCGTGACCGCATCCAGCACCACCACCGAGCCCGCCTTGGCCTTGTGCTCGGCCACTGCCTCGCGCACTTTTTGATAGGCGAAGAACTGGATCTTGGCGTCGATGCTCAGCTCCACGTCCTTGCCGTTGAGGGCGGGCACCAAATCACCCTTGTCCTCGACCACCCGGCCCAGGCGGTCGCGCAGCACCGAGCGGGATCCATCTTTGCCCTGCAACTGCTTCTGGAAGGCCAGCTCAATGCCCTCCTGCCCCTGGTCTTCGAGGTTGGTGAAGCCCACCACGTGCGCGCTCGCCTCGCCCTCGGGGTAGCGGCGGCTGTGCTCGCGCTCTTGGTGAACACCGGCAAGGCGGAGGTTCTTCACGGCCAAGGCGGTTTCGTCGTCCACCCAGCGCTTGAGCCAGACGAAGCGGCCTTTGCCGTCCAACTTTTCATCCAGTTCCTTGCGCGTGAGCCCGAGCACGCGGGCCAGCTCTTGGCGCTGCGCGATGCTGAGCTTGGCTTCTTCAGGAATCGCCCAAATGGAAGGCACGGTGACGCTGGTGGCCAGCACCTGGCCGTTGCGGTCTTGAATGCGACCACGGCTGGCCGGCAGTTCGAAGGTGGCCCCCATGCGCGACTCGCCCTGCGCCTGGAAGAAGTCTTCGGCGTAGATCTGGACATAGAAGGCGCGACCCAGCAGCCCAGCAAAGGCCACGCCGACAAGGAACAAAAGCAGGCGGGAGCGGCCGATGGGCGTGGGGCTCTTGAGCAACGGACTGCTGGTGTAGCAAAGGTTGCCGCTGGCATCCTTTTGCTTGTTGCGCTGAAAGAGGCTCATGGTGTCGCTCCAGAGGCAGCGGAGGCCGCTTGAAGCGTCAGTGCGGGGGTGATGGGGCGCATTTGCAGGCGCTCGCGCGCCAGTTGGTCCACGCGCAAATTGGTGGCCTCACCTTCACGTTCGGCGCGCAGGCGGTGCAGGTCTGCGTCCAACTTGCGGCCCTCGCTCTTGGCGCGCTCCAGCTCCGCAAAGAGGCTGCGGCCTTCATAGCTTTGGCGCACCATCAAGATGGCCGACACCATCAGGGCCAGCAGCAGGCCAATGTTCACGCGCAGCCACATCACGCTGGCTCCGCCCAACGTTCGGCAACACGCATCACGGCGCTGCGCGAACGGGGGTTCTGAGCCACTTCTTCGCGGCTCGGATGGATGCGCGCAATGGCGCGCATGGGCATGAGCTTGGGCGGCGCCATGGGCGCGCGGCGGTCCGGCTCATCTTTGCTGTGGGCCTGAATGAATCGTTTGACGATGCGGTCTTCGAGCGAGTGAAAGCTGATGACGGCCAAGCGCCCGCCGGGCGCCAGTTGATCCAGACCCGCCTTCAGCGCTGCCTGGAGCTCTTCAAGCTCGGCATTGACGTGAATCCGTAGAGCTTGAAACGTGCGTGTTGCAGGGTCCTGGCCCGGCTCGCGGGTCTTGACGATCTGGCCCACGAGTTGGGCCAACTCGCGGGTGCGGGTAAGGGGCTGCCCTGCGTCGCGGCGAGCCACAAGCGCCTTTGCAACCGGGCCAGCAAACCGTTCTTCACCGAGTTCACGAATCACCTCCGCAATCTCGCGCACATCGGCGCGAGCTAGAAACGCGGCAGCCGATTCGCCCCGCGTCGGGTCCATGCGCATGTCCAAAGGACCGTCGGCACGGAAAGAAAAACCCCTCTCCGGGGTGTCGATCTGCGGGCTGGAGACGCCGATGTCGAGCAGCAATCCGGCCAAAGGCGGCAGATCCAGCTCGGCCAACTCGCCAAACCAAGCGTGGCGAATCTCGAAGCGCGGGTCGTCAATGGCGGCGGCGGCAGCAATCGCCTCCGGGTCGCGGTCCAGCGCAATCAGCCGACCCTGGGGCCCCAGGCGCGCCAGCAGCGCGCGGCTGTGCCCGCCACGGCCAAAGGTGCCGTCAACGTAAACGCCGTTCAAGTCGGCGTCGGCATGCAGCAAGGCATCCACGGCTTCTTGGAGCAGCACGGTGATATGCGCAGGCGCTGTTGCGGCAATGGCAACGGTCGGTGGATTCATGGGCGCCACCGGTTTAGAAAACGAAGGACTTGACGGAGTCGGGCATTTCCGAGGCCCGGGTCTTGGCCTCGTCCAGCGCGTAGGTGGCAGCGTCCCAGAGCTCAAAGTGGCGCCCCACGCCCATCAGCATCAGATCGCGATGCAGGTTGGCATAGGTGCGCAGTTCGGGCGCGATGAGCAAGCGGCCAGCGCTGTCCATCTCAAGCTCCTGGGCGCTGCCCAGCATGAAGCGGCGCCAGCCGGCGGCTTCCATGGGCAGCTTGAGCAGCGCGTCGCGCATCGCCAGCCAAGTCGGCTCGGGGATGAGCATCAGGCAGCCGGCGCGGTCTTTGGTCAGCGTGAGCCGGCCGCCGCACAGGGCCATCAGGGGTTCGCGGTAGCGCGTGGGCATGGCGAGGCGCCCCTTGACATCCATTGCCAAGGCTGAGGGTCCGGTGAACACCACTTCCGCCACAGTTTTTGCCCGCTTTTTCCGCTTAACTCCACATTTCCCCAACTTTATCGCGTGCGGACGCGGTCTGACACCCCCAAGGTGAGCAAATATTTCAATGAGAACAAGGACTTAGCTGAGGTTTCGCACAGTTGTCTGTGGAAAAAACTCAATCAAATAAGGCACTTGCAGCAGCTAGCGCAAGTGCTGCCTGAGCATCGCGTTGGGTCGCGACTCAGAACAGGGAGCGGCCCGTCAGCGTAGTGAATCGTTCCAAGGCGAAGCTGCCAGCGTGGGAATTGCCACTGGGCTCCAGTTCGGGCGACCAAACGCAGACCCCGAACTGACCTGGCAAGTGCCCCACGATGCCGCCGCCCACGCCGCTCTTGGCGGGCAGGCCCACGCGGTAAGCAAAGTCGCCGGCGGCGTCGTAGGTGCCGCAGGTCAGCATCAAGGCCGACAGGCGCTTGGCGGTGCCGGCGTCCACCACCCGCTCGCCACTCCAGGGGTTGACGCCGCCATGCGCCAAAAAGGCCACGGCACGCGCCAAATCAATGCAGTCCATGTGAATGGCGCAATGCTGGCAGTAGGCCCGCATCACCTCTTCCACCGGATTGCGCAGGTTGCCAAAGCTGGCAATGAAGTTGGCCATGGCGCGGTTGCGCGTTCCGGTGGCCAGTTCGCTGCGCGACACGGCGAGGTCATAGTCAATGTTGCTGTTGCCAGCGAGGCGGCGAACGAACTCCACCAGAGCCGCATCGGGGTTGACGAAGCGGCTGCACAGCACGTCAGTCACTACCAAAGCGCCGGCATTGATGAAGGGGTTGCGCGGCTTGCCGTGCTCGGTTTCCAGTTGCACCAGCGAGTTAAAGGCCGAACCCGAAGGCTCGCGGCCCACGCGCTCCCAAAGGGCGTCGCCTTCGCACTGGTAGGCCAGGGTCAGCGCAAACAGCTTGGAGACCGACTGGATCGAAAACCCGGTGCGCGATTGCCCGCAGGCGTGGACGCTGCCGTCAATCTCGACCACCGCCATACCGAACTGGTCGCCGCGCACTTTGGCCAATTCCGGGATGTAGCTGGCCACCTTGCCGCGACCCAGCAGCGGCTGCACCTCGGCATGGATTTGGTCGAGGGTCGCTTGCAAG
>JBKCVH010000015.1:0-14422 GCA_046317675.1 Burkholderiales bacterium
GTGTAGCCATGGCTTGGGTCGACGACGCGCATCGGGCCGCGCTCTTCGCTGTCGTCGCGGTGCTTGAGCAGGTCCAGCTGCACCAAGCTGCCGCCCACGCTGCTGAACGTGGCCTTCACCAAGTCGGTGTCCACCACGAACAACTCGCCGGCCGGGGCCAGCACAGCGGCCGGCGCACCCGCCACGGCGGGCGGCGTTCCAGCCACGGCCTTGGCGTCAGGCACGCCACTCGCCGCCGGGGTGGGCGAGGCGGCTGCGGCCGGACGGGCGGGCGTCGGGCTGATGAAGGAAGGCTTACCTTGGTGCTTCTGCCATGCATCCCAAATCAAAAACAGGGACATGGTGAAGACAACCCACAGCACGGTACGGCGGATGTCGTTCATGAGGACTTCGTGGTTTGAGAAGAGGATGAGCGACGCGAAGCTGGGGTCAGCAACGCGGAGAACAAGCGGGGAGTTTCCTCGGGGACCGGGTCGTGGCCCCCCAGGCAAAACGGGTTGCAGCGCAAGATGCGCCGCGCCGCCAAGTAAGTGCCAGCGCCAGCGCCATGGCGCTCAAGGGCCTGCATGGCATAGGCCGAACAACTCGGGCTGTACCGGCAACCGGCATTGACCCAATGGCTGAACAGCAGCTGATAGCCGCGCACCAGGAGCTGCAAAAAGCGTTTCATGCGGCCGGCGCTCCGGCTGGGCGGGGCGGCCTTGGGTTCAGCGTGCGCCGCCAAAGCACGGCCAAGTCTTCGTGCAGGTGCGCGCGCAGCGCATCGCTCTTGGCGCTCTTGAACTGCTTTTTGTCGATTGGAGCGCGCAGGCGCAGCGCCCACAGCCCCGCCGGGAACGGCAGGCCTGCGTCCAATTGCCCTTGAAAACTGGCGCGCACCACGCGGCGAATCAGGTTGCGCGTCACCGCGCGCTTCGCCATGCGTTTGGGAACGACAAAGCCCAGCCAATACCCCTGAGGCAGGGCGGCTGGGCATTCATCCACAATCTTGTGGGCTTCCGGTGCATCGCCTGTGGATAACTCTTTTCGGGACAAGCCAATCGGTTTGGCCGGCTGGCTGGGAAAAGAGGCCAGGTGATGCAAAGCGAACAATGTCGAGCGAGCTCGGCTGGGTGTTTTCAGCAGTCGCTCGAAATCGGCCGCTCGGAGCAGGTGATCGAGCCTGGGCGGCGGCATGGCGTCGCCGGCTCTTGGAGGCGGAGCGGGCGCGTCCTGGACCTTAAACGCCGAGGCGCTTGCGGCCCTTGGCGCGGCGTGCGTTCAGCACAGCGCGACCGCCACGGGTGGCCATGCGCACCAGGAAACCGTGCGTACGGGCGCGGCGGACCTTGGAGCCTTGATAAGTGCGTTTCATGTTCTTGACCTTTCAGCGTCGTGGTCTGCACGCCAGCAACAAGACACTCTTGCAGCACGGGCACGGACGACGGGGTTGGCTTCTTGAGGGAAGTAAGACTTCGCGAGCAGCGCCAGAAATTTGGCTCTGTTTGGCGAAAAGCCCGCGATTACACCAAACCTTACTCACTGCAGTCAAGTGTGGGGCAGCAAAGCATGGGGAAGGCCGCCCCTTTCTCCAGCCAAAAATCCTGTGGATAAGCCACCCCAGCAAGGCCTCGCTTGGCTACACTCCGTGCCCTCCTTGGCCGACTTGTCCACAAGTTGTAGCTCCGCGCTAAGCGCGAACCGAGAGCGCCGCCAAGAACAGAAACAACGACGAACACAGCCACAAAGAGCGAAAGACGAATGGGAGATTTGAATCCTGCCCTGCTGCTGCCGAGCGACGACGTGTCGGCGCTCGCAGATCTCTGGGGACGAACCTGCGAACGCTTGGCAACCGAAATGCCTGAGCAGCAGTTCAACACCTGGATTCGCCCACTTCCTGCCGCTGAATGCCAAAGCCAAGACGGGCAACTCGGTTTGCGGCTGGCTGTGCCCAACCGCTTCAAGTTGGACTGGATTCGGGCGCAGTACGCCAGCCGCATTGAGGGCATTGCCAGCGAACTCGCTGGCCGCGCCGTGCGCCTGGACCTCGTGGTGAGCCCGCGTGCGGCGCAAACCGCCACCACGCCGGCCGCTTTGGCCGCCGCTGCGCAGACCAGCGCGGGTTCCAGCGCGCCCGCAGGCAACAACGCGGTTCCCGGTGGAGCCAATGCCCCAGGCGGTTCAGGTGGCCCTGCGGCTCGCCCCGCGCCGCAGCCCACCCACACCTGGGCGGGCAGCACGCAAGTGGCGCCGCAAAGCCGGCTGAACCCCGCGCTCACCTTTGACACCCTGGTGCCCGGCCGCGCCAACCAAATGGCGCGCACCGCTGCCTTGCACGTGGCCGGCGCGCCTGGCGCGGCTTACAACCCGCTGTTTATCTATGGCGGCGTCGGCCTTGGCAAAACGCACTTGGTGCACGCCGTGGGCAATGCGCTCCTGAAAGATCGCCCCGACGCCCGCGTGCTCTATCTGCACGCCGAGCAGTTCATTTCTGACGTCGTCTACAACTACCAGCGCAAAACCTTTGACCAGCTCAAAGCCAAGTACCACGCGCTCGACCTGCTGCTGATTGACGACGTCCAGTTCTTCGCCGGCAAGGACCGCACGCAAGAAGAATTCTTCAATGCCTTCGAGGCCCTGCTGGCCAAGAAGGCGCACATCATCATGACCAGCGACACCTATCCCAAGGGCCTGGCCAACATCGATGAACGCCTGACCAGCCGTTTTGACGCCGGCCTGACCGTCGCCATCGAGCCGCCCGAGCTGGAAATGCGCGTCGCCATCTTGATCCGCAAGGCCGAGCAAGAAGGCATTCCCATGCCCGAAGACGTCGCCTTCTTCGTGGCCAAGAACGTGCGCGCCAACGTGCGCGAGCTCGAAGGTGCGCTGCGCAAGGTCTTGGCTTTTGCCAAGTTCTCGCACAAAGAAATCACCATCACCCTGGCCCGCGAGGCGCTCAAAGACCTGCTTTCCATCCAGAACCGGCAGATCGGCGTCGAGAACATCCAGAAGACGGTCGCTGACTTCTACAAGATCAAAGTGGCCGACATGTACAGCAAGAAGCGCCCGGCCAGCATTGCCCGCCCGCGCCAAATTGCCATGTACCTGGCCAAAGAGCTCACGCAAAAGAGCCTGCCGGAGATTGGCGAGCTGTTCGGCGGCCGCGACCACACCACGGTGCTGCACGCCGTGCGCAAGATCGGTGGCGAGCGCCAAAAGAACACCGAGCTGAACCAGCAACTGCACGTCCTCGAACAAACGCTCAAGGGTTGAGCACCCGCGTGCGGCGAGAATCGCGCGCGACCAAAAAATCACCCTCTCGGAGACGCGAAGCATGATCGTTCTCAAAGGCCCGCAAGACCAGCTGCTGTCCGCCCTTCAATCGGTGGCCGGCATCGTGGAGAAGCGGCACACCCTGCCCATCCTGGCCAATGTGCTGCTGCGCCGCGAGGGCGACGAGGTGGAATTCATCACCTCCGACCTGGAAATCCAGGTTCGCACCCGCGCCAAGTTCGACGGCAGCTCGGAGCCCTTCGCCGCCACCGTGCAAGCCAAGAAGCTGATTGACATCTTGCGCAGCCTCCCGGCCGACCAGATCTGCAGCCTCTCCAGCAGCCAAGCCAAGCTCACGCTGCAAGCGGGCAAAAGCCGCTTCACCCTGCAAACCCTGCCGGCTGAAGACTTCCCGCTGGTGCAAGAAGCCGCTGACTTCGGCCCCGCCTTCAGCGTGCCCCAGGCCACGCTGCGCGGCCTCATCAGCCAAGTGCACTTCGCCATGGCGGTGCACGACATCCGCTTCTACCTGAACGGCATCCTGTTCGTGGCCGAAGGCAACAGCCTGACCTTGGTTGCCACCGACGGCCACCGCCTTGCCCTGGCCCAGGCCACGCTCGACGTGACCATGCCCAAGCAAGAAGTCATCTTGCCGCGCAAGACGGTGCTGGAACTGCAGCGCCTCTTGAAAGACAAGGATGAGAACGCCGCCATTGAAATGCGCTTCAGCGGCAACCAAGCCCGCTTCGCTTTCAGCGGCATGGAGTTCGTCACCAAGCTGGTCGAGGGCAAGTTCCCTGACTACAACCGCGTCATTCCCAAGAACCACCGCTACCAACTGGTGCTGGGCCGCGCCCCGCTGCTGGCCGCGCTGCAACGCGCCGCCATCTTGACCAGCGAGAAGTTCAAAGCCGTGCGCCTGAGCTTTGCCGACCACCTGCTCACCATTGCCGCCAGCAATGCCGAGCAGGAAGAGGCCAAGGAAGAAATCGAGATTGACTACGACGGCGAGAAGATCGAGACCGGCTTCAACGTCCAGTACCTGACCGAAGTCTTGGCCAACATGCCGCAAGAAATGGTGGGCCTGAGCCTGCACGACAGCGCAAGCTCTGCGCTGTTCACCATGCCCGAACGCACTGACTTCAAGTACGTCGTTATGCCAATGCGCATCTGACGCAACTCGCGTCAAGAACAAAGCGGGCTTCGGCCCGCTTTGGTGTTTAGATGGTTTCCTGAAAGTGTTCCGATGACCGAGCCGACGATTCCCGAAAACGACGCCACCCCCACCCCGCCGCCGGCCTCCACAGGCCCGCAACCGGGCTACGGCGCCGAGTCCATCCAGATCCTGGAAGGCCTGGAAGCCGTGCGCAAGCGCCCCGGCATGTACATCGGCGACACCTCCGACGGCACCGGCCTGCACCACCTCGTTTTTGAAGTGGTCGACAACTCCATTGACGAAGCCCTGGCCGGCCACTGTGACGACATCACCGTCACCATCCACTCCGACAACTCCATCAGCGTCATCGACAACGGCCGCGGCATTCCCACCGGCATCAAGTTCGACGACAAGCACGAGCCCAAGCGCTCCGCCGCTGAAATTGCCCTGACCGAGCTGCACGCCGGCGGCAAGTTCAACCAGAACAGCTACAAGGTCTCGGGCGGCTTGCACGGCGTGGGCGTCAGCTGCGTCAACGGCCTGTCCAAGTTCCTGCGCCTCACCATCCGCCGCGACGGCCAAGTGCACCAAATGGAATTCCGCCAAGGCATTCCGCAAGACCGCGTGCTGGAAATGCAAGAGGGCGTCGAAGTCAGCCCCATGAAGATCACGGGCACGACCGACAAGCGCGGCACCGAAGTCCACTTCCTGCCCGACGACACCATCTTCACCAACGTCGAGTACCACTACGAAGTGCTGGCCAAGCGCCTGCGCGAGCTCAGCTTCCTGAACAACGGCGTCAAGATCCGCCTGGTGGATGAACGCAACCAGCGCGAAGACAACTTCGCCTACGCCGGCGGCGTCAAGGGCTTCGTGGAGTTCATCAACCAGGGCAAAAAGACCCTGCACCCGAACATCTTCCACGCCATGGGCGAGAAGCAAAGCGACAACAACACCCCCGTGGGCGTTGAAGTGGCCATGCAGTGGAACGACGGCTACAACGAGTCCGTCCTCTGCTTCACCAACAACATCCCCCAGCGCGACGGCGGCACCCACCTCACCGGCCTGCGCGCCGCCATGACGCGGGTTATCAACAAATACATTGACGACAACGACCTGGCCAAAAAAGCCAAAGTCGAAGTCGCCGGCGACGACATGCGCGAAGGCCTGGCCTGCGTCGTCTCCGTCAAGGTGCCCGAACCCAAGTTCAGCAGCCAAACCAAAGACAAGCTCGTTTCGAGCGAAGTGCGTGCCCCGGTCGAAGACATCGTCGGCCGCCTGCTCACCGACTGGCTGCTTGAGAACCCCATCGACGCCAAGATCGTCTGCGGCAAGATCATCGACGCCGCCCGCGCCCGCGACGCCGCCCGCAAAGCCCGCGAAATGACCCGCCGCAAAGGCGTGCTCGACGGCATGGGCCTGCCCGGCAAACTGGCCGACTGCCAAGAAAAGGACCCCGCCCTGTGCGAGGTCTACATCGTGGAGGGCGACTCCGCCGGCGGCTCCGCCAAGCAAGGCCGCGACCGCAAGTTCCAAGCCATCTTGCCCCTGCGCGGCAAGATCTTGAACGTCGAAAAAGCCCGCTACGAAAAGCTGCTCAGCTCCAACGAAATCGTCACCCTCATCACCGCCCTGGGCACCGGCATTGGCCGCACCGGCGGCACCGACGACTTCAACGCCGACAAGCTCCGCTACCACCGCATCATCGTCATGACCGACGCTGACGTCGACGGCGCCCACATCCGCACCCTGCTGCTCACCTTCTTCTACCGGCAAATGCCGGAGCTGGTGGAGCGCGGCCACATCTACATCGCCCAGCCGCCGCTCTACAAAGTCAAGCAAGGCAAGCACGAGCAGTACCTCAAAGACGGCCACGAGCTCGACGCCTTCTTGCTCAAGGTCGCGCTGCAAGAAGCCAGTTTGGATACCGGCACCGGCACCACCCTCAAAGGCGACACCCTCGACGCCCTCGCCCGCAAGTACGTGGCCGCCCAGTCCGTCATCACCCGCCTCTCGAAGTGGATGGACATCGAAGCCCTGCACGTCCTGGCCAGCGGCCTCGCCATCAGCCTCGAAACCCGCGAAGCCGCCGAAGAAGGCGCCGCCAAGCTCAAAGGCCTGCTGCACGACGCCGAAGTCAGCGCCGAAACCGACCCCCGCACCGACAAGTTCTTCCTCAAAATTGCCCGCATGCACCACGGCAACGTGCGCGCCAGCGTCATCCACGCTGACTTCGTGCACGGCGCCGACTACGAAGTGCTCGCCGACGCCGGCCTCAGCTTCCAAGGCCTCATCCAGCCCGGCGCCATCGTGCGCAAGGGCGAGGGCGAAAAAGCCAAAGAATCCAAAGTCGAAGACTTCCGCGCCGCCATGGCCTGGCTCATGCAGCAAGCCGAAAACAGCGTGGGCCGCCAGCGCTACAAGGGCCTGGGTGAAATGAACCCCAGCCAGCTCTGGGAAACCACCATGGACCCCACCGTGCGCCGCCTGCTGCGCGTGCAGATCGAAGACGCCATCGAAGCCGACCGCGTGTTCACCATGCTGATGGGCGACGAGGTGGAGCCGCGTCGGAACTTCATCGAGGCGAATGCGCTGAGGGCGGCGAATATCGACGCGTAGAGGTGTAGGTTCTCAGAACTTCTGCGAACTTTCTCAGTCGATGCAAACGCACCACTGCAGGGCCGCAATTGCGACTGGGGCCATAGTCGTAGGGCGCCAAAGTAATTGCGACTGGCACCACAGTTCTGCGACTGGCTGTCGCTAGTTGTTGCGACTGGCCTAGCGGCAACTGGCGCAGAGACGCGCGCCTTAAGCTGGGAAACGACCGCGTTGCAGCGGGAGGAGTCGGTCGGCGTCAGCGGGCGTACTCACGGTATCTGCCATCAAGCCGACGCTCGATTCAGCCGCCAGTGCTGGCTTGAGCGGCAGCTATCCGAGGTACAGCTGCCCTAGGTTTGCGACTGGGCGGTTTCGCTGTTTCGCCGACTGCTTTCCTGCCGCGCGAGCTGGCGATACCGACTCATCGAAGACATTCAGACTCAACAGTTCGGCGCCGAAAAACTGCCATCCCCGCCGTCCGGCCGCGACTGCTTGACTCAACACCAACGGGGTTCCGCCATAGCCCGTCGGTTGAGTGCCAGGAAACGCTGGCCATCGACTTCCTTCAGCCCAATGCAAGGACTAAAAATAATCATGGAGACTTGTGAACGTCAGCAAAGGGGTCATCGGTTCTCGAGCCGGCTCCAGTCCAGCAGCCCCGCTTCGGCAGGCGCCCAGCCTTGGTAGGCGCGCATGAGGGCATCGCTGGTGGACCAAAAGTCGTGGCTGGTGCGGCGCACCCCGAAGCGGTCGACCAGGGCGCGGTAGTCGGCCTCGGAACCCAGTTGCCGCACCAACTTCACCAAGTCTGGCAACTGCGACGGGCCGACGCGCCAGATTGCGTTGGGGTAGGCCCCCACGAAGCCAGCCGCAACCGTCAAGGTGTGCTCGGAAGGCACCAGCCGGCTGCTTTCGCGGAAGGGGCTGCTGACGTTGGTGTGTGCGCTGTTGCGCAGCAGGCTGTAGTGGCGGGGCGCGCTGGCGTAGGGCCCCTCCGCTTCAACGCGCAGCAAGACCATCTCTGGCAGCCACTGCAGCGCCGCCCCCTCCACCTGCGCCAAATCGTTGAGGGCGGTCAGGGTCTGGGCATTGGGCTCGTTCACTATGTTCAGCGCATGCCGCCGGTTCAGCACCGGCGCCAGGCGGTCATTCAGCAGGCCGTACAGGTGCTGTTGCGGGTCCGCCCCTGGTGGGTAGGCGATGCCGCTTTCCGCATCAAAGCGGTACACGCCCCCGAGCACGCGCTGCTTGACCTCGTCGCTGGCCCCTCGGTACCAAGCGTCACGCAAGGGGATGCGGGCCGATTGCGGCAACAGCATCAGGAAGTGCGCCTCGCCTTCCATGCGCAGGAAGTCCATGGCCAAGCGCGTTTGCAGCTGGTGCGAGGTGTTGCCATACACATCGAAGCCGGCCACCAGGAGGTAGTAAATGCGCTCCAGCAGCGGGTAGCCGATCACCCAGGCGGTTTTGGGGGCGTCGCCCACCAAGCCCCGCTCCACGGTGGCGCTGTCGAAGTGCCGAAAGATGGTCAGGGCGGCGTTGGGGTTGTGGCCATCGCCCTTCCAGACGAAGTCCAGATCGATGGGCTTGCGCCCTGCGCCAAACACGCGCTCCATGTGGCGGGTCTTGGCCGCCAGCAGTGCATCTTCGGCCTGTGCCACCGCGCGCCACGAAAGCAAGCTGCTGTTGCTGCCGTCGGCCGCCGGCATGCGCAGCAGGGCCGCCTCACGGGCGACGAGTTGCGCCGCGTCGTCGTTGGCGCCAATGGCTGGATCTACGAAAAAGACCCAGAAGCGGTCGTTGATGACGTCCAAGGCCGTCTGCCCGCGGCACACCGGCCCCTTGATGAAGTTGCTGACGAAGAAGCCGCTGTCGTCCAGCAAGAAGCGGTAGCGCGAGTCCAGGGGCAAGGCCGCGAAGGTCTGGAACGGGTTGGCTGCGGCGTCAGGGTCGTAGCCCGGCAGCACCGCCACCTGGAAGTCGGGCCGCACGAACCAGTTCGTCCAGCGGGCCAAGCGCGCCGCACCGAGGGTGTAGGGCATGTGCGTCTTGGCCAACACTGTTTCGCTGCTGTGCGCCAATCGGTAGTAAGGGCGCGCGACCCCCGGCGGGTCGAATGGGCGCCGCGTGGCGATTACATCCACCGGCTGTCCCGGCGGGCTCTTGCTGCGCACCAGCTTGAAGATGTGACGCTGGGGGTCGCCCTCGAACACCAAGCTGCCCAGGAACAGGTGCTCATACAGGTAGCGGCCCACCAACTGCGCCTTGAGCGAGTCGCCGTTCAAAAACCGCTCCCACTGGGCCACCTGCCGAAGCACCGCCGCCGGCAAAGCTTGCGGCTCGCCCTTGGGCGCACCAGCCTGCAACCAGCGTTGCACCAAGGCCATCTCGGCCTCGGTCAAACCGGGCAGGCCGTAGGGCATGCCGCCATGCGGTTGCCGTTCGGCGTGCGCGCCATAGGCTTCCGCACTGGGGCAGCTGTTGCTGCGGTCCAGCGAGAAATCGAAAGCCGGAGGCAGCACCTGCACCGCTGGCAAAGGCTGGGACTGCTTCAAGGCCAGCGAGCGCCACAGCACGCTGGCTTCCAGCTCGACTTGGGGCGATGACGGGTGCTCGTTCAGCACGGGCTCAAAGCCCATGCGCCGCCACTGTGAGGGCTTCTGAGCGTCCAGCCCCAGGCGCGTCAGCGGGGCCTCGTTCCACCGCAGCTCGCCATACACCGGCGCCTTGGTCAGTCCACGGGTCAGGCCCTCAAAGCTGGTGAGCTTGAGTTGGCAGGGCGCGTCGTAGCAGCCGTGGCACACGGCGCACCGCTGGTCCAAGATCGGCTTGATGTTGCCGAGGTAAGTGGGCGCGCCCGGTGCGACCGCCACCGGCTGATCGAAGCGCGTGGGTTCGGCCGGCCCGAAGCGCGAGACCCAGTCGCTCGATACCCACGTGGCGCAGCCGGCCAAAGAAACCGTTAGCACGAGCCAGACCCAGCTTCGCTTCCACATTGCTTTCTCCTGGCAGGGTATCGGTGACGCGGCGATGCCGTCGCCTAGGGCATTGAGTCCAAGCTCAGTCGAGTTTCATTGCGGGTGGCGAACGGGTTCACTGAGGCCCTGTCTCTTGTGGGGAAATGAATCGGTACATCACTGCTCCCAGCACGGCACCGGCAATGGGCGCAACCCAAAAGAGCCAAAGTTGCTGAACCGCCCAGCCGCCCGCGAACACAGCCACGCCCGTGCTGCGCGCAGGATTGACCGAGGTGTTGGTCACGGGAATGGAAATGAGGTGAATCAAGGTCAGCGCCAATCCAATCGCGATCGGTGCAAAGCCGGCCGGAGCGCGCCGGTCTGTGGCGCCCAAGATGATCAAAAGAAAGAAGGCGGTCATCACCACTTCGGTCAACAGGGCCGCTTGCAACGAGTAGCCGCCTGGCGAATGCGCACCGTAGCCATTGGAGGCAAAGCCTTTGCTCACGTCAAAACCTGGGGCCCCACTGGCGATCGTGAACAGGACCGCAGCTGCAATCAAGCCGCCCAGAACTTGCGCCACGATGTAAGGAAGCAAGTCCTTGCCAGGGAATCGACCCGCTGCCCACAGCCCGATGGATACCGCAGGGTTGAGGTGGCAGCCCGAGATGTGCCCTATGGCGAACGCCATCGTTAAAACCGTGAGGCCAAAGGCGAGCGACACCCCGTGCAGGCCAATGCCCACCTGCGGAAATGCTGCCGCCAGCACCGCGCTTCCGCAGCCCCCCAACACCAGCCAGAAAGTACCTAGGGCTTCAGCGCCCCATTTGTTTGCATTACCCATGATGTGCCGTCAATTGTTGAAGTGAAGGGGCTGCGTGTGGCATCAGGCAGCGTTTGAGCAAGGCAAGCGCCGTGATGCACGGAGATCGCCTGCCCGTTCAGAGCCCGGTAGGTCGGTAGGAACTCAGTCTTTGCGAACAAAGCACTGCTTGTGCTTGCCGTAAGCGGGATCGTCGCCAAAGGTCCGCGAGTCGCACCCCATGCCGTTTAACCCACGGCGCGTCAGGAAGCGACCGTCGGCACCGAATCGAACCACGCCGGCTCCCCGGAAGCTGCAATAGCTACCTTCGTCAGCGCAGCGCTCCCACCGGGGGCCGTAATCGGAGTTGCCGTAACCATTCCGATAGCGAGAGTTCTGGTTGCGCTCTTCCGAGCCTTTGCTATAGCCACTGCTGTACTCGCGGCTGTCGCTGTAGTTGTGAAAGCTGTGGTTGTAGAGACCATCGCGGTAGCCGCGCTCAAATTCGGCCGTCTCATCCTGGTTGTAGGAACGGTCGTCATCGCGGTGGTGCGACTTATGGAGCAAGGCTGCGATCCCAAGCAATGCAGCCGCACCGACGGCGACCTTGGCGCCATCGCTCATGCCGCTTTCTTTCTTGGTCTGACCGCAGTCCGAGGCGTCGGCGTCGATCACCGACTGGTAGCGCCCATCACGTGTGGTGACGCGCACGCACGAGGCCTTGCTGTTGTTCCACCAGTAGCTGAAGCTCGCATGCGTGGACTTGTTCGTGTCGATGTGGGTGTAGCCACGGCGCTCCATGTCGGATTCCGCGCCGGCCCCTTTGGCGCCGATCAAATCAGCGAGGTCAGCGGCCGGCCCGGCCGAAGCAGGCCCTGAAGCCGGCAAGCACAGGGCCAGGGCCAAGGTGAGTGACAGTGCGCGGGGCAGACGGCGATGCATCATTGAAATGGCTCCAATTGACTAGGTTGAGCGAGTGCAGCGATTGAATCAGGGTTGCATTTCAGGTTCGCGCAGGAAGATCTCGACACGGCGATTGCGCGCACGGTCTTCGGCCGTTGTGTTGGAAGCCACGGGCTCGCGAGCGCCGCGACCAACGGCCTCAATGCGATCGCTGCTCACGCCCCGGTCCACCAAGAAGTTGCGAACGCCCTCCGCGCGATGTTGGGACAGCGGGTCGTTGATCGCATCGCTGCCTGTCGAGTCGGTGTGCCCGACGACACGCACATGGCTGGTGCGATCTCGATCCAAACCGTGCGCAAACGCCTCCAACACGGGCCGAAGACGCGGCTCGATGGCGGCACTGCCCACCGCAAAGGAAATGTCGCTGGGCACCTCGATCTTGAGCTGGTTGTCGGCCGTACGCGTCACCTCAACGCCCGTGCCCTGCGTCGCCCGTTCCATGGCGCGTTGCTTCTCTTCCATGCGTTGGGACCACAGGTTGCCGCCCACGGCACCAACCACCCCGCCCAAGGCAGCGCCCGTGCTGGCTCTGCCGCCGGTTGCCTTGCTGATGATCGCTCCCGCCACCGCGCCGATGGCCGCACCTTGCGCCGTTCGCTGCTGCCTGTCGTCCATGTTGGCGCAGCCTGTGGTGAGCAGGGCGAATGCCACAACACCCGCCGCGGTGCGCGTTGAACCGATCGCCTTGGTCATCTGGACCCTCCAAAGAAACTCGTATCCATTCGAGCGTTTGGGGCGCTCTGCAAAGGCTGCCTTTGAGCCCCGCAGAGCATCACCACTCGAACCTCAGGGCAGACTCAAAAACTGACCCTCGTTGAACACACGGCGCTGCTCTCGGCCGTTCACGCTGTACAGCACCCAAAGTTGCTTTGGCCGGTTCTCGGCTGGGTCTTCGCCTGCCAAATCATTGTTCACTTTGATGAACAAGCGCCCATTGAGGACCCGGTCCTGCAAGCGCCGGGTGATGTTGATGCGACGACTCCCGGCGCCGTACTCCGCGGTGACGATGCGCACCCCAGACCCGTATCCCGATCCAGACGCCTGATTACCGTAGCCAGGGCGGCCGCCACCCCAGCCACCGTCCCAGGTGCCGTCTGAGGCATTGCCCCATTGGCCGCCCGACCAACCGCTGAATTTCGCGCCATCCACCCATCCGCCTTCGACGTACTCAAAAATTCGCGGCGAGCCGCCAGGCCCCTTCGCGTAGATGCGAAGCGACTTCACTCGGCCGCGATCAGGATCTGAGCCGAACGTGGCGTTGCTGAGCTTGAAGCGTTGGTCACGGCGCGCCAAATCGCGCAGCGCTTGCGTGACATCGATGTGGTTCTCCTCCGTGCCGTAATGCGCGCGAAGGATGCGGTACTCGCCCTCGCCGCCATCGTGATAGCCGGGGGAGCCGCCAAAGCCCCCTTGGCCCCAATTGCCGCCCGACCACCCACTGAACTCACCGCCGTCCACCCAACTGCCCTCCGTGTACTCGAAGGTGCGCATGCGCCCGTTGGCGCCGGTCGCAATGATGCGAAGCGTCTTGACCTTGCCCGGATGGGGGTCGACCCCGAAGGTGCGATTGCTGAGTTGAAAGCGCGCATCGCGCTTGGCCAAATCCCGCAAACGCTGTGTGACGTCAACGTTTCGCTGACTGGTTCCGTACAGCGCCTGCTGGATGCGGTACTCGCCCTCGCCCCAACTGGCCAGAGCCGACGTGGCCGGCAACAAGCCCAGTGTGCAAGCCCCCGCTTTGGTCAAAAACTCTCGTCGCATGTTCTCTCCTTGCTGTGAATGAACGTTCTTCAGACTCATGATGCTGTGCTGCGTTTTACACGGGGCCGGACCCGTGTTCAATGGGGTTCAAGCTTTGGCTGCAAGCCCGGCACCGAGCAGGCCGGCGCCAAAGATCAGCCAGTCGTTCGTGATGTGCGCGCCCGTCGACACCCAGATGTTCTTGGTCATGATCCACGGCAGCGTCAACACCAAGCGTGCTGTGCCGATGATGGCGATGCACTGAACCCAGTTCCAGTTGTACGTGGGCAGGTGCAGCATGGCGAAGATCAAAGAAGAAATGAGCCATGCCGCCACGATGGCCCCCTTGCGCCCCGCCCCGAACCCGTGGGTGAACAGGTGCATCAAGGCCAAGAAGGGCAGCACGGTGATCAACTCTTCACCGAACAACTGGGGGGCCATGCGCGCGAACATTTGGAGCTGGCCTTGCACGTCTTGGCTAGCCAACTTCGCCCCCGCTGCGTTGGAGGACACCTCGGCGAACGAATTGACGAGTACCCCCACGCTCATGGTCACCACGATGTTGAGCAAAGCGAAGCCGATCATCAGCCGCAGCTCGCGCCACCCCACCCGGCCGAAGATCGCTCGCCAACTTTCTGGCGCCACGAAGGCCAAGGCGGCCAGCGGAATGGCGGGGAACAGCAGGACGGGAATCCAAGCGCCGATCGCACCACCGGGCCAGGTAATGGGTGCGATCAGCAGCCCAAAGCCCACGGCAGTTGCCACCATGACCAACAGCCATTGGGCGCCGGAGATGGCCGTGGGTGCCCCGTCGTAGAACGGGAAGTCGCCAACCGGGTCTTCCAAGCGGCCAAGCCGCTGGTCGGGGGTCGGTGCGCGGGGGAGTGTGAGGCTCACGTGGATCGTCCTTCGGTTTGGCGGGAGGCGTTCATTTCAGAAAGGCAAGGCACTCGT
>JBKCVH010000016.1:0-5833 GCA_046317675.1 Burkholderiales bacterium
GTACATGGGGCACGCCCAGGTACTTGGAGAGCCGCTGTTCAAAGGCGGCGTTGAAGCGACCGGTGGTGAGCCAGCCGTCCAGCGCGGCGTCGACCATGCCTTGAATCTCCGGGCCGCCGATGACCTTGCCACTTGGGGGCAGCGGGGTTTGGCCGGGCCCAAAGGGCTTGACCGCTTCGTGGGTGATGGCGGCGTACTGCGCCACCAGCTCGCGAATTTGCTCGCGCAGGCGCAGTGCTTCGGGGTCGGTGTGCGGCGCTGGAGCCAGAGTGCTGGCAACTTGAATCGGAATCATCGTTGGGTGGCTTCGTACTGCTGAATCTGCGAGAGGGTGTAGGCCTGCATGTCTTCGCCTCGGCGCCAGGCGTGGTGCCAGGCTTGGGTGGCGGCCAGGGCAACCGGCAAAGGCCAGCGTGGCCGCCAGTGCAAGCGGTGGCGGGCGCGGGCGATGTCTAGCTCCAAGCGGCCCGCTTCGTGGGGGTGCTCACCCGGCTGCAGGGTGGACTCAGCGCCAAGGCCCTGCACCAAGGCTTGAACGGGTAGCGCATCGGTTGCTTCGGGGCCGAAGTTCCAAGCGCAGTCAAAGCCCGGCGCGCCGGAAAGCAGCTGCTGCGCCAGTTGCAAGTAGCCGCTCAGTGGCTCCAGCACATGCTGCCAAGGCCGCACCGCGTGCGGGTTGCGAAGGGGCACGGCTTGCTGGGCATCCAGTGCGCGAAGCACGTCGGGCACGAGGCGGTCAGCCGCCCAGTCGCCACCGCCGAACACATTGCCGGCGCGGGCCGATGCCAACTGCAGGCCCTGAGCGGCCAAGAAGCTTTTGCGAAAACTCTCCACCACCAATTCGCAGCCGGCCTTGCTGGCGCTGTAAGGGTCGTGGCCGCCGAGGGCGTCGGTCTCGCGGTAGGCGTGGTCCCACTCCTGGTTGGCGTAGACCTTGTCGGTGGTGATGACCACGGCGGCGCGGCACTCGGCTTGGCCCCGCAATGCGTCCAGCACGTGCACGGTGCCTTGCACATTGGTGGCCCAGGTGGTGGCGGGCTCGGCATAGCTTTGGCGCACCAGGGCCTGTGCAGCCAAATGGAGCACCAGCTGGGGCCTGACCCGTGTCACGCAGGCCTTCACGGCCGAAGCGTCGCGCAGGTCAGCGCGGGTATCGCTGGCCAGAACATCGCCCACTCGGGCCAGCTCGAACAGAGAAGGGTCGGTACTGGGGTCAAGCGCAAAGCCGTGCACCTCGGCACCGAGCTTGTGCAGCCACAGGGCGAGCCAGCTGCCCTTGAAGCCGGTGTGACCCGTGAGCAGGACCCGGGTGTTCTTGAAGGCGGTCAGATCCATTGCTTCCACGGAGCCTTGTTCTGCGCCCACAGGTCTTCAAGGAGCGTCTTGTCGCGCAGCGTGTCCATGGGCTGCCAAAAGCCATCGTGGGCAAAGGCCATCAGTTGGTTTTGCGCCGCCAATGCCGCCAGAGGCTCTTGCTCCCAAACGCAGTCGTCGCCATCCAAGAGCTTCAGCACCTCTGGCGACAGCACAAAGAAACCGCCGTTGATGCGGCCGCCTTCGCCACGCGGCTTTTCTTGAAAGGCGCGCACGCGGTCGCCATCAAGGTCCAAGGCACCAAAGCGTGCAGGCGGAAAGACGGCGGCCAGCGTGGCTTGGCGGCCGTGCTCGCGGTGGAAGTTCAGGCTGGCGCTGATGTCGATGTCCGAGACGCCGTCGCCGTAGGTAAAGCAAAAGGCTTCGTCTTGCTCGATGTAACGGGCCACGCGCAGCAGCCGGCCGCCGGTCATGGTGTGCTCGCCCGTGTCCACCACGGTGACGTTCCAGGGCTCAGCGCGCTTGTGGTGCACCTCCATGCGGTTGGAGCGCATGTCAAAGGTGACGTCGCTTTGCGTCATGAAGTAGTTGGCAAAGAACTCCTTGATGACATTGCCCTTGTAGCCACAGCAAATCACGAAGTCATTGATGCCGTGATGGGCGTACATCTTCAAGATGTGCCACAGGATGGGGCGTCCGCCCACCTCCACCATGGGCTTGGGCCGCAAGGCGGTTTCTTCGCTGATGCGGGTGCCCAGGCCCCCGGCAAGAATGACGGCTTTCATAGCGCGCGGCGTATGTTCATGAGCTGCTCACAAAGGCATCGGACTGGAAGTGCCGTGGGTTCAAGCCCCGGTCCAAGAAGCTGGCGCGGGCGGATTCGATCATCGCTGCAGAGCCACAAGCAAAAACCCGATCCGGGAGCTCTGCCGCCAGCGCGTGGTCCTGCACATGGCCGCGTGCGCCCGGCCAGTCGGCCTGGCGAGAGCAAACCGGGGTGAACTGCAAAGGCAGGTCGGTGGGCGGTGGTTGCCAGTAGAAGTCAGCCTCGGTGCGATTGCCCCAATAGAAGCGGATGGACTTGGGCCAGCTTGAGCGCGCTGCCGCTTGCAGCGCCTCCAGCATGGCCTTAAAGGGCGCCAAGCCGGTTCCGGTGGCCAGCCACACGAGGTGAAGTCCGGCCACATCGCCCAGATGAAAGCTGCCCAGAGGCGCCTGAATGCGCAGCAGCGCGTTGACCGCCAACTCGTGGAAAACGACGCGGCTCATGGCGCCGCCTTCTAAATGGCGAATGTGCAGCTCAAGCCCGCTCTGGGCGTCAGCGTTGGCAATGGAATAGGCGCGGCGCAGGCCGTTCGGGCCGATCAGGTTCAGGTACTGGCCTGGCAGAAAGCGAAGGCCGTGATGGGGCGGCAGGCGCAGGCGAAGCACCAGCACATCCGGGCAGGGGCGTTCCATGCTGTGTACGCGGGCCGGAAGGGTGTGCGTGCGCAGAGCGGCCAACTCGGCGAGATCTTCAAGGTCGAGCAGGAGGTCGCTGTCTGCCGTGTCGGTGCAGGTCAACACATAGCCTTGGGCGCGCTCGACCGTGCTCAGGCAGTCGTCGCCCTGCAGGTGGCGCGCAGCGACGTTGGATTGCGCCTTGCAGCTGCCGCACTTGCCACTGCGGCAGCTGTGCGGCAGGGCCAAGCCAGCGTGCGCGGCGGCTTCCAGCAGGGTCACGCCAGGGGGAACTTCAAAGCTCCGGCCGTTGGCGAGTTGCACGCGACTCATCCAGACACCCGCTCACGGAAGTAGCGCTGCGAGCTCTCAACGAACTCCCACAGGTGCTGGCGGAACATGGCGTGGTGGTAGCGAATGTTTTCCACGAACTCAGGGCGCGTTTGCTGGGCGCGCTGAATCTCAAACGGCGTATCGCCAAAGGCATAGCCGCCGCTGCCGTGCTCGGTGGCTTCGATGTCTCGGCGCGTCCAACTCCAGCCGTGGTAGTTCATGGTCTTGAGCACCACGGTGGCACCGCACAAGATGCCTTCCAAGTTGGTGGCGCTCAGGGTGTCGTAGCTGTAGAGGTAGCGCGTTTTGCGCAACTCAGCCGCCAGTTCGCGCCGGGTGGGCGGCCACTGGTAGGTGATTTCTCGGCAATCGGGGCGCTCGGCGCCCACGTGCCGGCCGCCTTTGCCGACCCAAAGCAGGTCTTGGGTGCGCTCGGGTTGGCCCAGGTCGTTGAAGAGCCCGAGGTCAATGGGCAGCAGGTAGAGGGTGCGCTGGTCTCCGCGCTTGACGGCAGGAAACGCCTTGGAGTGATAAAGCCGGTACTCACGCGGGTTGTCATCCGGCTTGGGCACTTCCTTGCCCAGCACGTAGCGCACCACGCGCTGCGCTTGCATGGGGTTGCCCTGCACGCCGTCGGGGTAGATGGTGATGGCTTCGCGGGACAGCTCTGGCCAGCGGGTTTCCAGGCTGCCGTTCAGGGCCGGGGTATGCAGCGCAGGATTGAGCTTGGGGCCGCTACCGCTGAGATCGGTGGTGAGTAGCACATAGGCTTCCAGCCCTTGCAGCCGCAGTTCGTGGCAGAGCTCGTGCATGACCCGCACGCCGGAGCTGACACACCAACTGGGTGTGACGATGACGTAAGGCCTCATGGTGCAGGCTCGCTATGAAAGAGCCGGTCAAAGCCCTGACGCAGCACGCGCTGAATGGGCTCTGCATGGCAGGCGCCCTCGCGCACAGCCTGGGCGGAGCCGGTGATCAACGGCACCAGGCTGTCAATTTGGGCTTTCAGAACGCGCTGAAAGTCGGTCTCGTTGGTGAGATAAAGGCCGGCAGAGTTGGCATCCAGCAACAACTGCAGCCATTCCACATTGGCTTGCAACACCTGCAGCGAGCGGCGCTGGTCTTGCCCGCCGTGCAGGCGGAACTTGCTCAATGGCTCGCGCAGCACGGCAACGCGGCGGCCGGCCATCAGGCTTAGCCAAGTGGCCACGTCGCTCAACACCATGTACTGGCGACCACAGAAGAAGCCGAAGCTGCTGCCGAGGTCAGCCCGCCGCACCATGACGGTGGTGGGCTCGCCGATGACGTTGGCACCGCTCATGACAACCCGGTCGCCGAGGTCGCGGCCACGCACCAAGGCGTCGTCGCCGAACAAGGGGGTCGTCTCAGGCAGATGCGGAAGCTCCGCGCCGCGCGCATTGATGAGCGTGCGCTGCGAGGTGACGAGCGAAACATCGGGGTGCGCCAGCAGCACTGCCAGCATGCGCTCGACTTTGCGCGGGTGGAACAGGTCGTCGTCCATCAGGAAGTTGACGTAGTCGCCTCTGGCATGACTCAGCGCATGCAGCCAGTTGTCGAGGTAATGATTGCGCTCTGGGCAACGGATGTAGCGAATGCGCGGGTCGGCGGCCACGATGTCGCGCAGCGCCTCCACGCTGGCTTCGGAGCTGCCGTTGTCGCTGATGACGATGTCCAGGTTCCGGTGCGTTTGGGCCAAGGCGCTGTCCAGCGCCTCGCGCAGGTAGTCGGGCCGGTTGTGCGTCGGAATCAGGATGCTGACCAGCGGACCCAGGGCTGGGTCGGGGGGGCTTGTTGAGGAGTGGTCGGAAGGCTCGGCCATGGATGGGCATCGTAGGCGCGGCAATTGGCCACTTGAGCCGAAAGAAGTGGGTGCTTGCCCGGTAAAAACGCGGGGAAAAGCCGACTCCGAGGCTGGTGGACACTCCGGGCCATGACGCATCGAACCCTTGTTTTCGACCTCGACGGCACGCTCATTGACAGCGCGCCCAGCATCTTGGCGGGCTATGCCGCCGCCTTTGAGGCCACGGGCCTGGCACCGCACCGTGCGTTAACGGCTGATTTGATAGGCCCGCCGCTGCGGCAAACCCTGAAATTGATCCTCGGTCGCAGCGATGAAGCAGCCCTGGACGCGCTGGTCGATGCCTTCATGAGCTACTACGACAGCGAAGGCTATCGGGCCAGTCAGGTCTACGCCGGCATTGACACGCTGCTGTCGGAACTGGCGGCCCAGGCCGCGCCGCTGTACTTGGCCACCAACAAGCGCTGGCACCCAACCCAGCTCATTCTTGATCACCTCGGTTGGAAGGGGCACTTTCGCGCTGCCCATGCTCTCGATGGCCCGCAGCCTCCCTTGGCCAACAAGGGTGCATTGCTGCGCTGGATGGTGAGCGCCCATGGCCTGCAGGCCAGCGAGTGTCTGTATGTGGGCGACCGTGATGAGGACGGCGAAGCGGCAGATGCTGCCGGCATGCCGTTTCAGCGCGTGCCCTGGGGGTATGGGCCGGAGCAAGCAGATGCCTTGCCGCCACTTCAAGCCACCCAACAACTAGCAGCCAAGCTCAAAGCCTGGCTGGGTTGAAGGCTCTAGGGAGGGTCTGCATAACCCTTCCGACCGCGCCGCGACTTTTCGGGATGACTGGCCAAGGCGCAAGCCGCCGCCCCGGGTGTTGCCCTGGGTAAGGCTTGCAACGCCGGCCATCGCCCGAAAAGTCGATGGCCCGCATGG
>JBKCVH010000017.1:0-4506 GCA_046317675.1 Burkholderiales bacterium
GGTTCGTCCTGAAAGAACACGCCGGGTCGGATGCGCACCGTGTGCACGGTGAAATCGGCATTCATCTCCGGCAAGGCCACTGCAATGCGCGGCACCAGCCGCGCCGGCCGCGCCAGCGGGTCGTAACCGTAGAGCGCCTCAAAGATGTGGCTGGTGACGATGCGGCTGTAGATGTCCGAGATGCGTGCGGGGTCGAAGCCCGTCTCCGCAATCTGGAAGGCCATGCGAAAGACCTTCTTGGGCGCATCGCTGGCCGAAACCGGCACGGCCAAGGGCAGGGCGCTGGCGGCCAGCGCGGTGCGGCGATTGACGTTCACTGGGGCACCTTCGAGGCGTCGATGTCGATGTATTCCCACCAGTTCTGCCAAAACAGCGGGCGGCGATAGCCGCTCATTTGGGCACGGGTGATGTCGGTCAAGAACCGGTGGCCCTTGAACTTGATGGGCGCGTAGGCGGTGGCGATGAGGGCGGCGCGGCGGAACACGGCCAAGCGCTCGGGGCCGTCGGGCATCACGGCGGCTTGCTCGTACAGCTTGTTCACCTCGGGGTGGTTGAAGCGCGAGAGGTTGTTGCTGCCAATCTGGGCACCGTGCAGGCGGGCAAGGCTTGAGAGGCTGTCGGGCTTGTCAGCCTGCTGCGCAACCGGCCACATTTGGTACTTGCCGGTGCGCGCCGCGCGCAGCTGTTCGGGCCACTTGGCGGGGTTGAACTTGATGCAAAGGCTGATGCGCCGCATGTCCTTCTCGAAGCGCTCATCGAGCTGGCGCTGGAAGTTGTCGGGCGAGGTGTTCATCACCAGATTCAAGGGCTTGCCGTCGGGCGCATCGCGACAGCCGTCGCCGTCCTTGTCGACATAGCCGAAGGCGTCGAGCAGGCCCTTGGCGCGGGGCGGGTCAAAGTCGCTGTTCTCGGTCTTGAGCTTGGGGTCGTAGGCGCTGGTGTTGGGCACATAGGAGCTTTGCGCCGGGATGGCTTGGCCGCGGCGCACCATGCGAATCTCGGCCTCGGTGTCCATGGCGAGGCTGATGGCGCGGCGCAGCGCCACCTTGTCGGGCGTCATGCCACCAACAACCGGGTCGTCCATGTTGAACATGTTGAAGAAGACTTCGCTGTTCAAGATCCGGTAGAGCGTCATGCCCTGCTTGACGAGGTTGGGCGCTAGCTTGCCGCCAGGCGCCACTTGGGTGATGAAGTCCTCCGGTACCCGCTCAATGAAGTCATGCTCCTTGTTCAAGAAGCTCAGCCAACGCGGCTGGTTCTCGTCAATGATGCTCACCTCGACCCGGTCGATCATCGGAATGCGCCGGCCTTTGAACTTGGCGAGCAGCGCCTGGCCTTCGGCATCGTCGGCATTGGGTTCGGCGTCGTAGAAGCGCTCGCGGTAGGCGGCGTTGCGCTCCAGCACGATCAGCGAAGCCCGGCGCCACTGGGTGAGCACGAAGGGCCCTGTGCCCACCGGGTGCGCCATGATTTGGTCGCCGTACTTCTCCACCACCTCGCGCGCCACGGCGCCGTACAAATCGGCCTGCGCCAGCTCTTGCAAAAAGCGAGGGCTGGGTTTGGTGAGGGTGATGCGGATCGTGTAGCGGTCGACGGCCTTCAGGCCGGCAATGGGCGTGTCGTAGTCGAAGGGCTTCTTGCTGGATTGCGCCTTGTCGCGGGCTTCTTTCAGGCCCTGGATGCCCCAGGTCTCCACCGCCGTCCAGCCGGGGCTGGGGATGGCCGGGTCGGCGTAGCGGGTGAAGCTGTAGACGTAGTCCTGCGCCACCAGCTCGCGCTTCTTGCCGCCAAAGGCGGGGTCGTCGGTGAAGTAAATGCCGGGCTTGATGCGCGCCGTCCAGACGGTGAAGTCGGCATTCGGCTCGGGCATCGCCTCGGCGGTCAGGGGCTTGAGCTTGGCGGGCCGCGCGAGGTGGTCGTAGGTGACCAAGCTCTCGAAGATGTGCGGCGTGATCATCCGGGAGTAGAGGTCCTGGATGCGCGCGGGGTCAAAGCCGGTTTCGGCCACGCGGAAGGCGTAGCGCAGCACCTTCTCGTCTTTGGCCAAGGCGGGCGTGAGCAGGCTCAGGGCCAGCAGGCCGGCGACAACGAGTTTCATGGGGCGGTTTTGCTGGGGTTGATGTCCACGTACTCCCACCAGTTCACCCAAAAGAGGGGCCGGCGGTAGCCGCGCATCTGGCTGCGTTCGATGTCGAGCAAGAAGCGGTGTCCCTTGAACTTGTAGGGCATGTAGGCGTTGCCAATGTTCTGGATGCGCGCAAACAGGGCTTGGCGCTCGGGGCCATCGGGCAGTTCCTGCAGTTGGTCGACGATGCGATCGGCCTCGGGCAGGCTGAAGCGGGAGATGTTGTTGCCGCCCGCATGCTTGCTCGACATGCGCTGCGCCGCCGTGACGCCATCGGGCGCGACCGAGGCGTAGGCGACCGACCACATCTGCAGCTTGCCGCCGCGCGCTGCTTTGAGCTGCTCCGGCCACTTCGCGGTATGGAAGGGGATGCACAGGCCGATGCGCTTCATGTCCTTGTTGAACAGCTCGTCGATCTGGCGCTGGATGCCTTCGGGCGTGGTCGACATGGCCAGCTTCAAGGGCTTGCCATCGGGGGCGTCGCGGCAGCCGTCTTTGTTGCGGTCCACATAGCCAAAGGTGTCGAGCAGGCCCATGGCGCGCGCGGGGTCGAAGTCGCTCTGCTCGCTCTTGAATCCCGCAACGTAGCCGGTGGTATGCGGCGGGTGGGTGCCCTGCGCAGGAATGGCCTGACCGCCGCGCACCAGGCGGATCTCGCGCTGCACATCCATGGCCAGGCCAATGGCGCGGCGCAGTGCCACTTTGTGCGGCTCCATGCCGCCCACCACGGGGTCTTCCATGTTGAAGAACATCAGGAACACGTCAGAGCCCAGCGTGCGGTGCAGCTTCATGCCTTGCTTGGCAAGGTTGGGCGCAAGCTGGCTGTTGGGCGCGGCGATGGAGAAGAAGGGCTCCGGCACACGCTCCAGGAAGTCGTGCTCACCGCCCAGGAAACTCAGCCAGCGCGGCTGGTCTTCGGCCAGGATGCTGATCTCGACCCGGTCCACCATGGGCAAGCGGCGGCCCTTGAACTGGGCGAGCAGCGCCTGACCTTCGGCATCATCGGCAGCAGGCTCTGCGTCATAAAAGCGCTCGCGGTAGCCGGGGTTGCGCTCCAAAGCGATGAAGCTGCCGCGCCGCCATTGCTTGAGCATGAAGGGCCCCGTGCCCACCGGGCGGCCCATGGTGTCTTCGCCAGCGGCTTCAATCACCTCGCGGGCCACGGCGCCGAACAAATCCGACAGCACAAGGTCTTGCAAAAAGCGCGGGTGGGTTCGGTCGAGCTGGATGCGCAGCGTGTAGCGGTCCAGCACCTGCAGACCTTGCATGGGCGCGTCGTAGTCGAAGCGCCCAGACTTGGCGGCGCGCTCACGGGCCGCCTTCATGCCGGTCACGTGCCAGCTCTCCATCGAGGTCCAGGCGGGCGAGGCGTTCTTGGGGTCGGCAAAGCGCTTGAAGCTGTAGGCGTAGTCGGCCGCGGTCAGCTCGCGCTTCTTGCCGCCAAAGGCGGGGTCGTCTTGGAAGTAAATGCCCGGCTTGATGCGCGCCGTCCAAACGGTGTAGTTCTCGCTCGGTGTGGGCAGCTCCACGGCTGTGAGCGGCTTGAGCTTGACGGGCCGCGCCAGGTGGTCGTAGCCAATCAGCGCCTCAAAGATTTGCGAGGTGACCGTGCGGGAATAGATGTCCAGCACTTTGGCCGGGTCAAAGCCGGTCTCGGCCACGCGGAAGGCGTAGCGCAGCACCTTCTTGTTCTCGGCCGGCACCTCGGCGGCCTGCGCCGTGCCCAGGCTCAGCAGCGCAGCCAGCAGCCAAGCGAGGCCGCGCATCAGCGGCCTTCCTTCGCCAATCGGGCCGTGTCGATGTCCACGTAGGCAAAGAAGTCGCGCCGGAACACATTGCGCTCGTAGCCCAGCAGCCAAGGCTGTGCCAGATCGTTCCAAATGCGATGGCCGCTGACCTTGTAGGGCATGTAGGCAATGGCGAGGCGGGTGGCGTCGTTCATCACGCGCTGGCGTTCCGGGCCGTTGGGCAGAACCGCCTGCTCTTCAAACAGCTTGTTGAACGCTGGCAGGTCAAAGCGCGCGTGGTTGGCTTGGCCGGCATTGGGGCCGTAGGCAATGGCCAAGTGGTAGCCAGCGTCTGGCGTGGTGGCCACCCAGGCGACGCCCCACATCATGAGCTTGCCGGCGCGGCTGGCCTTGAGGTTCTCGGGGAACTTGCCAAACTTGAAGTCGATGCGGATGCCCACGGCGGCAATGCTCTTTTGCCAGATTTCGGCACGCGCCCGGTCCTCGGCCGTTTCCTGCAGGTTCATGGTCAGGCGCAGCGGCGTGCCGTCGGGCCGCTCGCGCCAGCCGTCGCGGTCGCGGTCCGTGAAGCCGTGCAAATCCAGCAAGGCTTTGGCCTTGGCTGGGTCATGTTCGTTCATCAAGCTCTTGAAC
>JBKCVH010000018.1:0-6890 GCA_046317675.1 Burkholderiales bacterium
TCGCTCTCGCGGGCGTGCTGGATGCCGGCGTTCAGCGTCGAGCCACTGATGGACTTCGCCTTGACCCGCACGCCCGGCTGCCCGCGAATGCTCTCCGCCTGCGCCGACACCACCTTGCCGCGAGCTGCGCTTGGGCAGTCATTCACATTGCGCCACGGCGCTGCCGCTGGCGTGACCCTTGCCGAAGGCGACAAGCGGCTCATTGGCTTGGCCTCTGGCTCGGCATCGGCCGCTGAGGGCTCAGTGGCCTGGGCGCTACCGGCCGCGAGGGCGGCCACCGCCAAGCAAGTCAGTGCGTGGGCGAGCTTCTGGTTCAGGTTGGGGCGCATAGGGGGTATGCCGGTGGCGAGATGCTTCACGCTACCACTCACTTCCCTAGTCAGCTCACAAGCTCGGCGCGCTGTCCACACCCAGGATGCGACCCTGGCCGGCGCTGGCCCAAGCCGAGCCCTCAAATCGGTCCAGTTGGTACAGCGTCGCAAAGTCACCCTGCGGCGGCTCGCTGCCGGCGCCTTGCACCAGCTCACCGCCCCGGCGCACGCTGTCGGCCAGCCATGCGGGAAGGCGCAGGTGGTAGGGGTTGCGCGTCACTTCGCCCACATGGCAGGCCAGCGCGCGAATCAAGTCGGCGGTGTCGGGCTCCGACAGCATCACCATCAAATTGGCGGCGGTGAGCGTGCTCCAGAACTCGGTGAAAGCCGCCAGCAGCGGCCGGCCAGCGGCCTCGATGGCGTCGCGCCCGAGCAAGTGCACGCCCATGTGCGTGGCCGAGCCGTCGCCTGCGTGCGGCATCAGCACCAGCTGCGGCTTGTGCTGGCGAATCACGTCGGCCAGCACCCTCACTTTGGGCGCCCAGGCGGTAGGGTCGGCGGCGCGGGCGGCGGGGCTCAGTTGCTCCAGTCCCCCTTCGGCGGGAAGCAAGCATTCAAACCCGAGGTAGTCGCAGGCTGCTTGCAGCTCGGCCCAGCGCGGTGCGCGGCGGGCCTTGTTGCTGCCCAGCGTGATGGCCACATTGATGACGCGCCAACCCGCCTCGCGCCGCAGGCGCAGCGGCAGGCCGCCGACGATGCATTCATCGTCCGGGTGCGGCGAGAAGATCAGACAAACGGGTGCATCCAGGGCGGGCGGCATGTGCGCTTGCGCCGGCTGGGTCGGGGGGGTGGGCAAGTCGGCGCGCATCAGCGCAGCGAACTGCGCCAGCCACGGGGTGTAGGCGTCTTGGGTCGGAGGCATGGGGCGGCATTGTCAACAGGCTCGCGGCCTGGCTTACCAAAAAAAGCGCTGGTGCTTGGCTTGCTCGCGCAGCGCTTGCAACCACTTCTTGGTGCTCTCGGGGGTGTCCACCAGCCGCAAATCCTGCTCTGCCATGAAGGCTCGACCCTGCCAATGGCGCTGGCTGGATTGCAGAACCGTGCCAAGCTTCTCGGGGTTTGTTGCGCGGTAGGGTATGTCCATGCCGAAGCCGTGGAAGAAGGCGTGCTCGCGCTGCACGAGCTCAGCCTGAAGCTCCTGCAACTGCTCCTTGAGCACCGCGTTGAAGTGGCGCAGTTGGGCGTCGCTGGCTTGCAGCAAATGGGAGGCATCGATGTGCTCCAACTCCAGTTGCAAGGTCAGCAGCGCCAACAGGTCTTGTTTCTCGTAGGCGGCATTGGCGCGCGCCATGAGGGCGGTGCGGGCCTTGGCGTCGGCGGCATCCGCTGCGCGGTCGGGGTGCAGTTGGCTGGCCAGCTTGCGATAGATCTCGCGCAAAGATTGCTTGGCCACTTGCTCAGCGGCTTCGCGCTCCGCCTCGCGGCGACGCTGGGCGGCAGTTTGTCGCTGCTGCTTGGCGGCCGGCGGCGGTTCTGCAGTCTCCCGGGCTTGACGTTCTTGCTCGATCTGCGCGTGCAGCCGAGCGCGCAGTTGCTCCACCAGCTCGGCCTCATCGCTGGCTTGCACATCGTCCAAGTTCAAGCCGGTTTGCTCGGCCACCAAGATCTTGATGAAGTCCAACTCACCGGCGGCCTGAGCGTCGAACTCCAAATCGGCGTAGCGGTCGTGCAGCGCTTTCCAATGAAGAATGGCGGCATCGTCCAGCTCATGGCTCACGATGACTTCCTCGACCATCTCGCAAAAGATGCTGGCCAGCTCTTCTTTTTGTACGCGCCCCCACTTGGCCGTGCGCAGCCAGAGCTCCAAGCGAGCAAGGAAGTCACGCTGCATCTGCTCAGCGCGCAGCCTCAAGGGCACGACGAGTTGTGCAAAGGCCTCTGCAAAAGCCGGGCCCTCGCGGTCCCAGGTTTCTAGCTTGGCGCGTGCCTTGCCGATCTGCTCTTGTAGTCGGTTGAACTGACGCTGCGCCGCGTTGAGCGACCGATCAGCGGGCTGATGGATTTGGATGAGCGAGGCCATGCGGCATTGTGAACAAGGCCGCAGCGTGTTCAAGCAGGTCCGCCTTGGTGGAGCAGGAAGAAAAAGCAGCGCCCCCTAAACTGCGCGTCTTTCTTCGACGGCGGTTGGTGTGCAAGTGGAAGGTCAGCGAACGGTGGCGCAGCCTCCAGGCTGCGTACCGGGTGAAGGCCCAGGCGCCGGCTTGGGAGCGAGCCCGTTGGAGCAGGTGTTGCGCCACTGGGGCCTGCCCCCAGCGCCCCGCAAGCCCGGCGCCGCCATTGCGCAGCTGGGCCAAAGCTTGAGCTGGCGCGATGCCATTGCCCTCTCTCAGGCGCTGAGCCTTCCCCCTGAAGCCGCTCCCGCTGAAGCCCCCAAGCAGCCCTGGCCCGCTGAATTGGAGCGCGTGTGCCGCAGCCTGCAGGCCGGCTTTCAAGACAGCAGCTCGCTGCGCACCGCCACCCCCAGTGACGCGAGCTTGGCCGAAGCCGCCGCGCCCTTTCGCCTTCACCACGCCAACCAACAGCGCGCCATGGCGCAGCGCCTGGCCAGCTTGCGCGAAGGCTTGCGCAAAGCGCTGAGCAGCCGCACGCCAGAGCTGTTGCGCCTGGCCGCACTCGACGCTGTGTTGGAACAAGCCCTGGCCGAGCCCGAGCGGCAAAAGCTCGCCGTACTGCCCTCCATGCTGGTGCGCCGCGTGGCCGTGCTGCGGGCGGCTCAGCCTGAAATAGACAAAAGCGGCGACGCCGACTGGCCCTTCAAAGGTTGGCGCCAAAGCCTTTGGGCTGAGCTTCAGCAAGTGCTGCAAGCCGAGCTGGATTTGAGACTGCAACCCGTGCTGGGACTGTTGGAGGCCCTGCACCCGGATTGGGAGGCGGTCCCGGCTGCACCTGCACCTGCACCTGCACCTGCACCTGCCCCATTCCCCAGCCGCTGATCAATCAGAGGCTGAGCAGCACCACGCGCCGGGGCTCACGGAATGCAAGACGAGGCACCCACTCATGAAGATCGGCATTCAGACCTGGGGTAGCCACGGCGACGTCCGGCCCTTCGTCGCCCTGGCCAAAGGCTTGCAGGCCGCAGGCCACGAGGTGACGCTCGTCATCACCTGCGTGGACAGCGACCGCTACACCGCGCTCCAGGCGGCGTCCCCTTTTGAATTGCAGGTCGTGGCCTCGCCGGTGGTGCCCGATCGGTTGGTGCTCGAACGATGCGGCGCCGCCATCGTGGGCGAGCGCAATGCCATCCGGCAAACCCAGTTGGCCATCGAGCACTTCTTGCTCCCGGCCGAGGTCGAGATGTACCGAGCCTCCGAGCGGCTCTGCGCCGCGAACGACCTGGTCATCGGGCACTACTTCCTCTACACGCTCGGGGCTGCGGCCGAAAAGCTGGGGCGCCCCTGCGTGAGCGTGGCGCTGGCGCACGGGGCGGTGCCGTCGGCGTTCCAGCCGCCGCAGGGCTTCCCCGACCTTGGCGCCTTCAGCAACCGATTGGCCTGGCGGCTCGGCAAGTGGGTCTTGAATCGGGCGCTCAAGCCGTACCCGGATCGGCTGCGTGCCCAACACGGCATCCCGCCCGCGGGCGACATGGTGGACACCGTGTGGGCCTCCAAGGCCCTGACCTTGCTCGCCATCAGCCCGGTCTTGTGCCAGCCGCAGTCCGACTGGCCCGTGCATTACCGCGTCTGCGGGCCCCTGGACACGTCGGACTCCGTCGCCGAAGGCGCCGTGCCGGAGGAGTTGCGCTCCTTCCTGTCGGCCGGCGCGCCGCCGGTCTACATGACCCTGGGCAGCATGATGGCCGGCAGCGACGAGAAGCAAACCCTGGCGCTGTTGGTCAGCGCGGCACGTGCCGCCTCGGTGCGGGCCATCGTCCAAACGCCCTCTTGGGCACCGCTCGGGTTCGACAGCGACCCGCAGCTTCACTTCCTGAGCGCGGCGCCGCACGCCAGCGTGTTTCCGCACTGCAGCGCCGTGGTCCATCACGGCGGGGCCGGCACCTCGCAGGCGGCGCTGCGGGCGGGAGCGCCCTCCGTGGTCGTGGCCCACACGGCCGAGCAAGAACTCTGGGGCCGCGAGCTGCAGCGCTTGGGCGTGGCCGGTGCGCCTATGGCCCGCCGCAGCGCCACAGCGCCAGGGCTCGCATCGGCCATCCGGCAGGTCGTGCAGTCAGACCGGGTGCGACAAATCGCCAAGAGCTTGGGGGCTCGTGTGGCTCACGAAGACGGCGTCGCCACGGCGGTCAGGCTGATCGAGGAAAGCTTTGTGCAGCGAGGCGGTCGGCACACGACCGCGTAGGACGCTTTAACACGACGGGAAGCCAGCGCGGTGAAGCGGCGAACCGCATCAAAGAGCCGGGCTGGTAGACGTCCTAGCGAAGCTCGCGCGTGTGCCAGATCCGCAAGATCCAAACGTCGTCGCCGGTGATTTCGTAGCGCATCTCGTGGTCACCCACCAGCAGGTAACGCACCTCCCGTGGTTCGAATGCGGTCAGTCGTGTACCCAGACGGGGCTGCAGCTCCAACACGTCAGGCCCGTCGCTCAAGCGCTGCACCACTCGCGCCGCCGCGCTGGGATTCACGGCGTGCAAGAACTCGTGCAGCCGCCCCAGGTCTCCAAGGGCGGCGTGCGTCCAGCGGATGTTCAATCAGGCAGGAGCTTCGGCTGATCAGTACCCAGCGAGGCCGCCCAAGCCTTCACGTCTTGATGGCTCACGCTCTGATGCGCATCCACCTGCGCTAAGGCCTCCAGGGTTTGAGGGTGGCGCACCGCCTCCAGCGCCGCTAACTTTTCCAGGTGCTCGGACAAAGGAACGGGTACATGGGTCGACATCAAACGGGTCTTGGCAACTGCCATGATCAACTCCTATCGGACCGAATCAGCTTAACGAGCTTGAACGGATGCCGCCTGCGCCGGGCTCCAACTCACCACCGCCACACCCGCCAGCACCAGCACCGCGCCACCCACAAACACCGGCTCTAGTGGCTCGTTCAGCAGCAGCGCGCCCAGGCCCACGCCAAGCACCGGCGTCAAGAAAGAGAACGCCCCCAGCGCTGAGGCCACGTACTTCGTCAGCAGCCAAAACCACACCAAGTAGCTGATGAAGGCCACCACCACCGCCTGGAACGCCAGGCTTGCGGCCAGCACTGGCGTGGGCCGGTAGGCCAGCTGCCCGGTCAGCGCGGCGGCGGCCAGCAGCAGTAGCGCTGCGCCCACCAGTTGGTAGAGCAGGGCCTCGCTCGCCGCTGCGTCCGCCAAGCGGCTGCCGCGCACCACCACCGTCGTCAGGCCCCAGGCCAGGCCGGCGGCCAGTGCGTAGGCGTCACCCAGCAGCGAAGTGCCCTCTGTGGGCGAGCGCCCAAAGGCCAGCGCCAAGCCGCCAAACGCCAGCGCCATGCCGCCCCATTGCAGCGGCCGCAGCCGCTCGGCCCGCACCCGCAGGTGCAAACCCAGAGCTGCAAACAGCGGCGCCGTGTACAAAAACACCACCGTGTGCGAGGCCGAGGTGTGCACCAGCGCCTCGGCCACCAGCCAGAACTCCAGCCCAAACAGCAGGCCCACCAGCGCCCCCGCACGCCCATTGCGCCGCCACTGCAGCGGCTCGCGCTGCCAAGCCATGAAGCCCACCACCAGCACCGCCGCCAAGGCCGAGCGCCATCCGATCTGCGTCACCGGCGCCATGTCAGGCGCCGCCCACTTCACCGCGATTTGCTGCAGCGCCCAGCACAGGCAGAGCAGGCTCATCAACAGGGCGGCCGGCCGGTCGATGGGGGAGCGGGGCGCGCGGGCAGGGTTTGGGGCGAAGGTCATTGGCGGCGATTGTGGTGGGGCGAGGCGCCGCCTTCTTGGGAGGCCAGTTGAGCCGTTCCTGTGGCGACACTTAGCGCCGCTGAGTGCGAGGATTTGCTGGATGCTTTCCTGACCCGAGCCAAGTGGGTCAAAGTGTTTTACGCATGGCGACCCACCTTGCCCGACGAGGGCGACAACCATTTGATTGAATTGGCGGTGGCTGGACGGGCTCAAGTCATCATCAGCCGCAATTTGCGCGACCTCACGCAAGGAGAGTTGCAATTCCCAGGGCTGCAAATCCTGCCGCCCGAGCAATGCCTGGAGGCCTTTCCATGTCCATCTTGACCATTCGACTCCCCGACGACAAGCATGGTCGCCTGCGCGAGCTTGCCAAGGCCCGTTCCGTTAGCGTGAACAAGCTGATGGATGAGTTGGCCACGATTGCACTCGCCAATCACGACGCCCGGACCCGTTTCGAAGTGCGCGCCGCGCGCGGTGAGCCGGATAAGGGGCTGGCTTTG
This sequence comes from Burkholderiales bacterium, assembly GCA_046317675.1. Lineage (GTDB taxonomy): Bacteria > Pseudomonadota > Gammaproteobacteria > Burkholderiales > Burkholderiaceae_C > Inhella. The sequence goes on from JBKCVH010000018.1 coordinate 6,677, forward strand.
TTGGCGAGGTTGGACCAGGAGGAGTCGGGGATCTCGGGGCCTAGCGCGGCTAAGAAGCGAGTGGTGAGAGGCAAAAGGCGAGACCTCGTATCTTCCCCACGCCGAAGCAGATGAAGCCAGTGGCACCATCAGTCAGGCCGGTCAAGGTGATGTCGTTAAGACTTTGGGCCAAGCGCCGCAAGGCGCCCAAGCCCGTGGGTCAGATGGACAGCCT
>JBKCVH010000019.1:0-2674 GCA_046317675.1 Burkholderiales bacterium
GGACTCGCGCGACCGCGACACCACCGCCGTCTTCGCCCAAGACACCCGCACCGGCGAGCGCAAGCTCATCGCCGAAGACCCGCGCGCCGACTTGGGCGCCACCCTGCGCGACCCCGTGACCGGCGTGGTGCAGGCCTACGCGGTGGACTACCTGACCAACGAATGGAAGTTCCTCGACAAGCGTCTGAAGGCCGACTTCGACTGGCTGCAAAAGCAACTGGGCCCCGGCGAGGTCTTCGTTTCCAGCCGCACGCGGGCCGACGACAAGTGGATCGTCGGCATCGACCCCGTTTCCAAGGTCGCCGCCACCTACCTCTACGACCGCAAGGCCAAGAAGCTCAGCCCGCTGTACGTGGCCCGCCCGGAACTGCAGGGCGCACCGCTGGTGCCCATGCTCACCGCTGAAATCAAGGCCCGCGACGGCCTGACCCTGCCCAGCTACCTGACCCTGCCCAAGGGCGCCGACACCAACGGCGACGGCAAAGCCGACAAGCCCGTGCCTCTGGTGTTGCTGGTGCACGGCGGGCCTTGGGCGCGCGACGGCTACGGCTACAACGGCCAGCACCAGTGGCTGGCCAACCGCGGCTACGCCGTGCTGTCGGTCAACTTCCGCGCCTCCACGGGCTTTGGCAAGAAGGTCCGCAACGCCGGCAACATGCAGTGGGGCCTGGCCATGCACAACGACCTGCTCGACGCCGTCGACTGGGCCGTGAAGCAAGGTGTCACCACCAAAGACAAGGTCGCGATCATGGGCGGCAGCTACGGTGGCTATGCCGCCTTGGCCGGCTTGACCTTCACGCCCACCACCTTCGCCTGCGCGGTGGACATCGTCGGCCCCTCCAACCTGGAGACCCTGCTCGGCAGCATCCCCCCGTACTGGGAAGCCTTGAAGAAGCAGATGTACAGCCGCATGGGCGACCCGACGACCGAGGAAGGCAAGGCCATCCTGCGCGCTGCCTCGCCGCTGTACAAGGCCGACCAGATCGTGCGCCCGCTGCTCATTGGTCAAGGCGCCAACGACCCGCGCGTGAAGCAGGCCGAGAGCGATCAGATCGTGGGCGCGATGCAGTCCAAGAAGATCCCGGTCACCTACGTGCTCTACCCCGACGAAGGCCACGGCTTTGCCAAGCCCAACAACCGCATCGGCTTCAACGCGATCACCGAAGCCTTCCTGGGAGGCTGCCTGGGCGGTCGCGTTGAGCCGCTGGGCGAGACGGTGCGCCAGTCCACTGCACAGATCGTGCACGGCGCAGAGCACGTTCCCGGCTTGGCCGACGCCGCAAAGAAGTGAGTCGTTGACCTACGCGATCGTCAACGAGAAGGGGCCCTGCGGGGCCTCTTTGTTTTGGAAGACCCGAGTCTGACTTCTGATTCGAACTCCCGCCACTGGGTCGTCTAGCATGCGGCCGATCAACTTTGGAGCGCAGCATGCGTCTTTTCAGCCTGACCTTCGTATTGTTCGCGGCCAGCGTCGCGCATGCCGGTGATGTCGAACTCGCGGTGCTTGACCGCGACGGCAAGCCGCTTCCAGACGCGGTGGTGGTGATCGAAAGCACCGTGACGGGCAATCGACCCACGCCGCCGGCCGAACTCCTCATCAACCAAGAAAAGATGAAGTTTTCGCCCGCCCTCGCGGTGGTGAATTTGTCAACCAAGGTGCGGTTTGCCAACCTCGACCGCTTTGACCACCATGTGCGCGGCGGCGCGGTGGGCCCGGGCGGCATGTATCTGGATGCGAGCAAGGGGTACTCGTTCCGTCTGACCGGGCGCGAGTCGGGTAAGCCGGCGGACAGCGCCATCCAAACCTTTACCCAAACCGGCCCCCAGATGCTCGGCTGCCATTTGCATGCTTCGATGCGCGCCTTCTTGTACGTGACCGATTCCCCGTGGGCTGCCGTCACCGGCGCCGACGGCAAGGTCAAGGTGGCCGCTGTCCCGAATGGTGCCGCGCGTCTGCGCATTTGGCATGCCGATGAACTCGTGGAAACGCCCTTTCAGAACCTGACGGTGACCGACGGCATGGCCGTGGTCAAGGTGAACACTGCCATCGTTCCGCGCAAGCCCAAGAAGGCGGTCCAAGAGGCCGACAAGTACGGCTACTGAGTCGGTGCGTCTGCGGCGGGTTTGCACGCGCCGCAGCGCAAATTCAGATTCGCCCTAGATCAGAGCGCCGTCGCGCAAGCGGCTGCGCTCGCCCAAGCCCACTGGAAGTTGTAGCCCCCGAGCCAGCCGGTTACGTCAACGACTTCGCCGATGAAGTGCAGGCCCGGCACGAGCTTGCTGCCCATGCCCTGCGAGTCCAGGTCGCGGGTGTCCACGCCACCGGCCATCACCTCGGCCTTGCGCCAGCCCTCGGTTCCCGTGGGCAGCACGGCCCAGCGGGACAGGCTGTCCACGAGCTTGATGATGTCTTTGTCGCGCACGTCGGGCATGGGCTTGTCGGAGGGCAGCTCTTGAAGCTTCAGCCAGGTCTGCGCCAAGCGCTCCGGCAGGTGCAGGGCCGGCTCATTGGCCAAGTGGCGCTGGGTGCTGCCCTTGGCCCGGCGCAGGGTGTCCGCAAGGCTTGGGTTGGCCAGCGCCACGCGGATGGGCGTGCCCGGCTGCCAGTAGCTGGAGATCTGCAGCACGCCCGGGCCGCTCAAGCCCCGGTGGGTGAACAGCAGGTCTTCAAGGA
>JBKCVH010000020.1:0-7729 GCA_046317675.1 Burkholderiales bacterium
CGCAGCTACGCCGCCTGCCTGCGCCAACTGAAGTCCAAGTTTCAAGTGGTTTGCATGGTGGCCGCTGCTCATTACACCCCGGACACTTCCGACTTGTTTGACGAAGTCATGGTTTTGGAAGCGGGCGTTGAACTCAAAGATATTGCGGCCCGAATGGTGAAGTTGGCTCCAGACATCATTTACTACCCCAGCTTGGGAATGTCAGAGTGGACTCAGGCGATTTGCAACTTCCGTTTCGCACCGATTCAGCTCATGACGCTTGGGCACCCGGCACCCGCTATGGCTGACACGATTGACTACACATTGGTCCAGTCGGGGCATGGCGACCCTTCATGGGAGTTTGGGAACAAAGTGATTGAACGGCGCGCTTGGGGGCAATTTGTGCCGCATGCAACGCCCGAGACGTTCGCGGGCGAACGCTTGGTTCATGACGATGGGCGCTTCCACATCGCAGTGAACAGCTCGCTGATGAAGCTTTCACCGCGCTTTTTGGCGCTTTGCGAGAAGCTTGAAGCCGAATCGAAACGCACGCTGCACTTTCATTTTTTCGCCAGTGCAGTGGGCGTTGCCTTTGACCGCATGCACCAAATTCTTGAGCGTCGCTTCCGATTTTTTACGTTGGAGCCATCGCGCAATTACGACGCCTTCCTGCACGCACTTTCGGGGTGCCAGCTCGCCTTGTCGGCTTTTCCCTTTGGCAATACCAACAGCACGGTGGACACCTGCTTACTCGGCATTCCGACCGTTGCCTTCGTTGCCAATGAGGTGTTGAGCATTGGGGATCGTGATGTGTTGCGCCTAGTCGGCATGCCCAGCTGGTTGGTTGCCGACAACGATGACGACTACTTCAATGTCGCTATGAAACTGATACACGAGGACTCCGCACGGGAATCCTTGGTGGAGCAACTCAGGGCAACCGATGTTTGGGCCAAGGTTTTCGAGCCCCCCCGCGCTGAAGACGTCACAGAGTTCGTTGATGCAATGGATTGGATTTACAGAAATCACGAATCAATCCAGCTTAGTGCGCAACATGTTTTAAAGGTTGGCGAGCCCATTCAGGCCTAGCGAAGCGACGAAGGCCGCCCTTCACTCGGCATTGCATGTAGATAATCAGGTTGCATTGAGTCGTTTTCAATGAAATTCGCAGCTGAAATTAGTTCGCTTGAGCGAGCGGTATACCAGCGCCGTGCAGCAGTTGCCATTGACCGCCTTGTTGGATTACTTGAGGCCATGGTCAGGGCGCGATCTGTCAGTGGAATTCTTCCTCCAGAGCAAACGGCCCTGAAGCGCTGCGCTGTATACACTCGAATCGCGGCAGCCGTTTCTTCTCTTGTCAGCAGCCCTGAGTTCGAGCCCAGCTCAGGCCAACTGGATCAATTGGCTTCCTTCAAGCCTACGTTGGAGGCCATCTTTCAGCTGAGCGATTTTGGGAGTGCAATGCACTTGTTGCAAGCTCTTGGCACTCCCAACCCCAATGGCTCACAAACACTCAACGGCGCGCAGATATTCTTGATTTGCCTGCTTCTTGGATTGGATGAGCTACCGGAAGGCTTGCTAAAGGCCAGCCTGGATTTGCCACCTAATCTATTTTTAGTGCTATTTGCAGGTTGGCTTGCGAGTCCCTTTGCGCATAGCGATTTGGGCGAGCGCAATCGGGCGACACTGATAAACAACTGCAGCAGGATTGAGCAGGGACTTCCTGGCGAAGCCACCTGTGACCTGCTCAATAGCGCATGGATGCACTGCAGTTACGCAACACAGCCGAATCGACACCGAGCCAAAAAAAGTATCAATGTGGTCTGGCGTCGGCTGGCAGCTGCAAAGGGCGTGAAGGCAGCATGGCGAGCGAGGCGGACAACGAGCCAACCAACTTTGGTTGTCGCAGCCGAAAGAATGCTCAGTAGCCATGCTATGCACAGATCTTACGGCGAGGGAATTCGGCAACTTAAGGGACGTTTTCGTACGGTTTGCCTTGTGGCCAAAGGCTGTTTATCGAACGATGCGCAAGACCTTTTTGATGACGTTGTCGTATTACCAGAAAGCCCAGCACCCACGGAAGTTGCATCCGCGCTATTGAGTTTGGAGCCCGACTTAATATACTTCCCCAGCCTGGGAATGTCTGACTGGACCCAAGTAATTGCAAATTTTCGGTTTGCACCTGTACAAGTTATGACGCTCGGGCATCCCGCGCCCGCCATGACCGACACGATCGACTACTCGCTAGTCCAAAGCGGGCATGGACAAGCAGCTTGGGAGTTTGGCGAGAAAGTGATCGAACGCAAGGCCTGGGGGCAATTTGCACCTGCCGTTCAACATATTCCGAACATTAATACGGACAGGGAGACCAGGGATACTTTTTTACATATAGCCGTGAACAGCGGACTAATGAAGCTATCCTCGCGATTTCTTAAGGTGTGCGAAAGGATAGAAGCTGAAGCAGGGAAGCCAGTGCATTTTCACTTTTTCGCTTCTGCAACCGGCGTCATGTTTGATAGGCTCAATCTAACCCTTGAGCAGAGATTCAAGAAATACACCCTCGAACCTTCGCGAGACTACTCGAGTTTTCTGGAGTCACTCGGTCGCTGCGACCTTGCGCTTGCAGCCTTTCCTTTTGGCAACACAAACAGCACGGTCGACACTTGTCTTTTGGGCATTCCGACTGTGGCTTTTGTGGCCAATGAAGTCCTAAGCATTGGCGACCGGGATGTGATGCGCATGGTAGGACTCCCGGCCTGGCTGGTTTCAGACAACGACGAGGACTACTTTCAAGCCGCGATGAAGCTGATCCACGAAGATGCTGCCCGCCAAGCCATCGTTGACCAACTAAAGGCCACTGACGTGAAGGCCAAACTTTTCCAGCCGTCCCGCCCTGAAGACGCGACTGAATTCGCTGATGCGTTTTGGTGGATCTACCAGCACCATGAAGCGCTGCAAGCTAGCTCGCAACACCTTATCAAGGTCGGCGAACCGATTCCTGCCTGAGAGCGCCATGAACGACGACAAAAATCCCATTTACGTCACCCAGCCCTTCCTGCCGCCCCTGGAAGACTTCATGCCCATGCTGAAGCAGATTTGGGACAGCAAGGTGCTGACCAATGGTGGGCCGTTTCACCAGAAGCTAGAGGCATCCCTTTGTGAGTACCTGGGCGTACCGCACATTTCGCTGTTCACCAACGCAACCATTGCTCTGGTGACGGCGCTGCAGGCGCTTCGCATCAGCGGCGAAGTCATCACCACGCCTTACACCTTCGTGGCCACTGCGCATTCCTTGGTTTGGAATGGCATCGAGCCGGTGTTTGCTGACATTGACCCGGATTCACTGAACCTCGACCCGAAGAAAATCGAGGCCGCGATCACGCCAAAGACCACCGCCATCATGCCGGTGCACTGCTATGGCCGGCCGTGCGACACAGAAGAAATCCAGCGCATAGCAGACACCTACAACCTGAAGGTGATCTACGACGCCGCGCATGCCTTTGGCGTGAACTGCCACTGTGGCAGCGTGCTGAATCATGGCGATTTGTCGGTGCTGAGCTTCCATGCCACCAAGGTCTTCAACACCTTTGAGGGCGGCGCCATCATCAGCCCCGATGCCAAGACCAAGAAGCGCATCGACCACCTAAAGAATTTCGGCTTTGTTGACGAGACGGTGGTGGTTGCGCCGGGCATCAACGGCAAGATGAGCGAGTTCAATGCTGCCTTGGGCTTGCTACAACTCGAGCATGTGGGCGAAGCTTTTGCGGGTCGCGCAAGGGTTGACGCGATGTACCGTGAACGCTTGTCTCAGGTGGCGGGCATTGATTGCGTAGGCACCGACCCGCACGCGACAAGCAACCACAGCTACTTCCCGATCTTGGTGAGGCCGCACTTCAGGGTGTCCCGTGATGCGCTGTATGCAGAGTTGCGCTCTGCGGGCATCTACAGCCGGCGTTACTTCTACCCTCTGGTGTCGGACTTCCCGATGTACCGCGGCCTGCCTTCTGCGGCCCCAAGCAACTTGCCGGTGGCGCGAGCTGCCTCTGAACAGGTGCTGTGCCTACCGATCTACCCCGCCTTGACCGAGGCACAGGTGGATCGGATCGTTGACCTGATTCGCGGCAGCTGAGAGTGATGCGGCTGGCCATCATGCAGCCCTACTTTCTGCCTTACATCGGCTACTGGCAGCTGATGGCAGCGGTGGATACCTTCGTGGTCTACGACCAAATCAAGTACACGAAGAAGGGCTGGATCAATCGCAATCGCATGCTGCTCAATGGTGATGCAGCCATGTTTTCGCTGCCGCTGGCCAAGGCCAGCGACGAGCTGGACGTGGTGCAACGCGAGCTGGCGGACAGCTTTGACCGCCGCAAGCTGTTGGCGCAACTGGTGGGGGCTTACCGCAAGGCGCCAGAGTTCGAAGCCGTGTTGCCGCTGCTGGAGCGCGTGGTGCTGCACTCGACACAGAATCTGTTCGACTACCTGTGGCACTCCATCCGCGAAGTGGCGGCGCACCTGGGGCTAGAGACCCGTTTGGTGCGCTCTTCCTCACTTGACGTTGATTCAGCGCTGAAGGCGCAGGACAAAGTGCTGGCCCTGTGCGCTGCGGCAGGTGCGCAGCACTATGTGAATGCGATCGGTGGGTTTGAGCTGTACCAACGCGAAGCCTTCGGCGCACAAGGGCTTGAGCTGCAATTCTTGCGCAGCAACTGGCCCGTGTCTGCGCAGTTTGGCTCTTTCGAGCATGTGCCTTGGCTGTCGATCGTCGATGTGCTGATGTTCAACCCTTTGCCCCAGGTGCAAGCCCAGCTGCGCACCGAATTCGAGTTGCTGTGATTCCTTACCGCTGGACCAAACTGGGTCGTCCCTTCATTCCGCAGCAAGTCACTGGTCGCCCGTGGCTGGCCTCGTTTGCCCAAGCGCCGGCCACCCTGCTGCTGGAAGATCGGCTGCGCGTGTACTTCTCTTGCCGGCCACCGGCCGACGCGAACGGACAGTTCACCAGCTTCTCGGCCTTCGTTGACCTCGACCGCCAGGACCCAATGCGGGTACTGGCAATGGCCGAGCAGCCGATCTTGCCGCTGGGCGAGCGCGGCTGCTTTGATGAGTTCGGCACTTACCCAGTCTCAGTGATCCGCGACGGTGAGCAGCTTCGCGCCTATTACGCCGGATGGACGCGCTGCGAGTCGGTGCCGTTTGACACCGCCATCGGCATGGCCACCAGCCGCGACGGCGGTGTGAGTTTTCAGAAGCTAGGGCCCGGCCCGGTGTTAGCAGCTAGCTTGCACGAGCCTTTCGTGATCAGCGGTCCGAAGATCCGTCGCTTCAACGACCGTTGGTACCTCTGGTACATCGCCGGCCGGGTTTGGAAGATGCACGAAGGTCGCGCTGAGCCCGTCTACAAGATTCGCATGGCGATCTCTGACGACGGCGTTCATTGGGAACGGCAGAACCGCGACCTGATCGAAAGCCGCATCGAGCTTGACGAGGCGCAGGCCAGCCCCGATGTCATCGAGGCGAATGGCCGCTTCCATATGTTCTTTTGCTACCGCCACAGCACCGATTTCCGCAGTGGGCCACGCGGCTACCGCATCGGCTACGCCCATTCGACCGACTTGTTGCACTGGACGCGCGACGACGCCCAAGCTGGCCTTGATGTGTCGGCCGAAGGCTGGGACAGCGAGATGGTTGCCTACCCCCATGTGTTTGAGCTGGAAGGCCGCACCTACATGGGCTACTTGGGCAATGGCGTGGGCCGCGAAGGCTTCGGGCTGGCGCGCCTGGAAGGGACTCTTTGATGCACTGGCGCAAGCTCGGCCCCATCTTTCGACCGCAAGACCATGCGCTGCTGGGCGGCGGCGAGGGCTTCGCGCAGTCGCCGCAGGCGGTGGTGTTTGATGACTTCGTACGCATCTATTTCTCGACCCGCGCGCGCGACGCGGGTGGCAGCAAGTTCCTGAGTAGCGTGGCCTACGCCGACTTCAGCAAGGACTTGCAGCAGGTGCTGGCAGTGAACCCAGCGCCGGTGTTGGCACCAGGCGGCTTGGGTTGCTTTGACGAACACGGTGTATTCCCCTTCAGCCCCACTCGGGTGGGTGAGGAGATCTGGGCTTACACCACCGGCTGGAGCCGACGCGCTGCGGTTTCGGTGGAGACGGCCGTGGGCCTGGCGGTGAGCCGCGACGGTGGACAGCACTTCGAACGAATGGGGCCGGGCCCCGTTCTGGGCCCTTCACCGCAAGAGCCCTGCTTGGTCGGAGATGCTTTCGTGCGCCAGTTTGGCGGTCGCTTCCACATGTGGACGATGTTCGGCACCGGCTGGAAGCAGTTTCCTGGGGAAAGTGCCCCAGACCGCATTTACAAGATAGGCCATGCCCACTCTGGCAACGGCATCGACTGGTTCAAGGATGAAGGGATTGCCTTGATCCCCGACCGGCTCGGCCCTGATGAATGTCAGGCGCTACCGGCGGTGATTGCCGTTGGCTCGCGCTACTTGATGGTTTTTTGCTACCGCGAAGCCCATGGCTTTCGCCAGGACCCAAGGCGCGGCTACCGGCTCGGTCAGGACTGGTCTGACGACCTGCAGCACTGGACTCGCGACGACGCCAGCCCGTCGTTCCCGCAGGCACTCGGGGAGTGGGACAGCGACATGGTCTGCTACCCCCACCTTTGCGAAGTCGATGGCCGCGTGCTGCTGCTGTACAACGGCAATGCCTTCGGGCGTGACGGCTTTGGCGCTGCGGTGCTGGAACCGTGACGCCTCGATTCGAACAAGACCGGGCGGGGTTGGACTGCCTGCTAGAGCACCTGCGCGCAGTTGACGCCAGCTTCCAGCCACCGCTGAGCGAACGGGTCGATTTGGCACATTACGCCAGCAAACTGTTCGCCCAGGCACACCGCGAAGAGGCCTGGGACGGCGAGCAATTGATCGGCTTGGTTGCCAGTTATTGCAATGACACAAGTGTTGGCTGCTACATCAGCAACGTGAGCCTGGTGCCCGCTTGGCGCGGGCACGGTGTGGCCGACGCCCTGGTTGCCCGGAGCCTTCAGTTCGCCGCTCGCGCAGGCTTGCGGCGGGCGAGCCTTCACCTTCACCCAGACAATATGCCCGCACGCCGCCTCTACGAACGCCATGGCTTTCAAGCCGGACAGCAAGAGGACGAGCGCCTTCCCATGACCCTGAACTTGAGCACCCAGCCATGAGCCGCGACTACAACGCCGAGACCGTCGATAACGACCGCCAGTACGCCTATGGCTTCGATTTCGATGTCATGCATCCCTACATGATTCGCTCGTTCGCACCCTTCTTCCGCCCCGGCAGCATGTTGGAGTTGGGTAGCTACAAAGGCGACTTCACACGTCGCCTACAACCGCTGTTTGCAGACCTAAGTTGCGTGGAGGCCTCGGATCAGGCCATGGCCGAAGCACGCGGCCGGCTAGGCGACGGTGTGCAGTTCTTCAATGCGCTGTTCGAACAAGTGACGCTGCCGCGCCGCTACGACAACATCGTGATGACCCATGTGCTGGAGCATCTGGACGACCCGGTTGCGGTGCTTCGACGAGTCAACCAAGAGTGGCTAGCTCCCGGCGGCCGCTTCTTCTTAGCTTGCCCAAATGCCAATGCACCTTCGCGGCAGATCGCGGTCAAAATGGGTCTGATCTCGCACAACGCAGCGGTAACGCCGGCCGAAGCCCAGCATGGCCACCGCTGCACCTATGCGCTGGACACCTTGGAGCGGGACGCCACGGCCGC
>JBKCVH010000021.1:0-17411 GCA_046317675.1 Burkholderiales bacterium
ATCTTGGCCTCCGGCCAGCACCTGCTCGGTTTTGGCGAGATGCTGCGCTTGACCCAACAGCTGTCTTCGGCCCCGCCGGGCCTCGTACTGAACCTGCAGGTTCGCAACGAGAAGCCGGTGAACCTGCATGCTGAGGTGTGCGAGCGCCACCTCATCTATGCCAGCAACTGCCTGACGCAGTTGGAGCAACTGCCAGCCAGCGCCGAGTACCGCGATGTGCGCATGGTGCTGGGCGGCGCCGGCAACCTGGGCGCTGCAAGCTGGCTTCGGCCGGGGCTGGTGTTTGCGGTGAGCCTGGAGAACCGGGGCGCCAAGGCAGAGCTTCGAGGCCTTTCCCTGCAGGGCGTCGATGGCCAGGAGCTGCTGCGCAATGGCGACTTGCGGCAGCAGTTGGCCCATTGGTTCATGACCAGCGACCGGCACCACCTGCCTTGGCATGCCAAGAGCTTGGGCCTGCACTGGTACTTTGAGCAAGGCGCCGTGGGCTTGCTGCTGAACTTTGCGTTGCTGGGTTTGGCCATGGCGCGAGTCACCGCCGGCAGTGGCGCGGCGCACCCACTGGCGCCCGCGCTGGCCGGGGCTTTTGTGGGCTTCTGTGTGGTGGGCTTGTTCGACAGCTTGGTGGACAGCAGTCGCATCGCCTTCCTGTACGGCACTTTGCTCCTGATGGCGTTGGCGCTGCGCCCCAGCGCGGTGCCGAGAGTGCCGGCCCACAGCGCCCGTTGAGTCGTATGGCGCTCTTGCCTGAACGCCATGGAGTGCGAGCGATTCGCCGCTTGGGGGTTTGGCTTTTGAGAGCCGTTTTGGCCTTGATCTTGCTGGCCACCGTGACGGCCGCTGGCGGCTGGTTGCTGCTGCGTGAATCGGGTCTTGCGCCGGCCCAGGTGCTGGACGAACTCGAACACCACCTGCAGCAGCGCCCCGAGGCACTGCAGTGGCTCGCATCCCCCTTGGCATTGACGCGTGAGGTGCTGAACCTGCCCAGCCCGGAGCAGCGAAAAGCTGCGCTAGGCCCCCCTCCAGCACCACCCGATCGCTGGAAGGCAGCTCCGTCTGGCGCAGTGCCCTCGCCAGGCTCTCGGGTGCTTCGTGTTGGGCCTCAGGAGACGGTGAAGACCCTCTCTGAAGCGGCCCGTTTGGCGAAGGACGGCGAGGTGGTTGAAATCGTGGCCGGCGACTACCTCGCCCCGCAAGCCGTTTGGCCCCAGCGCCGGCTCAGCATCCGCAGCGTGGGTGGCAATGCGCGCATGCTGGGCCAGGGCAAAGTGGCCGAGGGCAAAGCGATTTGGGTGATTCGCGACGGCCAGTTCAGCATCGAGGGCATTGACTTCATTGGGGCGCGTGCGGCCGACCGCAATGGCGCGGGCATTCGCCTGGAGCGCGGCCAGTTGACGGTGCGCCACTGCCTGTTTTGGGACAGCGACTCGGGCATCTTGACCGGTGGCGGTGCCGGTCAGGAGGCCGGGCTCTTGCACGTGGAGTCGAGTGAGTTTGGCTACTTGGGGTTCGGAGACGGCCTCAGCCACGCCATTTACGTGGGTGAGATCGGGCGCTTCCACATTTCGCACAGCTACTTGCACCACGGCAAGGTGGGGCACTTGATCAAGAGCCGCGCCCTGGTGAACCACATTCGCTACAACCGCATCACCGACGAAGCCGCCGGGCGCAGCAGCTACCAAATCGATCTGCCCAACGGCGGCCTGTCGGTGGTGCTGGGCAACCTGATTCAAAAGGGTCCGCTGGCCGAGAACGGCACTTTGGTGTCTTACGGGGCCGAGGGCTTGCGCAAGGGCAGTCACCGGCTCTATCTGGTCAACAACACGCTGGTGAACGACCAGCGCCATGTCGGTGCGTTCATGCGCGTGGCCGCCGGGGCCACCAGCGTGGTGGTGTTGAACAACGTGTTGGTGGGCGCGGGGGCGTTCCTTGGTGATGCGCCCTTGAGCGAGGCCAATAACCCCAAGCTCCGTGACGCTGCCTTTGTGGCGCCCCTGCAATTCGATTACCGCTTGAAGGATGGCGGTTCAGGGGCGCGCTTGAACTGGCTGGCCCCAGCACTGCCGCGCATTGGAGACGCAGCGCTGGTGCCAGAAGCGCAGTACCTTCACCCGCGCCAACTCCAGCCGCTGCTTGGGCCGCCCCAACTGCCGGGGGCTTTTCAGGCTGAGGGGACCAAGCGCTGATCGCTGCTGGGCTTGGGCCGCTGCGCGCGCCTGAGGAGCATCACAAGGATCAGCAAGGGAATCAGCAGCGGCGAAGCCAGCAACGCCGCCACACCGAGCAGCGATGCCGCGACCGCGGCCAAGGCAATGAGCACGCCGAAGAGCGGCAAGCCCACCCCCAGCAGCAGCACCAAGGGCACCACGAACAAGACGCAAAGCAGCGCCACGGCGAAGGCCAGTACGGCGCCCAGCACGTTCCAGCCGCTGTCGGCGCCGAGGGCGCTGTTGAAGACGTCTTCGCCATCGATGACCACCTGCCAGCTGCCGTGGTCGCTCAAACCTTCGTGAACCATGCCGAACACCAGGCCGGCAGCCACGAGGCTCGCCATGAACACCAGCAGCAGCGTCCAGGCACTGAACTTCAGAAAGCTTCTCACGATGGAACTCCTTCGGGTGGGACTTCGGCTTCGTTGGTGCGGTAGGGCACGCTGATGCGGATGAGGGTGCCGCAGGGCTGGTTCTCGGCCACCGTCAGGCTGGCCTTGTTGCCATAGAGCAGTTGCAGGCGCTCGCGGGTGTTGGCCAGGCCCACGCCGGTGCCGCTGGTGCCGGCTCGGCCGAAGCCCATGCCGGTGTCGGCCACCTCGACGATGAGCTTGCCGTGCTCGATGCGCGCCGCCACCCGCAAGTGCCCGCCCTCGGGCTTGGGCTCCAGGCCGTGCTTGATGGCGTTCTCCACCAAGCCCTGGATGATCATGGGCGGGAACTCGGCCGAGAGCAGGCCTTCGGGCACGTCGATCTCCGTGCTCAGCCGCTCTTCCATGCGCACTTGGAGGATCTCCAGGTAGGGCTTCACCACCGCCATCTCGCGCTTGAGGTCCCGCAGGCTGCTGCCGCCGTTGGCTTCGCGCATGGTGGGCATGGTGGCGCGCAGCAGGGCGATCAAGTTCTTCTGCATTTGGCTGGCGCGCTTCGGGTCCACTTCGATGAGGTGGTCGATCGAGGCCAGGGTGTTGAACAAGAAGTGCGGCTCCACTTGCGCTTGCATGGTGTTCAGGCGGGCTTCCACCAGTTGGCGCTTGAGCGCTTCGGCCTCGGCGTTCTCTTCAGCGGCGGCGGCCTTTTGCTCGGCTTCTTGGCGGCCCTTGTAGGTGCCCTTGACGATGGCGCTGAACAAGATCCACAGCCAAGCCAGGTTCCACAGCACTTCGCCAAAGCTGATGACGCGGGTGCGCTTGATGGTTTCGCCTTGGCTGCGCTTCCACTTCTTGAGCTCGCGCTCGTATTCCTTCTCCCAAGCGCGGCGTTCGGCATTCAGCTCGCGCAGCTTGGCGCTGGCTTCGGCATTGCGTTCAGCCGCCTTGCGCGCTTCGCGCTTGGCTTCTTCTGCGGCCTTCTCAATCTCGCGGCGAATCTCGTCACCGACCTCCTTGGGCAGGCGAATGTCCACCACGGGCGCCGAAGCGCCTTGGGCCGATTGACCCACGATGCGAACACCCTCTGGGCTGATGTCCACCGTGGCGGCGTCACTGGACTTGCCGACGGGGCCAATGCGCACGCCCTCTTTGCCGATGCGAATCTCCAACTCGTTGGATTTGGCTTCGCGCGGCGCCTTGGCGGGTTCGGCAGGTTCCGGCTCCTCCGCAGGTTCAGCAGGTTCAGCGGGCTCCGGGTCTTCGGCTGGCTCGGGCGGCCTCGGCGGCGGCTCGAAAGGCGCCACGGTTTCAACGTACTCCGACACCTTCCAAGTGAACAGGTTCTGCACCAGGCCCACGGCCACCAGCAGCAAGGCGCTGTAGATGGCAAAGCGCACCCAGCTCAGCTTGACCAGCCAGCCGGCGTAGCGATGGAAGGCGGCCAAAGTCACCGTGGCCCAGTGCGTGAGGCGCTCGCGCCAAAGCGGGTCGGTGATCCAGGCGGGGATGCGGGGCGGGCTTGACATGGGGCGAACTGTAGGCAGGCTTCACCCGGTTCGGCTCCGCAAAGCGATGCAGCGGCTTGCAGCAGTGACAAACTGCATCTCCACGCGACAGACCGGATCCGGCATGGAAGTGCAACTGAACAAGCGTTACCCCGTGGCCGCGAGCCCAGCCCAGGCCTGGACGGTGCTCGGCCATTTGCAAGCCACTGCCGCCTGCATGCCCGGTGCGGCGCTCACCGAGTCCGTTGACGAGCGGCACCACAAAGGCACGGTGCGGGCCAAGGTCGGGCCGGCGCAGCTCTTGTTCCATGGCGACCTGGAGGTTCTGGCACTGGAGCCCGACAGCCACCGCCTGGAGTTGCTCGGCAAAGGGGCTGACCGGGCCGGCTCCTCGGCCAGCTTGCGGCTCAAGGCCTGGCTGGAGCCGGGCGCTGACAGCGGCGCGTGCCAGCTGGTGGGCGAAGCCACCGTGACCGTGAGCGGCAAGCTGGCGCAATTGGGCAGCCGCCTCTTGGTGCCGGTGTCTGACGCCTTGTTGGCGCAGTTTGCGGTGAACTTTGAGAAGGCCGCCTTGGCGGTGCCCGCGCCGGCCTTGGCCGAGCCTGTGAGCAGCCTCGCCGTGATTCCTGTCGCGTCTCCCCTCCCAGCGCCTTCGGCAACGACCGCCGTCGTTCCCTTGGCCCCTGCAACGCCGCCGCCCGCCCTCAATGCGCTGACCTTGCTCTGGACGGCGCTCAAGGCGTGGATTGCAGGGCTTTTCAAGGGCAAGCGATGAACGGCATGGACATTGAAGTGCTTCGCACCAGCTTGGAATGGCTGGAGCGGGGCCACCGCATCACCCTCGGCACGGTGGTTCGCACCTGGGGCTCCGCGCCTCGGCCGCCCGGCTCCATGATGGCCATTCGGGACGACGGGCAGGTGGTGGGCTCGGTCAGCGGCGGCTGCATTGAGGACGACCTGATTGGCCGCGTGCGCCGTGGCGAGTTGGCCAGCCGTTTGCCCCAGCGCACGGTGTACGGGGCCACGGCCGAGGAGGCCCAGCGCTTTGGCTTGCCTTGCGGCGGCAGCGTGGAGTTGGTGCTGGAGCCCGTGGGGCCGCAGTCGCAGCTGCGGGAGCTGCTGGCCAGCGTGGAGGCCCGGCAGCAAGTCAGCCGCCGCTTGGAGTTGGCCACCGGCCTCGTCAAGCTCGGCGTGGCCTGGGACGGCGAAACCGTGCAGTTCGACGGCGCCGTGCTGCA
This sequence comes from Burkholderiales bacterium, assembly GCA_046317675.1. GTDB lineage: Bacteria > Pseudomonadota > Gammaproteobacteria > Burkholderiales > Burkholderiaceae_C > Inhella. The sequence continues at coordinate 5,322 of JBKCVH010000021.1, forward strand.
CACGGTGCACGGGCCGCGCGCTCGCCTGCTCGTCATTGGCGGCGGCCAGCTCAGCCGCTACCTGGCGCAGATGGCCTTGATGCTGGACTACCGCGTCACCGTTTGCGAGCCGCGCCAGGAGTACCGCGAGGGCTGGGAGGCGATGCCTGGCGTGACGCTGAGCGCCGAGATGCCCGACGACCTGGTGCTGCAGATGAACCTGGATGCCGCCTGCGCCGTGGTGGCCCTCACCCACGACCCCAAGCTCGACGACTTGGCCCTGATGGAAGCCTTGCGCACGCCGGCCTTCTACGTGGGGGCGCTGGGCTCACGCCGCAACAACGAAGCCCGCCGGCAGCGCCTTCGCCAGTTTGAACTCGGCCCGACGGAGCTGACCCGGTTGCGCGGCCCGGTGGGCTTGCGCTTGGGCGGCCTCACGCCGCCGGAGATTGCACTGGCCATCGTGGCCGAGATGACGGCCCTGCGGCGCGGGGTGGACTTGGAGGGCTCGCTGGCCGACTGGAGTGGCTCACAAAGCGAGTGCCGCACGCCATGAAAAAGGGGGCCGCTGGCCGCGGGTGTTTCGATAGCAGCTTGAGTACTGACGAGGTATATATTTCGTCAGTACGTGAAGCTTGAGGAGATGCCTCTTGACCAAAGAAGCCGTTTTCACCATGAAGCTGGAGCCGGAGCTGCGGGCCGAGTTCATGGCCGAGGCTGAAGCCAGTCATCGTCCAGCCTCTCAGATCCTGCGTGAATTGATGCGCGAATTCGTGCTGCGGCAGCGCCAAGCGCGCGAGTACGACGAGTTCTTGCGCGGGAAGGTTGCTGAGGCGCGGGAGCAAGTCCGCTCAGGGGACTACGCCGAGTCTGTGGATGTTGAGGCCCGGTTCGCAGCACGACGCGCACAGTTGCAAGCAAAGGCTGGCAAGACGGCCGCATGAGGGTCTTTTGGACCTCGGATGCGGAGCAGGATCGCGCTGCCGTCATGGACTGCATCAGCCAAGACAACCCACTGGCAGCCAGCCAAATGGACGAGCTCTTTGCGAATGCGGCGGGCCGTTTGGAAGACCACCCCAACCTTGGCAAGCCAGGTCAGATCTCCGGCACCCGCGAACTGATACCCCACGAAAGCTACCGACTGGTGTACGAGGTTCAAGACGATGCCGTGTGGATATTGGCCCTGGTGCACACCGCGCGCAGGTGGCCGCCAATACGCCAACGCCCATGAAAAAGGCCCGCTCTAGAGCGGGCCTTTTGATTCAAGCAAGTGGGTTCAAGGCTGCTTGAGGGCCTCAACTTGGATCACCAGGCGAACGCTGTCAGGGATGCCCGGTACGGCGTAGTTCATGCCCCACTGCGTGCGTTGCAAGGTGGTGCTGAAGTCGCCGCCACAAACCTCAACCTTGACGCGCGGGTGCATGGTGCAGCCGTAGTTCTCAGCGGCCAGGGTCACCGGCACGGTCTTGCCCAACATCGTCAGCGTGCCGGTCACGCTCTTAACTTTGTTGCCGTCGAACTCCACCTTGTCGCCGCTGAACTTCGCGGTGGGGAACTGCTCGACATTGAAGAAGTCTTTGCTCTTGAGGTGGCCGTCAAAAGGAGCCACGCCCGTGTTGATGGATGCCATGTCGATGCTCACCTCCACCTTGCCAGTCTTGGCCGTGGGGTCGATGGTGATGGAGCCTTCCTTCTTGTCAAAGCGGCCACGGCTGGTGCTGATGCCCAGGTGGCGCACTTCCCAGGTCACAAAGGTGTGCGTGGGCTCGACGGTGTAGGTGGCGGACTGCGCGTGGGCAGCGCCTGCGGCCAGCAAAGCGGCGCTCAGGGCAAGGGCAAATTTCTTCATCAGGTCTTCCTCTCGATTAAAGCGGCGCCATGCCGCTGAACTGGAACTTGAACTTCACCACCACCTCGGCGGCCACGATGCTGGTGTCATTCCACTCGCCGTCGCCAATCTTCCAATCGGTGCGCTTGAGGGTGAACTGACCGGTGGCCGTGCTGTTGGCGCCGGCCTGGGCCAGGCTCAACTGCACGGTAACGGGCTTGGCAATGCCCTTGAGCGTGAAGGGGCCCACCAATTCAAACTTGCCGCCGCCCAGCGCCTTCACGCTCTGGGCGGTGAAGCTGGCGTTGGGTTGCCGCTTGCTGTCGAACCACTCGGGTTTCATCAGCTCGGCCTCCACATCGGCCGCGCCCATGGTGGCGCTGGCTAGGCTGATGCTCAAGGTGACTTTGGCTGCTTCGGGCTTCTTGGGGTCGAAGCTGAAGCCGGGGAGCGAGAAGCTCTTGAAGCGCCCCTCCACGGGCACCCCCATTTGCTTGCTCACGAAAACGATCTCGCTGCCAGCGGGCACCAGCGTTTGGGCTTGCGCTGTTCCCGCCAAGAGGGCGGCAGCCACCACGGCAATCCACTTCATTCAGTCCCTTCCGAAGCCCATGCGGGCCAGTAGACGATCTCGATCGATGAACTGGTGCTTCAAGGCGGCGCCAATGTGCGCCACGATCAAAACGGCCAAAGTCCAAGCGGCAATCTTGTGCAGGCCTTTGAGCACCACGGCCAGTTCTTTGTTGGTGCCAATGAAGTCGGGCAGAGGCAGCACGCCAAACCAAACCACCGGAAAGCCGGCGGCATTGCTGTAAGCCCAGCCCAGCAGCGGCACCAGCGCCATCAGCGCATAAAGCAGGCCATGCACGGCGCTGGCTGTTTTGGCTTGCCAAGCGGGCATGGGCGGTGCGGGCGGCGGGCGCTTGACGAGGCGCCAGACCAAGCGCAGCGCGAACAGCATCAGCAAGGTGATGCCGAACCACTTGTGCCAGTTGATGAGCTTGAGCCGCTGCAGCCCCATGGGCAATTCGCTCATGTACCAACCAACCGCAATGGCACCGATCAAGCCTGCCGCCATCAACCAGTGCAGCAGCACGGCGGGTAGCGAATAGCGGTGGGGAGAGCTTTGCATCATGGAACCCAGTGTCATCGCGCAGCGCGCAGCCTAAGTGGAGCCGATTCCAACGGAGGTTTCAATTGGTTTGAATGGCGGACGCCGCCCAATGGGTGCCGGGCTGCACATTCGCCCGGCTCACATCGCCCCCGTAGTGCGCCAGCACGCGCGCGTCCATCACTCGGAACCACAACCATGGAAAGTAGGCCAGCAAGATCATGCCGGCGTAGCCGTTGGGCAGTTGCGGCGCCTCGGGGAAGTTGCGCAGGGCTTGGTAGCGGCGGGTCGGGTGGGCATGGTGGTCGGAGTGCCGCTGCAGGTGGTACAGGAACAAATTGCTCACCACATGATTGCTGTTCCAGCTGTGCTCGGGGCGGCAGCGCTCCAGCTTGCCGTCGGCTCCGGTGCTGCGCTTGAGGCCGTAGTGCTCCAGGTAGTTCACCACCTCCAGCAGGCTGAAGCCGTACACCGCCTGCAGCACCAAAAAAAGCAAGGCCCATGGGCCTAGCCAAAGGCTGAGTGAGCCAAAAACGACGACCGTCATGGCCCAGGCCTGCAGGCATTCATTGCGCCAATGCCAAGCGCCGAGATTGCGTCCCGCCAAGCGGCCGCGCTCTAGGTGCCATGCGCTTTGCAAGCTGCCCAGCACCGTGCGCGGGAGGAAGGCCCAGAAGCTTTCACCAAGCCGGCTGGAGGCCGGGTCTTCAAAGGAAGCCACGCGGCGGTGGTGGCCTCGGTTGTGCTCCACGTAAAAGTGCCCATAGGCCACGGGCGCCAGCACCACGCGCGCCAGCCAGCGCTCCCAAGCCGGGTGCTTGTGGCCCAGTTCGTGCGCGGTGTTGATGGCGGCGCCGCTGATGCCGCCCACCGTCAACACCAGGCCAAGCCACACCCAAACTTCGCCCGCATGGCGCACGGCCACCATGGCCCCAAGCACCAGGGCGAGGTACTGCAAAGGCACAAACAGAACGGTCAAGCCCCGGTACCAGGCATCGGCTTCGAGCTGGGGGACCGCTTCAGGCGGCGGGTTGCGTCCATCGGGGCCGAGCAGATGGTCCAGCAGCGGAATGATGATGTAGATGAAGGCCGGGGTGACGAAAAGCCAAGCCAGGGCGTCGTGGCGCTCGAAACGCCACAAGTTGGCGGCCCCCATGAGCGGGAAGAGAGCCGATAGCAACCAAGCGTAGCGCTTGGGATCGCGATAAATGGCGGCGGCTTGTGTGTGCATGCCCTGGATGGTGCGCGACAGTTCGCTGCGCCGCAAGCGGGTCATCACCAGAGGCACACTCCTGCATCTTCACCACGGGATGCCCTTCATGCTGCTCGGCCTGCGCTCTGCCATCGTTCCCGCCCCTGACATCGCTGCCGCCAAGGCTTGGTACGGCAAGGTTTTGGGTGTTGAGCCTTACTTTGATCAACCGTCGTACGTGGGCTTCGCCGTGGGGGGCTTCGAGCTGGGCCTGCTGCAGCGCGCCACGCCCAGCACCGATGGCGTCGAGGTGCTCTGGGCGGTGGCTGACATTGACGCCGCCTTCGCGCACTTGATCGCACTCGGCGCCACGCCGCTCGATGCCGTGGCCGACGTGGGGGGCGACATCCAAGTGGCCGCCGTGCGCGACCCCTTTGGCAACCGCCTGGGCCTCATTCACAACCCGCATTTCAAATCTGCTGACGTCCGCTGATGAACGAAATCGAACTGCGCTTCCATGTGCCCCTTGAGGCCGCGGAGCGCTTGCGTCAGTACCTTTCCGGGCGCACGCCTGCCGAGCGCCAATCCCTGGCCGCCGTGTACTTCGACACGGCCGACCGCCAGCTGGCCAAAGCCGGCATCGGTCTTCGGCTGCGCCGCGAAAACCGGCGGCGCGTGCAAACCTGCAAAGGCCCCTCTGACGACGGCATGACCCGGCTGGAGCACAACGCCAACTTGGCGGTGGCTGCGCCTTGGCTGCCGGACCTTGCGCGCCATGCAGAGCACCCCTTGGGTCAGCAGCTGTCGGCCTTGCAAGAGGCCGGCTTGGGAGAGTTGCAACCGGTGTTCGAAACCCGCATTCAACGCCTGCACCGTGTGCAGCGGCTTCGGGGCGCACAGATTGAACTCTGCTGGGATGAAGGAGAGCTGCGCGCTGGCAGTGCCGCCACCGCCCGCGCTGCCAAGGTGCACGAGCTGGAGCTGGAGCTGCTGGCCGGCAGCCCGGGCGCTTTGCTGGCCCACGCGCATGCGTTGGTCACGCGCCTGCCTCTCAGCCTGGACCTGCGCAGCAAGGCCGAGCGCGGCGAGAACCTGGCGCGGGGCTTGGGCCAAAGCCCAGCCCGCAAAGCCAAGCCCTTGGAATTGCAGCGCGAGATGCGCCCAGGCGAGGCGCTGCGCGCCTTGCTGCTCAACACCTTTGACCAAGTGGCACGCAATGCCAGCCAAATCGGCTGCGGTGATTCGGCGCCTGAGCATGTGCACCAGCTCCGCGTGGGCCTGCGCCGCTTGCGCACCGGCCTCAAGCTGTTTGCCGACTTGTGGCCTGAGCTCGCGCATCCGGCGCTCCCAGGCTTCGAGGAACAAGCCGCCACCTGGTTCCGTGCCCTTGGGGTGGTGCGCGATGCCGACGTGCTGCACACCGGCCTGAGCCCGCAGCTGCAGGCCGCCTTGCAGGCGGTTTGCCCTGACGCCAGCCTGCCCGTGGCCGCCACCACGCCAGGGGGCGGTGCGGCAGCGGCTGCCGCCTGCGTGCGCCAAGCGTCGGCGCAGCAGTTTTTGCTGGAGTGGATGGGTTGGGTCGAGCTGCTGGGCCGCAACCCCATGCTGGCCCCCACGCCACTGGAACCCGAATCCCTGAGCCTGCGCCGGGGCCTGCGCCGGCGTTTGAACCGCTGGCACCGCCAAGTGCAGCGGGACTGCGCGCAGTTCGCCAGCCTGGACATTGAAGCTCGGCACCGCTTGCGCAAGCGCTTCAAGCGGCTTCGCTATGGCGTGGAGTTTTGCGCCAGCTTGTTTGATGCGGAGGCGCTCAAGCGCCAACTCAAACCGGTCGTGAAGGCCCAGGAGGTGTTGGGTGAGCTCAACGACTTGGAGCTGGCCATCACCGAGCGCCGCGCGCTCAGCGCCGAGCCCCAGCAAGACGCCCGGGCTTGGTTCGAGCTCGGCTGGCTCGGCGCACGCCGCACCGAGCTGCTGGCCCGCAGTGAAGTGCTGATGACCGCCGTGGCCGAAGCGCCCAAGCTGCTTTGAAACCCCAATCGATAAACTGAACGCATGACCCAGAGAGCCGTTGAAGCCGCCCGCGAAGCCCTGCGCATAGAAGCCGCCGCCTTGGTCGCCTTGGTGGACCGGGTGGACGAGCGCCTCCACCTCGCCGTGCAAGCGGTGCTGGCCTGCACCGGCCGAGTCGTCGTGATGGGCATGGGCAAGAGCGGGCATGTGGGCCGCAAGATTGCCGCCACCCTCGCCAGTACGGGCACACCTGCCCTGTTTGTGCACCCGGCCGAGGCCAGCCACGGCGACTTGGGCATGGTGACGGCGCAAGACGTCGTGCTGGCCCTCTCCAACAGCGGCGAGAGCGATGAACTGGCCGTCATCCTGCCCGTGATCAAGCGCTTGGGCGTGCCCTTGATTGCCATTACCGGCGGCGCGCAGTCCACGCTGGCCCAGCATGCCGATTGGGTGCTGGACAGCCGCGTCGAGCAAGAGGCCTGCCCATTGAACCTGGCCCCCACGGCCAGCACCACGGCGCAAATGGCGCTGGGCGACGCCCTGGCGGTAGCCCTGCTGGATGCCCGGGGCTTCAAGCCCGAAGACTTTGCGCGCAGCCACCCCGGCGGCGCCTTGGGTCGCAAGCTGCTGACCCATGTGAAAGACCTGATGCGAACCGGTGACGCGCTGCCGCGTGTGGCCCCAAGCACCGGCTTCACCGACATGATGCGCGTGATGTCCGACAAGGGCCTGGGCTGTGCCGCCATCGTGGACGCCGACGAACGCCTGCTGGGCGTCTTCACCGACGGCGACTTGCGCCGTGGCATTGAACGCGGCCTTGACCTGCGCGCACTGCAAGCGCACGAGGTGATGCACACGCAGCCGCGTACCGTGCGCGCCGAGGCCTTGGCCGTGGACGCTGCCGACCTCATGGAAGAGGCGCGCATCACCCTGGTGCTGGTGACCGAGGCCGATGGGCGCTTGGTGGGGGCCTTGAACATCAACGATTTGATGCGCGCCAAGGTCATTTGATGACCCCCACGCAGCAACAGGGCGCAGGGTCAGGCATCAGCGGGCTCGCGCCCCTGGCCACCGGCATTGGCGGCAAAGCGCGCCAACGCCAACCTTTCATTTGGCGCCTGCAGCAGTGGCTGGCCAACTACCTCCCCCTGGCCCTCATGGCCTTGTTGGCGCTGTTCACCACCTGGCTGTTGCGCCAAGCGCCCGATGCCAGCATGCCCACCGAGCGCGTGCCTTTGCGGGATGTGCCCGACTACGAAATGCGCGGTTTTGAACTGCAGCGCTTCAATGCCGATGGCGCCACGCAGGCCTGGGTGCGCGGCGACCGGCTCCGGCACTACCCGATTGACGACCGCGTGCTCATCGACCGCATTCGCCTCGAAGCGCGTGGCCAAGACGGTGCGCTGCTGATCATCGAAGCCCTCACGGCCGAAGGCCCGCAAGACGGCACCCGCCTGAACATGAAGGGCGAGGTGCGGGCACGCCGCTTTGCGCCCGGCGCCGACCCCGAAAAGAGCGCCCCCTTGCTGGAGCTGCAAAGCACGCAGTTGCTGGTGGAGCGCGACGGCACGCGCATCAGCAGCAAGGCACCCACCGTGGCGCTCAGTCCGGGTCAGCGCATGGAGGTGGCGGGTTTCACCTACACCCATTCGGCGGGCACCTTCAACTTCCAGGGCCCCACGCGCATTGAGCTGGCCCCCACCGCAAAGAGGCGCTAAATGGGTTCCTTGGTTTTCATCACCGGCGCCAGCAGTGGCATTGGCCAGGCGCTGGCCCTGCACTACTACCGCGCTGGCTGGAAGCTGGCGCTGCAGGCCCGCCGCACGGCAGTGGTGGCCGACTGGGCCAAGGCGCAGGGCCTGGACCCCGCGCGCTGGGCGGTGTATGGCGCTGATGTGGTCGATGCCGAGGCCATGGCCGCCGCTGCGGCTGCGTGCATAGCGGCGCAGGGATTGCCGGATACGGTGGTGGCAAGCGCCGGCATCAGCATTGGCGTGGACACCGCCTTTGCCGAAGACATTCCCATCTTCAAACAAGTGATGGACGCCAACCTGTACGGCACCGCCACCACCTTCCAGCCCTTCATTGCCCCCATGTGCGCACGCGGCTCGGGCCGCTTGGTGGGGGTGGCCAGCGTGGCCTCGGTGCGGGGTTTGGCGGGGCATGGCGCTTACTGCGCCAGCAAGGCCGGCGTGGTCAGTTACTGCGAGAGCCTTCGGCTCGAATGCAAGCCCAGTGGCGTGAAGGTCGTCACCATCGTGCCCGGCTACGTGGCCACGCCGCTCACTGCGGGCAACCCGTATTCCATGCCCTTCTTGATGCAGCCCGATGCCTTCGCCGAGCGCTGCTTTGCGGCCATAGAAGCCGGAGACAGCTACCGCGTCATTCCTTGGCAGATGGGCGTTGTGGCCAAGCTCATGCGCATGCTGCCCAACAGCCTGTACGACAAGATCTTCAGCGGCCGTTCACGCAAGCCCCGCGCTGGCACAAAGCCCTAAAAGCCACAGGGCACTTGGCAACGGCTACTTGGCCTGCCTACACTGCGCGCCCACTTGAAGTTCACCGCGATGCGGTGCAAGGAGGTCAAGATGTTGAAGGTTCTACACCCCTGCTAAGCGACTAGGGCCTGTTAACACTACGGGAAGCCACGCGAAAGTGCCTGCCGGGCCGGGAGGCAAGGCGCGCGGCGCGGCCCAGGCCGATGCCTGGGCGAGCCGGGCAACGCCGCATCGCGGCCCAGCAGGCACTTTCCCTTCGGGTTGCCACCAAAAATGGCCCCCACTTCGTTACGAAGCCTCGCCGGGGCTGTGTGTGGACAGTTTGGGCCCTGTGGGCCCGAACTGCCTCACACAGAGCTGGGCCGCCGGCCCAGCGCGGCCTGCAAGGCCAACCCCGGCTTCGTTTCGCGCCTCGTTGGGGTCATTTTTGGATGGCAACGCGCTGGCTTCCGGTAGTGTTAACAGGCCCTAACCGGCCACGCTGCCGGTTGCGCCCTCGCCCGAGCGATTCGCTCTGGCTTTCTTAGCCTTGATTTCAGCGCTGCCTGCCATGGCACAGCGCCTCTCCTCATGTTCACCTTTGTGCTTCGCGCCGCCTTGCTGGCTGCGCTGGGCTTGAGTCACGCCTTCTCGCTGGCCCAGCCCGCTTCCATCCCTGCCCAGGTTTTGCCTGCGGGTGCCGACAAGCCGCGCATCAACGGGCGGCTCGACGACGCCGTTTGGGCGAGCGCGCCCGTTTACAGCGGCTTTCGCCGCTTCCGCCCTGACCTTGCACTCGACCCGGCGCCCTACCGCACGGAGTTGCGCGTTCTGATCGAACCCGATGCCCTCGTGTTCGCCGTTCGCGCCTGGGACCCGGAACCCACCGCCATCCGCGCGCCCTTGTCTCGGCGCGATCAAGTCTGGCCCGATCAAGACAGCGTCACCCTTTGGATTGATGGCGCCGGGCGCGGCCAGGTGGCGCAGTTTGTGCGCGTCAATGCCGCCGGTTCGGTGAGCGATGGCCTGTACAGCGCCGCCGTCGACGAGGAAGACGATGCGCCCGACTTTCTCGACGTGGAGGTGGCTTCGCAGCGCCTTGTGGACGGCTACAGCGTCGAGATTCGTTGGCCGCTGGCCAACCTGCGCTACCCGCTGGGCAGCAGCGCACCCTGGGGCTTCATGGTCACGCGCCGCGTGCCCCGCAGTTCGCCGATGAACTTTGCTTCGGCCCCCTTGGACCGGGAGCAGGCGCACCTGCTCACCCAGCTGCAAAGCCTGCAAGACGAAGCGCCGCTGCGTGCCCAACTTGGAAGCGGACAGCACTTGCAAGCCAAGCTGGAGGGCACGCTGCGCAGCAGCAACCCGGGCAAGACCAAGGCCAACGTGGGCTTGGAGCTGCAATGGCGACCGCGCGCCGACTGGGTCGTGGACGCCACGTTCCGGCCAGACTTTTCGCAGGTGGAACTGGACGATCCGCAGCTCGCCGGCAACTCGCGTTTTGCGCTCTTCGTGCCCGAGAAGCGCGCCTTTTTCTTGGAGAGCAGCGACGTGGTCGGCCAGGTGCCGCCTGACCACTGGGGCGTCTCACGTGGCCTGCTCGCCTTCTACTCGCGCGCGGTGACCGACCCGCGTTGGGGCGTGCGCGCCACCTTCCGCGGCAACACGCAAGAGGCCACGGCGCTGATCCTGCGCGACGCTGGCGGCGGCCTCGCGCTCAGGCCCAGCGCCTTCGGCACCGAGAGCTTGAGCGTGGACCAGCCGTCCAACCTGCTCTTCGCCCGGCACCGCACCCAAGTCACCGAGCAACTGGCGCTGGCCGCTGTGCTCAGCCTGCGCGACTGGGGTCATGGCGCCAGCACGGCAGTGAGCGGTGTGGATGGCCTGCTGAACCTGAGCGACAGCGTGCAACTGCGCGGGCACCTGCTGGGCAGCCAAGACCGAACGGCGCCCGGAAGCCTCGCCAAAGGCGATGCCCAAGAAGGCCATGCCGCATGGCTCAGCAGCCGCTACCGCGAAGGCGACTGGCGTTGGAGCTTGGACCTGGAGCGCATCAGCCCCCGCTTTGTGAACGACAACGGCTTTGTGCCGCAAGCGGGCATTGACCGCGTCAGCGCCGAGATGCTGCGGGCCTTCCACCCCGAGGACAGCTTCTTGAGCGCCTGGGAGTTGCTGGCGCGGGTGACCGAGACGCGGGCTTTGCGCGACCCGGCGCAAGGCGTGCTGCAAGCCCAAAGCGTGAGCCAACTGTTCCAGCCTGGGCTGTGGGCGCTGGGCCCGGCGGCCACGGAGGTTTTCGCTTACTGGAACATCGAGAAGGTGCGCACACGCGCCGGCGGGCAAGTTCACCAGCCGCGCTCGGTCTTGTTCGGCCTGAACTCCCACCCGAGCGCGCGCCTGAGCTTCATCAGCCTCGAAGGCACGGTGGGTGAGCGCGTGGACCAAGAAGCCGACCGCGTGGGCACCGGCTTCAGCGGCAGCGCGCAAGTGACTTGGCGCGAGCCGCTGCCCAGCTGGGGCATGGACTTGGACCTGGAGCAGCGCTACAGCCAAGGCCGTGTGGCCCAGCGCGGCGGCCCGGGCTTGCTCGATGAGCGCAGCAGCCAGACCAAGGTCTTGCTGCACCTGAGCCGCGAGCAGGCCATTCGACTCCTATGGCAACAACAGCGACTGGAACGCGCGGCCGAGCCGGGCCTCTTGGCCGACCGCCACCGCAGCCATGTGGGAACGCTAACTTGGTTGGCCCGAGCCGGCAGCCTGCGAGGCTGGAGCGTGGGCGCGAGCATGGCGCGCACGGGGCAAGAGCCCATTCAGCGCGAAGTGTTCGTGAAGTACCAGCAAGGTTGGCGGCACTGAAATGACAAAGGCCCGTCAGGCATTTGCCTGACGGGCCTTGACTCGGAGCCCCCGAGGAAGAGGGAGCTTTTAGAGCGCGCGCTTGCCGGTCACGTAGACCGTTTCGAACTGGGTCACTTCTTGCGCGCCAGCGGCCGTCACGACGACGGTGGGCAGGCGGGTGATGTTGGCTTCCTCGGCAGAGGCGGGGTTATGGGCCATGGCCACGGGCAAGAGGCTCATGCCAACCATCAAGCTGACGGTGGCGATTTCGGTGATGCGGGTCAGGGCGCTGCGGGTGTTGAAGGTGGTGGTCATGTCGGTTCTCCTGGGGGCTGGTTTGAGAGGCTTTGTCGCTGCCTTGTTGGCCTGCGATGACTGAACTTTGTTCGATGCCTGCTCAAGCCACCAGCCGCTTGCGATGGAGTGCGTGAAGGCGCGATGAAGCGCCTGATTTGCCGTTTGGCTGGCGTCGCCTTAGGGCGCGACTCGCGTCAGCAGACGCAGCGCAGGCCCCTCCCGCTTGGCCTCTAGCAAGCGTTTGGCTTGCAGCAGAGAAGCCTCGGGCATCGGGTCGGTCCCGATGAGCGTGGGGCGTCGCGCTTGGAAGCCTTCCAGCGCCGCAAGGCCTTGAAGGCTCAGGTAGCCGCAGTCC
>JBKCVH010000022.1:0-6915 GCA_046317675.1 Burkholderiales bacterium
CAGTGACGAGGCGGCCACCAAGCTGATCTGGCTGGCCCTGCGCAACATCACAGCCGACTGGAGCCAGGCGGCCAACAACTGGAAAGCTGCGATGAAGCAGTTTGCGCTCCTGTACGGGGATCGCTACACGGAGCGGGCCGCTGCATGATCGCGGCACCGACTTGCCCACCGCGTCGGTCGTGCCTGCGTCGCAAGCGCCACACGCCCGCCGCCGTGGACAAGTCTCAGAGCGCCTCACACACAGAAGTTAAGACAGTCCCCTCGCGCTTTGTGCGGCCAATACCCTCGCAAAATGCCCCCCCCATCTCGCGGCCCCACCATGCCCCGTCACGCTGACCACCCCATCGCCCCTCAGTTCCTGAACCGTTGGAGCCCCCGCGCCCTACGCCCAGAAGTGACCGAAGCCGAGTTGCTGAGCTGCCTAGAGGCCGCCCGCTGGGCGCCCTCGACGAGCAACACGCAGCCTTGGCGCTACGTGGTGGCCCTGGCGGGCGAGCCCGGCTTTGCCCCCATGCTGGCCGGTTTGGTGCCGTTCAACCAAGGATGGGCGCAGCATGCGGGTGCCTTGGTGGTGGCCTGCAGTTTGTTGGAGTCGGTGGCCACGCCGGAGTACCCGGCCAAACCGCTGCCCGGCAGTGCTTTTGACGCCGGCGCTGCATGGATGAGTTTTGCGCTCCAGGCACATGCGCAGGGATTGGTGGCGCACGCGATGGGCGGCTTTGACCGGGCTGCCTTGACGGCCGGCCTGGCGCTGCCGAGCTCGGTGCGCATCGACTGCGTGATTGCGCTGGGCCGACCGGGTGACCCCGCGAACTTGAGCGAGGCTTTGCGGGAGCGCGAGCACCCGAATGAGCGGCGGCCGCTGGCGGAGTTGGTGATGCGCGGCACGTATGTCTAAGAGTGTGTGGGCGTTGTCATAGGTGAGTGCGAGCTGCCATCGTTTCGCGGTCAACAAGCTGCGCCTCTTTTTGGCGGCGATGGCCTCTACCTTGATGCAAAGGCTGCGCGGCGTCTGGCAGGCCTCGCCGTACTGAGCCCGTAGCCCTCGAAAACTGCAAACCCCTTCGCGTTGATCAACCAGGGGACAAGGGGGCCTCACGTCGGCCAGGCCCAAGCGCTGCATCAGCACCCGGCGCCCCCCGCCAAATCAATGCCTGATGCCTATTGCGCCGCCTGCTCACTTGCCCACGAGGGGCTAGTGAAGCATCCGGGCCAAAGGCTGTCCACGTAGTCTTTTTCGCCGTCTTTTCCACCCCCCGGAGATGCGGGGCACCCCCCAACCCTTTGGGGGGCGCCCCGGGCGCTGGGCAGGTTTCGCCGCCCATACATTGCGCGCCCCGAGTGCGGTCATGCACCCGTCGCAATCAACACAACAGGAGGAAACCATGTCAGCGATCACAACGCCCCCCGATTAAGTCCGAGCGATGCTTTGGCGCGAAGCCTTGGCATCGTCGCGCTGGCCCTGCTCAGCGGCTGCGGCGGCGGCAACAGCGAGTCAATCACCCCTGACACCAAGTCCGCCTTGTTTGCCGCCGACAACCCAACGACCCAACCCCCACGCCCTATCGTGCTCACCGGCCCCAGCGATATTGAGGTGGTGGTCAACCAGAAAGCAAGCTTCGTTGCAAGCAGCAACCGCCAATTTCTGTCCATGCAATGGCGAATGTCCGATGGGCGGCCCGGCAGCGCCGTGCTCAATGCAGATTGCTTCGGTGTCGCGTCCAATGGCCGCTCGCAGCAATGCACCGTGCGCGCTGTGCCCTTGGCCCGCAATGGGTGGCAGTACTGGGTCGTGGCCGTCGACGACACGGGCCGCGAGTTGATCTCCAGCAAAGCCAGCCTCACTGTGACTGCCACGCCGCTCGCCCCCGCCTTCACCACCCTGCCAACCGTAGCGTCAGTGGCTGCTGGCCTATCCGCACGTTTCGAGGCAGCGGCCACCGGCACCAGCCCCCGTACCTGGGAGTGGCTGCGCGACGGGGTGCCCATTCCAGGCGCCAACACACCGGTGATCACCATCCCCACCTTGGCCTCTGAGGCAGGCCGCGCCGCCACCATCCAAGCCCGCGTCAAGAACGCCTTTGGCACGGCGCTGTCGCCCGCCGTCACGCTGCAAATCACCGGCAACGGCACCACCGTCCCGGCAGCCGAAGGCGGCTCCATCCCCCTGCCCAACGGCCAGTCGCTGGACATCCCGCCCGGCGCCCTGGGCGCCGACACGAGCCTGCCCATCACCGAAGAGGCGGTGCCCGAAGGCCTACTGCCCGCCGACGCCACGCCGTTGAGCAAAGTGCTCAAGCTCGGTGCCAACGGCCTGACCCTGCTGAAGCCCGCCGCCATCAGCCTGCCTTTACCGGCCGACCTCGGACCCGACGAGACCCTTGCGGTGCTTGAACTTGAGGAAACCACCAACGTGAAGGTGTTGGCTGCGGGAGATGGGCTCAAGCGCACCCTGGGCTTGTCGGTGGCCGGCGGCTGGCAGTGCGTGAACCGCCAAAACGCTGATATTGATAACCGCATCAGCGCCAAGGTCGGACAAGGCGCCAAACCAGCCACCCCGAAGAACGTCAAAAAGGTGGTGGTTGTCAGAACCTTCACGCGCAACTGCGCCTTTGTAGAACCGCGCGTTACCGCGCCCGGTGTGCCCTCCATCACCGACCAAGCCTGCACCCAAGACGCCGACTTCCTCGCCGTCAACGGTGACCTCTCACTCGTCTCGCGCCACGTCGCCTGCATGCAGGGCCAAGACGTGGGCAATGGCTTCGATGTGCGTGTGGTGGACGTGGTGGACAAAGACGGCAACGTCACCAACTGGAAGCCGGTGAACGACAGCACACCTGCCGCCAGTGACCGCAACATCGGCAACGGCCGCATCGTGGCCAAGCTCAGCATCCACGGCGCTTCAGAGGGCCTGCAGAAGAAGGTCATGTTGGAGCTGGGCATTGCCGACTTCATCGCCAACCCCAATGCACCCGTCGATTTCGCCGCCAAGAGCCGAAACCTCAGGCTGAAAGCCTTGATCCAAGTCTGCGCCGACAACAGCGGCTGCACAGTCACCGAGAGTGGTGAGGTCATGGTGAGCCTGAGCGGTGGCACCCGGCGCGTTGAAACCACCGTGGCGCTGCCCGACCCGGGCTTCGAGAATCAGCACAAGGTCAACCTGCACATCGACAAACTGCTTTATGCGGTGGTGGGCAATGAATACAACACCAGCGTGCGGTTCGTTGACCCCGTGCTGACCTTCCTGCCGCAATTGACTTGCGACAACAGCCTGGCGCGCGCCAAAACCAAGGGTTGCGTGTTTGAGAACGCTGCTGCGGTGTTCCAGCCGACTGGGGTGCCTCAGAGTGCGGCGCATATTGCGAAAAGCCAATCGGAACTCGCAAAGCTGGGAACGTATGTCCCGCAGATCGGTACGCGTGCGCTGGGCGGCGGGCGAGAGCTCACGCGAACCCGCGACATCACAGAGATCAAGGCCAATCGCGCCGAGACCACCAAGCTTTGCGCTAGCGAGCGGAAAGAGAACCCACCGTCCTGCACAGCCAACCCCGATCCGGACACGCCCGGGGTAATCGAAGCGAACTGCGATTGCGACGAATACCCCTTCGCATCAACCAAGCAGGCGGGCGCTTCCACAGAGAGACCAGGTGTGCAGATCGCATTCATTGCCGCCAAGGACAACCGCAGCGCCGGGAGCCAGCTAGGCAACTTCTACCGACGTGAGCGCATCAAGGATGCGACCTACGGCTCCAAGTTCTGGGTGAAACCATGACCACCGATCTGCGGGCTGAGTTCCCGAATCTCACCATCGTCGATCGCACGGTGACGGCCGAAGAGCTCGCATTGCTGGCCATCCTAGAACAGCGCCTGGCAGCCCTGCGCCGGCAGGGCCACGAATGCAAGCGCTGGGGGGCTGCGTTCCCGCACGGCGCTGAGGCTGCACTGCGACAGGTCTGGGCCAAGCGCCATGAAGAAGCGAAGTTGCTTGCGCATGACCCAGGCAGCGACTCGCGGCTTTACATGGCCGGTGAGCTCATTCGGTACGCGAGTCAGTTAAAGGGGCAGCGCGAAACCCAGTTGTTGGCCCGCATGCTGTTGGATGCCGATGCCCAAGGCGGACTCCCTCGGTACGACCGCCGTGAACTCGAAGCCAAAGCACCGGCCGGAACAGCAGAGGTGGACCCTGGCCCCGACTTGGCCATCGACAGTGTTTTCAAGGTCTCCTTGCTGCCTTGGCCCAGCGCTCGCCTAGTGGCTCTGTCGGTCGACATGAGCTGGAGCCGCTGGGTGCTGCAAGACCCCGCGCGCAGCTTTGTCGAGCACCTGGACGCCTTCGTGGCCCGCTTTGCCGACCTGCAGGAGGTTGACTTGGCGCGGTTTGCCGGCGACCCTGCCACGCCCGAGCAAGACAGCCACGCGCACGGCTTCACCAACGAAAACATGGTGGTGGGCTACGACCTGGACACCATCTTGGCCTGGCAAGCTGGCGCCCCAGTGGACGAGGCACTGCGCCAACGGCCCAGCTACCAGTGGCTGGACCATGTCTGGCGCCGAGCGCTGTCGCGCTCGGCCCTGCTGACCCCCGCCTACGCGCTGGCCTTGGCTGTGGCGCACGTAGAGGCCAGCCGCGACGACCTGTGCGACTACCGTGGCTACCAAGGCTTCAAAAGGCTGCCGTTTGATCTGCACGTGGCCGAACTCCGCGCAGCCCGCAAGGCTGCACAGGCGGCAGCGCAAGCAGCACTTCCCCAGGTCGAGCCGCCCCAGCCTTGGACTGACGCACAAGGCAAGCGCATGCGCGCCACGCTGCGCCAGGCCGTGCCCACGGCCGACCATGTGTTGACGCTGGAGTTCGGCGATGCAGGGGCCGACGTTAGCGAGGCCTTCGCCGGCCAAGCCAACGGCCTGCTGGGCCTGCAGGTGCCGGGCTTGCTGAGCCTGGTCGTGGGCGCTCAGCACACCACGGTGGACCTTGCGGTGTACCGCTGTGCCAGCGAGCCCCCATTGCCCAACGCCGGCTGGACGGAGCTGGTGCAAGGCGACTGGACCCTGCAGCACCCAGCCGACCTGCCGCGCAGCAAGCAGCCAGTGGAAGGCCTGGTGCTGGATGTGGACGGCACCGACCACGCCAGCCTGGCGCTGCCGCCGGGCCGCTACCGTGTGCGCCTGGGCGTGTCGGGCTTCGCGGCAGGCGACACCCACCAGCCCGAGCGCATGGCCTTGGCCCTGTGGCCTCTAGCCGATGACGCCGTGCCCCAACCCGACGCTGTGTTGCGCGTGCACAGCCCAGCGGCTCAGCGCTGGCATGCAGAGGTTCAGGCCACTTGAAGCCTAGGCATCAGCACCAGCGGTGCGCGCCCCATCGCCCCCCTAGGGCACAGCCCAATGTCACCCAGTTGGTGCTGCTTCAAAGGTCGTCGATCTTGCGGTTATGGTTTGCCAAGGGTTGCTCCCGAAGTGCTTGACCGCGACCGCCGTGCCGGCATGGCGGTCGCGCCTATTGCGCGCGCCACTTCAGCCGGAACTCCAACACCACTTCATCCTGAACCGCCAGCAACCCACCGAGCACGCTGTAGGGTTGCAGGCCGTGGCTGCTTTGGCGCAGCACCAGGCGGCCTTCGGTTTGGAGTTTGTCCTCCAGCGCTTGAACGCCCAGGGCCACGGGGTAGCGCACCTCGCGACCGGCGAGCGTGAGGGCGACCTCGGCCGCCCACCAGGGTGCGGCGCCGCGCAGGCTGCGCAGTGACAGGGCGACGCTGGGGTGCTCTGCGGCCTGCAGGCTGGCGAGCAAGTTGCGCCGGGTGCCGGCGATGTCGTCGCTGCTGACGGGCTTTTCGTCGAACTCGCCGCCAGCGGCTTTACGCCAGGCCGGGTCGTCGATGGCGAGATCGGCCAGGGGCACGCGCAGTTCGCCGCGGGCGCCCGCTAGGCCTTGCTCGGGCAGCCACAGCCAGCCTTCGGCCGAGCTGGCTTGCAGGATGTGGTGGTGGCCTAAGCGGGCGGCGGTGCCGCCGCGAAAGGCCAGCATGCGCAGTTGGGAGGCGGCAAGGTCAAGGCGCCATAGCCGGCCGCCGGCGGGCGCTGCGGGCAGGGCCAAGCCAGGGCCGGCGGAGGGGGGCGCTTGGCTGGCGCAGCCCGCCAGCGCCCAGGGCGCGAGCGTGGCCGCCAGCCAAGCCGCGCGCCGGCGCATCACTTGAAGTCGCCCGCCCAGACGATCTGGAACTGCTCGGGCTTCAAGTACTTGGCAATGACGGCGTTCACTTGCTGCAGCGTGGTGGCGTTGATGGCGGCTTCCACCTCGGCCGTGATGGCCATGGTGCGGCCCAAGTAGGCTTGGTAGGCGAGGCTGCCGGCCAGCGAGCCGTCTTGGGCGCGGCCGAGTGCGCGGAAGTTCAGCAGCGCGCGCTTGGCGTTGACCACTTCAGCGCCGCTGAAGCCGTCTTTGACGGCGCGAGCCAGTTCTTCGCGGAAGGCCTTTTCAACTCGGTCGCGGTTTTGCGGGGCAAAGATGGCGCCGAAGCTCCAGGTGGAGTTGGCCTCGAAGGGATTCCAATTGATGTAGCTCCAGGTGCCGTAGGAGAGGCCTTCCTTCTCGCGGATGCGAACCCAAAGCCGGGAGTCGGTGTTGGCGCCCAAGATGTAGTCGGCCAGGAGCATGGCCGGGTAGTCGGCGTGGGCGTCGTTCATGGGCAGCGACAGCACGGCGTTGAAGGTGGCGTTTTGCTTGTCGGGCGTGGTTTGGCGCTCGTCAGCAGGGGGGATGTTGGCCCAGGGGCGCTCCAGCCTTTGCGGCTGAATGCTGGCTTGCCAGCCGGCGGTGCCCTTTTCCAGTACGGCTTTGAGCTGGGCCGCATCGAAGTCGCCCACCAGGGCGATGGTGGCCTGGGCCGGTCCATAGTGCTGGGCGTGGAAGCG
>JBKCVH010000023.1:0-21329 GCA_046317675.1 Burkholderiales bacterium
CTTTGCGAAAGGGTGAGAAGCTGAAGGATCGCGTCGATGCCAAGCTGCAATCCGTCGCTAACGATCCTGCTCTCGTGCAGTCATTCTTCAGGCATCCATCTGTTGCCTATATTTCTGACTGCTGAGTAACAGGCCCTAGTCGAGTCGCCCACCGCCCCACAATCCACCGCTTCATGCGCGCGGCCCCTCCCTCTCCAAAACTTTGGCCGCTTTTGTGGCCGCTGTTTCTTGAGTTGGCCCTGGGCATGGCGGTGGGCTTGGTGGCCACGGCCATGGCGGCCAAGGTCTCGGACGATGCCGCTGCGGCCTTTGCCCTGACCAACAACCTGCAAGCCACCCTCTTCATGGTGTTCCGGGTCATTGGTGCCGGCATTGGGGTGGTGATCACGCAGGCGCTGGGCAGCGGCGGCCGCGATGCTGCGAACCGCGTTGCGCTGGCGGCGCTGGGCGCCAGCACTTGGATTGGGCTGGGTTGCGCCTTGGTTGCATGGGGCTTCTCTGTGCCGCTCTTGCAGCTGATGCAAACGCCCGCCGCCTTGATGCCCTTGGCACTGCCCTTTTTGCATGCCCTGGCCCCCGCCTTGCTGCTGGATGCATGGAACGCCAGCATGGCCAGCGTGGTACGCGCCAACCTGCATGCCCGCGACACCCTGGCGGTGCTGACGCTGCAGAACGCGGTTCAACTGGCGCTTGCCTTGATCTGGATGCCGCAATATGGCTTGGTGGGCTTTGCCTGGGCCCTCTTCGTAAGCCGCCTGCTGGCCATGGGCCTGCACCTGCTGCTCTGGCGCTGGCGGCTGAACCTGAGGCCCGGCTGGGGCGATTGGTGGCGGCTGCGCCGGCCCGAGGTGGCGGCCATGCTGCACATCGGCCTACCCGGCGCGGTGGAGAACCTGTGCTGGCGCTTGGCCTTCATGGCCAGCCTCGCGGTGGTGGCCGGCATGGGCAGCCAAGCCTTGGCCGCCCACACCTACACCTATCAATTCATCCACTTCATCTTGCTCGGGGGCTTGGCCATCGGGCTTTCGATGGAGTTGGTGATTGGGCACCTGATCGGTGCGGGCCGCCTGCGGGAGGCGAACCGGCGCCTGCGCAAGTCATTGCGCCTGGGCTTCATCAGCGGCACCGGTGGCGCCTTGGTGGCGGCGCTGTGCGCGCCCTGGCTGCTGGGTTACTTCACGCAAGACGCTGAGATCCTGCGACAGGGCACGATCCTGCTCTGGCTGACCGTGCTGCTGGAGCCGGGCCGGGCCTTCAATCTGGTGGTCATCAATGCGCTGCGCGCCGCAGGCGACGCGCGCTACCCCCTGCGGGTGGGCGTGGGCTCCATGCTGGTGGTGCTGGCGGGCGGCAGCTGGCTCTTTGGCCATGTATTGGGCTGGGGGCTACCGGGGGTGTGGCTGGCCTACATCCTGGATGAATGGCTGCGCGGCCTCTTGATGTGGCGGCGCTGGGCGCGGCTGGATTGGCTGCCGATGGCGAAGGCGTCGCGCCGGCGGGTGGCGCGAATCTGACTCGGGCAAGGAGGGCGACTAGGCCAACTCGACCCGGTCTCGGCCGGCCTGTTTGGCCCGGTACAGCGCCGCATCGGCGCGGGCCATCACGGCGGCCAAGCTGGGGTCGTCCGGTAGTGCCTCCGACACGCCCACCGAGATCGTGACGGCCGCGGCCGAAGGCTCGCTCCGCGATGCCTCTTGAACGGCCAAGCGCAAGCGCTCGGCGGTTTGCAGGGCAGCGGGCAAGGCGCCATCCACGACCAGCACACAAAACTCTTCCCCGCCCAAGCGGGCCGCCACGTCATAAGGTCGAATGTGCTGCTGCACCACGGCGCCGAGCTGGCGCAAGGCGGCATCACCGGCCGCGTGCCCCTGCTGGTCGTTCAGGCGCTTGAAGTGGTCGACGTCGATCATCAAGACCGCCAAGGAGGTGCCCGCACGCTGGTGGCGACGCCACTCCTGGGAGGCCGCGCCATCAAAACCGCGCCGGTTCAGTAGGCCAGTCAGCGCGTCGGTTGCAGCCTGCGCCTCCAGCGCCTCCATCAGCCTGGCGCTGTGCAAAGCCATGAAGCCAAACCCCATGGCCATGACGGCCAAGGTGTTGACCATGATGGCCAACATGTGCGGCAAGCTGGTACTGAGCAACTCTTGCGAATCGCCGTCTTCCAACACCGTCAGTCCGAGCCGTGCAAAGGCCACCAAAGCTTGCAAGCCATGCGCCACCAGCGGCATGGCGAGCGTCACAAGGGAAAGACGTTGCCGCTGGTCCCAGAGCACGCCGCAGCACACCAAAGACACCAGGGCCAAGCTGGTGTTGAACAAGGCCACGCGCAATGGGTAGCTCGGATAGATGTAGGTCAGCGCTGCGTTGGCAAGGATGAGGGCCAAGCCCGTGCCCAACATCGTGCGCGGCCAAAGCTGCAAGCCCGCGAAGCGCAAGTGGCCCGACAGGGTGAGTGCCAGGCTGCACGTGAAGAACGCATTGGCCCCCACCACGCTCAGCCAGTCGGGCACCACACCGCGCAGGCCGAACAAGACCATGCCCACCAGTGCGGTGCACATCGACAGCGCCCAATCGCCCAGGTAAGGGCGCCGCGCGCGCAAGGCCACCAAGCCCACGCCAAGCGTCACTGCCGCTGTGGCCAAAGCCGCCTGCGACAGGATGGATGGGAGGTGAAGCTCCACCCTGGAACCCGCTCAGTCGAGCAAGGGCGCCAGGGCCTTGCGGGCCTTGGCGGGCTCAATGCCGCAGCGCTTGGCCCAGTCGGCCACTTGGTCGTCGCCAATGCGGCCCACGTTGAAGTACTGGGCCTTGGGATGGGCGAAGTAAAAGCCAGACACGCTGCTGGCCGGCAGCATGGCCATGCTCTCGGTCAAGCTCAGGCCGAAGGCTTCGGCCTGGAGCACGCGCAGCAAATCGGCCTTGACCAAGTGGTCGGGGCAGGCTGGGTAGCCGGGCGCCGGGCGAATGCCTTGGTACTGCTCGGCGATCAAGGCCTCATTGCTCAAGGCCTCGCCCTCGGCGTAGCCCCAGAACTCGGTGCGCACGCGCTGGTGCAAGCGCTCGGCAAAGGCTTCGGCCAAGCGGTCGGCCAGCGCCTTCAGCAAGATGGCGCTGTAGTCGTCGTGCTGCTTCAGGAACTCAGCTTCCTTGGCGTCCACACCGTGCACCGTGACGGCAAAGAGCCCGATGTGGTCGACCGGTTTGCCATTGGCCAGGGGCGCCACGAAGTCGGACAGGCAGCGGTTCGGGCGCCGGACTTTCTCGCCATTCGCGCCGTCCACCACAGGGCGCTCGCTTTGCAGGCGCAAGCCGTGCCAAGTCATCAGGCGCTCGGTCTGCGATTCATTGAACACGGCCAGGTCGTCGTCATCGACCTGCGCAGCGGGATAGAGCGCAAAGGCGCCATCGGCGCGCAGCCAACGGCCCGCGACGATTTTGGCGAGCATGGCCTGCGCATCGGCAAACACTTTGGTGGCTTGCTCGCCCACCACCTCGTCGGTGAGGATGGCGGGATAGGGGCCGGCCAAGTCCCAGGTCTGGAAGTAGGGCGCCCAGTCGATGCAATCGACCAACTCCTGCAGCGGGTAGTTGCGCAGCTCGCGGCGGCCCAGCACGCGCGGCGTGTGCAGCTTCGAAAAGTCCAGCCGATCTTTGTTGGTTCGCGCTTGCGCCAGGGTCACCAAAGGCACGACCTTCTTGCTGGCGTGCAGCTCGCGCACCTTCTTGTAGTCGGCCTGGATCTCGGCCAGGTAGGCGCCGCGCCGCTCGGGGCTCAGCAATTCGCTGCAGACCGACACCGAGCGGGAGGCATCGGGCACGTAGACGATGGGGCCGCTGTACTTGGGGGCGATTTTCACCGCCGTGTGCACGCGGCTGGTGGTGGCGCCGCCAATCAAGAGCGGAGTGCCGCGCTCACGGAAGTAGGCGTCGTCCTGCATCTCGGCCGCCACATGCTGCATCTCCTCTAGGCTTGGGGTGATGAGGCCGGAGAGCCCAATGATGTCGGCACCCTCGGCTTTGGCCCGGGCCAAGATCTCATGGGCCGGCACCATCACGCCCATGTTGACCACCTCGTAGTTGTTGCACTGCAAAACCACGGTGACGATGTTCTTGCCGATGTCGTGCACATCCCCCTTGACGGTGGCAATCACGATCTTGCCCTTGGCGCGCACATCACGGCCCGCGGCTTCGAGCTGCTTCTTCTCTTCTTCGATGTAGGGAATCAGGTGCGCCACCGCCTGCTTCATCACGCGGGCGCTTTTCACCACCTGGGGCAAGAACATCTTGCCGGCGCCGAAGAGGTCGCCGACCACGTTCATGCCGGCCATCAAGGGCCCTTCAATGACATGCAGCGGCCGTCCGCCCGTGGCCTTGATGGCCTGCCAGGCTTCCTCGGTGTCTTCGGTGATGAAGTCGGTGATGCCAGCGACCAGCGCGTGCTGCAGTCGCTCGGTCACGGTGCCGGCGCGCCAAGCCAAACGCTGGCTGTCGTCCTTGGCGGCGCCCTTGACCGCATCGGCCACTTCGAGCAAGCGCTCGGTGGCGTCTTCGCGGCGGTTCAGCACCACGTCTTCCACGCGCTCGCGCAGTTCGGGCGGAATCTCGTCGTACACGCCCACCATGCCGGCGTTGACGATGCCCATGTCCATGCCGGCCTGACTGGCGTGGTACAGGAACACGGTGTGAATGGCCTCGCGCACCGGCTCGTTGCCCCGGAAGCTGAAGCTCACGTTGGAAACACCGCCCGACACCTTGGCACCTGGCAAGTTCGCCTTGATCCAGCGCGTGGCTTCGATGAAATCCACGGCGTAGTTGGCGTGCTCCTCAATGCCCGTGGCGATGGCAAAAATGTTCGGGTCGAAGATGATGTCTTCCACCGGAAAACCGATGCCCGCCAGCAAGTCGTAGGCCCGCTGGCAAATCAATTGGCGGCGCTCCAGCGTGTCGGCCTGGCCCTTTTCATCAAAGGCCATCACCACCGCAGCGGCGCCGTAGCGCTTGACGAGCTTGGCCTGGCGCAGGAACTCGGCCTCGCCCTCCTTGAGCGAAATACTGTTGACGATGCCCTTGCCCTGCAGGCAGCGCAGGCCGGCCTCAATGACCTCCCACTTGCTGCTGTCCACCATCACCGGAATGCGCGAGACATCGGGCTCGCTGGCCATCAGGTTCAAGAAGCGCACCATGGCCGCCTTGCTGTCCAGCATGGCCTCGTCCATGTTCACGTCGATGACCTGCGCGCCGTTCTCCACCTGCTGCCGCGCCACGGCCAGTGCCTCTTCATACTGGCCGCTCAAGATGAGCCGGGCGAAGGCCTTGGAGCCGGTCACATTGGTGCGCTCTCCCACGTTCACAAACAGGCTGCCAGCACCCAGCAGCATGGGCTCCAAGCCGGAAAGCTTCATCGGCGGAGGGGCGGTCAGGGGCTTCTTGTTTTGCATTCAGACACCATAGGGGCGGAAAAGCCCCGGAAAAGTAGACCGGATTCTAGGAAGCCCCACTCCCCAGACCCGCCTGGCGTGCTCACAATCCGCAGGTGGACCTCATTCGACTCCCTCCCAACGCCCTGCGGCCCGGCCAACGCTTGACCTTCTCGCTGCGCGACGCCAGCGGCAACCTCTTGTTTGCCAGCGGAACCGTTCTGCCCTCGACCGACAACGTGAAGGATTTACTCGAGCGCGGCGCCTACACACAGGTGCACGAGACCGAGGCCTACCAGCGGGAGATGACCTCGCGGGCGAACACCATGGTGCACCAGAACCGGAGCCTGGGCGACATCGCTCGGGTGCAGCCCGACTTCGTGGGCGATCGCAGCCGCGCAGCCGCCCCGGTGAGTGAAACCAACTGGTGGCTCGACCTGCAGCAGCAGTTGCACCAATTGCTGCGCGACCCCAAGACCGAGTCGTTCCTTGACCGCATAGAGGCACTGCGCTTGAGCGCCCTAGAGCGCCTGCAGCGCCAGCCGGACCAAGTGCTGATGCTCTTGATCCACGACGCCAGCCAAGAGCTCCCTCAATACACAGCGCGCCATGCACTGGTTTGCATGGCCTTGTGTCAACTCGCCGCCGAGCGCATGGACTGGCACGTGGACGAGGCCGAGGCCCTGACGCGCGCCGCCCTGTCCATGAACCTGAGCCTGGGTCTTTTGCAAGACCGCCTTGCCCAGCAGCGCGAAGGCTTGAATGCGGAGCAGCAGCGCTTGCTCGCCGGCCATGGCGACAAAGCCGCCGACGTGCTGCTGCAACTCGGCGTTCCAGATGGCCCCTGGCTACAAACCGTGCGCCTGCACCACGACGCCGGGCCCGGCCCTTTGAGCGGCCGCGCGCCCGCCGAGCGTTTGGCTCGGCTGCTGCACCGGATCGATATGTTTGCAGCCCGCTTGTCGCCGCGCATTGCACGCAAGGCGCAAGCCGGTGCGCAAGCAGCACGCGCCATATTTTTGGACGAACTCAAAAAACAAGACGAAGCCGGCGCCGCCCTCATCAAGGCGGTCGGGCTCTACCCACCCGGCACCTTCGTGCGCTTGGCCAACGGCGAAGAGGGCATCGTGCTCAAACGCGGTGCCACCGCGACGGAGCCCTTGGTGGCCTCGCTGATGGGCAAGAGTGGTGCGCCCCTGACCGAGCCCGTCCCGCGCGACACCCGCTTGGCCAGCCAAGCCATCACCCACAGCTTGGCCCCCCACGAACTGCGCCTGCGCCTTTCCATTGAAAAGTTGATGCGACTGGCGGTATGAAGCGCTGGTGCCTGCCCTTGCTGGCTGCATGTTGTTGTGCAGCTTTGCAGGCCGCCACGCCTTGGCGCCTTGCCACCGCCGTGCTCCCACCCTCCATTGGGCCGGACCTGCCCCAGCAGGGGTATTACGCCGTGCTGCTGCGGCGCGTCCTGGCTGAACTGGGCGCCGAGCCTCAGTTCGTTTTTGTGCCGCCCCATCGGGCCTTTCAAATGGCGGTGGACGGCAGCGTCGAAGGGGCCCTGCCCTTCAAGCGAACCGCAGAGCGAGAGGCCTTGTTTTGGTTCAGCGAGCCCTTCTTTCACGTTCGCCTTCGCCTGCTGCTGCGCGCGCAAGACGACTGGGAGCCCTCCAAGCCGAGCGACCTAGAGGGACACAGGGGATGCAGCCTTCAAGCGGCCCAAGCTTCAGCCGCATTGCAGCGCGAGATCGACAACGGCACCGTGCGCCTCGAACGCGTGCCCACGCTGGAAGCCTGCTATCGCATGTTGCGAATGGGCAGGGTGCAGTACGTGATCGCGGGGCAAAACATGGCCGTGGCCCAACTGGGGCCGCAGCCGGCGGGCAGCCTTGCGCTGCGCATCAGCCCTTGGGTGGTGGGCACGGAGCCGGTGCACTTGATCTTGCCGCGCAAACGCGCCGACAGCATCGCTCGGCTGAAGGCCTTTGATGCCGCCGTTCGAAAGCTGCGAGCCAGCGGGGAGCTGCAGGCGCTCGAACTGCAGCACGTTCCTCGGGCGCCGGGCGCCACCCAGCCCTGAGCCCTGCGCTGAAACGCTGGGGCGCTGGAGCACCCCTCCCCCATTTGGGGGTCTTTGTCGAGGGGGAGTAACTTTGCAAAGTCGGTCCTATGAGCCCAGACCCACGCCGCAGCTGCCCCGCTCCTCTCGACCTTGAGCCAACCCGATTGACCCAGCCCTTGGCGCAACCCGCTGCAGCCGGCGCCACCAGCCGCTTGGCAGGCCTGGAAGTGCAGGATTCTTCCTTCGACGCCTGGCTTGCGGCCGGCGGCGAGCGGCGCAGCAAGCCGAGGCCACCCAACCCTCCGAAGTCGACCTAACGAAGGCGCCTGGAGCAGCTCACGCCGGGCCAGCCGGCTCAGGCGCCGGTAGCTGTAACTGCTGCGCCACCGAAAGGCATTGCTTGATGTGCTGGTCGCAAATCGACTTCAGTGCCGAGTAGGTCAAAAGCGCGGAAACCGCCTGACCCGCCAGCGGCACGAACTTGGCGGCCTGCTGGGTGGTGAGCCGGATGCCCACCATCTGCAAAGCACGAATCACCAACTCGCGCGTGATGAGCTTGCCGATGAGCAGGCTGCCGCCGGCGCTCACGGCCTTGTAGACGGCGATGCGGCGCTCGGGTGCAAGGCGCTCGATCTGCGCTTCGGTCAGGCCGAAGGCCATGTTGATTTGCGGAATGAGGCGAAGCAGGATGCCGATGTCGGTCGCCCAATCCAGCCCGGGCACCGGGACCGCGGCCACGCCGGCGGCCAGCAGTGCGCGTTTGCGGACCAGGCGGCGGCAGTGGAGCACAGCGGATTGGTGGTGGGGGGGGATGGGGGGGGACTTGGTCATGGCTGGTGCACTCTAGCGCTGCTAGAGCATGGCCTTGTTCTGCGAGATGAGTGCGTAGTGGGGGCTTGTTTGGGTTGGAGTTGCCGGCTTGTCGTTGCAGCCCGCAGGGGCTGTGCGCCCCTGCACCCGCACCTCCTTTTGGCTTGAACCAAAAGGAGGCAAAAGTTCAAGCCCCGAATGCGCTCGCTCCTTGGCTTTGCCAAGGAGTACCCGGCTCTGGCACCAAGACAAGGACCGGCCAGAAACTCCCTGCGTTCGCTTTGCTCACTTCGGTCAGACAGTCTGACCGAGCTTGAGGGGTGGCGTGCCTGCGGCACGCGCCCTTGCCTTGGCGCCAGAGCCGGCGGCGCAAAAGGGGCGGAACCCCAGCAGCCAACAGCCAAATACCGAACCTCAAGCGGCTGACTGCAGGCATCGAGCTGATAGCTGGGTTTGGCTGCTGCCCCTCTGCGCCGCCGGGTTTGCGGCAAAGGCAGGGGTGCGCGCGCAAGCGCGCATCAATAACTGACCCGGGCAGACTGTTTGACCGCAGTGAGCGCAGCGAACGCAGGGAGTTTCTGCCCGACCCCTGCCTTGGCCGCAAACCCGGGAACCCCTTGCCGAAGGCGAGGGGCGAGCGCAGTGCGGGCTTGATCTTTTGGTTCCTTTTGGATCAAGCCAAAAGGAACTCGGCAGCCGGGCCGAGACCCGGCGGGCTCTACCGAAGATCAAATTAAAGCCAAGCAACTCACCGACTAGCCGCCGCCCTCATCTGCTGCGCCACATAGGCAAGGCCGCCACCAATGATGATCAAACTGCTCGCCACCGCCGGCACCCATTGGTCCATCCGCAGCGCTTCACCCTTCAGCACGAGCATCATCTGCTGGTACTGCGCAAGACCAGGCACCCAGTAGTGCCAAGGCGCTTCACCACCGGGGTTCATGATGGCAATCAGCGGCATGAAGCTGAACACCATGAGCACGACGCTGGCGCTGGCTTGCGCCTCTTTGAAGGTCTTGGTGCGAATGGCAGCCGCCATCAAGATGGCGCCCATGGCGGCAGCGACCGGGATCAAAAGCACGGCAAAGCGCAGTGCGTCGCCCACACCGAAGCGGAACTGCGCCGCCAAGGCGTCGCTCTTGATGAGCCACTGCGCCGGCACAAAACTGAAGCTCGCTAACGCCGCCACCGAGATGCCCACCAAGGCCACCGCCAGCCACTTGCCCGCCACCAAGGTGGAGTGCTGGGCCGGGTTGGTCAGCAGAGGCTCCAGCGAGCTGCGTTCGCGCTCACCACTGGTGGTATCCAGGGCGGCCGTGAGGCAGCCGTACAGCACCGCCATGATGACGAACATCGGGATGATGCTGGTGATGCGCACCGCACGCGCGCCGGGGCTGGCGAGGTCGCGCTCGGTCATGTCCACGGGCTGCAACAAGTCGCTGCTGATGCCGCGCACCATCAGGTGCAAGCGCGCCCGCTCGGTGTTGAAGCCCCGCACGAGACCGGCCACTTGACCCGCACCGGCGCTGGCGCGGGTGTTGGCGCTGTCGGTCACGACTTCCAACTCGGGTTGATCACCCCGGGCCAGTTCCGCTTCGAAGTCTTTCGGAATGACCAGCACCGGCTGCGTCAGGGAAGAGTCGCGAAGCTGCTTCTCGTAATCGGCTGGCGCCGCTTTGACGGTGAAGTTCTGGCGCTCAATGTGGTTGATGAGGCTGGGGCCGTACTGCTGGCCCGCCACGAGCACCTCACGCTTCTCAGCGGCGCTTTCAAACTGCGCCACCAACATGCTGAGGAAGAAAAGCATCACGGGGCCGACGAGCAAACCGGGCAGGGCCACGCTCAAGAGCGTGCGGCGGTCGCGCAGCGCGTCGCGCAGTTCTTTGAAAAAGACGATGCCGATGTGGTTCAGCACCGAGGCATTGGCTTGGCTCATGCGGCCTCCTTCAGTTCGGGAAAGGCCAGCGCCACAAAGGCGTCTTCAAAGCCCTCGCAACCGGCTTGTTGTTTGAGTTCGGGCACCGAACCGCGCGCCACCGAGCGGCCCTGGGCCACCACCACCACCTCGTCGCAGAGGTACTCGACCTCTTGCATGATGTGCGTGGAGAAGACGATGCATTTGCCCTGCTCGCGGGCCAGCACGCGCAGCGCCTCGCGCAAGCTGCGGGTGGCCAGAACGTCCAGCCCGTTGGTGGGTTCGTCCAGCACGATGTTGGCGGGGTCGTGCACCAAGGCACGGGCCAGCGCGGTTTTCATGCGCTCGCCTTGGCTGAAGCCTTCGGCGCGGCGGTCCAGGATGTGCTGCATCTCCAGGAGCTTGGCAAGGTCTTCGGCGCGCTGGCTGGCGGCCTCGGTGCTCATGCCCTGCAAGCGGCCGAAGTAGATGACGTTTTCGCGCGCCGTGAGCCTCGGGTAGAGGCCGTGCGCGTCGCCCAAGATGCCCATTTGCGCGAGCGCCTTTTGCGGGTCGCTCACGACATTGATGCCGTCCACCTCAATGGCGCCAGCGTCCGGCGTGAACAGGCCGGCGAGCATGCGCAGCGTGGTGGTTTTGCCAGCGCCGTTGGCGCCGAGCAAACCGGTGATGCGGCCATTGCCGGCGTGCAAGCTGACCGACTTCACGGCCTCGACCCAGTTGGGCGCTGGGCGCTTGAGCAGAGCTGCCAGGCCCGGCTTCTTGGCCGGGGCTGCTTTAAAGCGCTTGCTGACTTGTTCGATGCGGATCATTTCTTCACCTCGGCTTCCTTCTTGGGCAGGGCGGGCAACTCGGGGTTGGGCGGTACAAAGGCCAGCGGCAGCGGCATCTTGGCGGCGCAGTCGGTCTTCACCGCCAGCGCTTCTTCGTCGGTCTTGGCTTCAATGAAGCGGGCCAGGGTGTCGCGCATGCAGGGCAGGCCCATGACACCGTGGCCGGCGGCTGGCACCACCTCGTGCTTGGCCTTGGCACCGAGCGCCTTTTGCACGCGTTCGCCATGGCGTGGTGGGGTCACCGGGTCGGCGCCGCCGCTGAGCAGCAGCACGGCACTCTGCGCCTTGGGCATTTCATAAAAGGCCGGCGGCACCTCGCCGCGTGGCCAGGTTTTGCAGATGCGCTCGTACACCTGCGTCATGGCTTGCGTCTCCCGGCCTTGCTCCTGGCTCTGGGCCATGCGGGGCATGTCTTCAGCACACACCACAGAGAAGTGCATGCCGCCGGCCAGGCGCATGCCGCGGCCACTGCTCATGGCCGATGACAGGCCCACCAGGGCATCAAAGCTGCCCTGGGCCGCTTGGCTGATGGCGGCTGGCAAAGCACTGCGCAGGGCCGGCACATAGAGCGGGCCGCGCACGGCATTGATGACGTGGCTGGCCTCAAGGCGCACCGTCTCCGGCTTGCCGCTCAAGGGGTGGCGCACTGTCACCTCGCGCGGCAAGCTGGCCAAGAGCTGCTGCCACTGGGCCTGCAGCTTCGGGAAGGCGGCTTCGCAGCCGGGCTCGGTGCTGCAAGACGTCAGCAATGTGTCCAGGGCCGTCTGCACATCCAGGCTCATGGAACGCGGCAAAACGCCGTCGGGCGGAGCCAAGCCATCCAGCACCGCGCGGCGCGTGGCCTGCGGGAACTGGCGCAAATACTCCAAGCCCGCGCGGGTGCCGTAGCTGCCGCCGATCACATTCCACTGCGCCACGCCCAGCGCTTGGCGCACGGCGTCAAGGTCTTGCATGGCAATGGTGGTGGTGAAGAAACGCATGTCGCCGTAAGGCAGCTTTTGCAGGGCTTCGCGGCAAACCTCCATCTGCCGAAAGACCGCCTCGGTATCGAGCTGCTCGCGCACTGGCAGGCGGCGTTCATCGGCGCATTCCAGCGGGGCGCTCTTGCCGGTGCCGCGCTGGTCCACAAAGACGAGGTCGCGGCGCTGGTTCAAGCGCGAAAGCCGAGAAGTGAGCGTGGGCAGCAGCTCCACCGCCGCCTGCCCAGGGCCGCCAGCGAGAAAGACGATGGGGTCCGGCAGCTTGTTCCGCGCCAGCGCCGGCACCACGGCCACGCGCAGCTCGATCTGCTGGCCCTGGGGTTGAGCAGGGTTCAGCGGCCGCTTCAAGGTGCCGCATTGCACCTCGGTGGGGTAGCCATTGAGGCGGCAAGACTGAAGCTCAAGCCGTGGCGCACTGGCTTGGCTGCTGCCGGCGGCCGCGGCCGCCAGCAGGGTGACCAGCAAGCCAGCTCGGCGCGCGGGGGCTGCACAAAAGTTGGAGAGGTTCATAGGGTGGACCGACAAATTGAGGAAGCGGGGCGGAGTATCAGCAAAGATGGTGGCCGCCTGCCGCCCGAAGCGTTGAATGGCAGCTTGGCGGGATGAATGGCAAGCCGCCGCGCATGAGGCTGAGAATGCGCGCCTCCCTCCCCGGCTCTGTGATGAGGTCTCCATGAAGCTCTACTACGCCCCCGCCGCCTGCTCGCTGTCGCCGCACATCGTGCTGCGCGAGGCAGGCCTGCCCTTTGAATTGGTGCGCGTCAGCACCAAGAGCCACAAGACGGCCGATGGAGCCGACTTCTACGCCATCAACCCCAAAGGCTACGTGCCCGTGCTGGAGTGGGATGACGGCGAACGCCTCACCGAAGGCCCGGCCATCGTGCAGTGGATTGCCGACCAAGCGCCCGAGCGCAAGTTGGCGCCGCCCGCCGGCACCCGCGAACGGGCTCGACTTCAGGAGTGGCTGGGCTTCATCAACAGCGAACTGCACAAAGGCTATGGGCCGCTGTTCAACCCCGCCTACCCGGATGACGCCAAAGCCTTGGCCCGTGCCGCGCTGGAGCAGCGCTTTGCCTGGGTGAACGAGCAACTCGCCGAGCGCGAGTTCCTGCTGGACGGCTTCACCGTGGCCGACGCCTACCTGTTCACCGTGGCCAGCTGGGGCCACTATGTGGCGCTGGACATCCGCCAGTGGCCGCACCTTGCCGCCTTCTACGACCGCGTGGCGGCGCGGCCTGCCGTGCAGGCTGCGCTGCACGCCGAAGGCCTTACCAAGTAATCACCCAGGGAGACTGTTGATGAAAACTGTTGCACAACTCGAGTTGGCCGACGCCCAGCGCATCGCCACCGCAGCCCGTGCCAAGGCCGTGGCCGAAGGCTGGAACGTGGTCATCGCCATCGTGGACGATGGCGGCCATTTGATGTTCTTTGAGAGCGCCGATGGCACGCAAAAGGGCAGCTGCGTGGTGGCCATTGAGAAGGCCAAGACGGCCATCTTGTTCAAGCGCCCGACCAAGGCCCTGGAAGACGTGATTGGCGCTGGCAAGTTGCAAATGCTCAGCCTGCCCGGCGCCACGCTGATCGAAGGCGGTCTGCCCATCCTGGTGAATGGGTACCCGGTGGGCGCCATTGGCGTGTCGGGCGTGCAATCGGCGCAAGACGGCGTGGTGGCAGCGGCGGGGCTGGCGGCGCTTTAGTCATCAACATGCAGCCTCAAGCCCAAAGCGTTGAGGCGTACCTGAGCGAGTTGCCAGCCGAGCGCCAAACTGCGGTGCGCACGCTGCGCGACACCTTGCGCGCGGCGCTACTGCCCGGCTTTGAGGAGCGAAGAAACCACGGCATGGGCTTGCATGTCGACCCGCACCGCATCGCCTCAAACCCAGCCCTGACGCCACTGGCCGGCGTCGGTCAGCGCACGCCAAGGCAGCCGCTGCACGCGCTTGGAATGCACCGCCTCGAGCTCCACCTCCTCCACGCGCGTTGCGGGCGGCTCGGGCAGCAGCACGCGCGTGACCATGAAGTGCTTTTCCTTGTGGGTTGGCGCCACGGCGGTCCACTTGGTGTTCAGCAGCTTCTTGGGGTTGAGCGGGTTCTTGGGCGGGGGCGGGTTCATGGCTGGGGATCATGCGCCAAGCCGCCACAACAAGAAAACCCACTGGCGAAGTCCATCGACTGCCATCGTCCACCGCGGAGAAGCAAACGATGCCGGTCCAAGTCTTCAAGACCCAGCCTGAAGCGCAACTTGACAGGGCTTCGCGTGAACGGCCCCACACCGACGAAGCGAGCGCGTTGTCGCAGCGAGGACTGGCAGCAAAAGCATGGCCGAGGCGCCCTATGCCCGCATCACCTGCACCGGCGCGCCGGAAAAGCCTGGGAACACCTGCGCCAGCGCGCCGTCTTTGAGCCGCAAGTGCTGTGCCGCCACACCGGCCATGACGGCGCGGTAGTCGGTGGTGATCTCCAGGTCACGGCCTTCAAAGCGGGCGGAGGCATCCAGCGTGGGCCAGCGGCCGTGCACCTGGCCACCGGCAATGCGCCCGCCGAGCAGCCACATGGCATTGCCGTGGCCGTGGTCGGTGCCGCCAGTGCCGTTCTCGCGCACGGTGCGGCCGAACTCGCTGACCACGGTCACCACGGTGTCGTTCCAAATGGGGCCGAGTTCCCGGGCCAACTGCACCAAGCCTTGACCCAAGGGGGCCAGCTTGCCGGCGAGCTGACCTTGGCTGGCGCCTTGGCGGGCGTGGGTGTCCCAGCCGCCAATCTCCAGGCAAGCGAATTGCAGGTTGCGGTCGGCGCGCATGACCTGTGCGAGGCGCCGGGCGGCGTCGGGGAAGCTGCCCGGGGGTGGCGCGCCATTGCTGGCGGCTTGCATCTCGCGGTCCAGCATGGCGGGTTCTTGCATGGAACCGGTTTGCAAGGCGCCGGCCATTTGCTCGCGGCCGCGCTGGGCGTCTTGCCAGGCTTTGGCGTAACGCGGGTCTTGCTCGTAGAGGGCGCCGAGGCCGTCCGGCGCCGGGCCGGCGCGGCGGGCATTACGCGCCTCGCGGTTGGTGCCGCGGCCTGCTGCTCCGCCGGGTAGCGCAGCCACTGCGGCGCCGGCTGCGCCGCCCAGCAGCTTGGGGCGCATGGCGCCGCTGTACACCGCACGCACCGTGTCGGGTGGGCCAGCCTGCAATTGCATCAAGCGGTTGAGCCAGCCGTCGCCGGTGGATTTCACGCCGGGCGTGCCCGACTCCAGCTCGTCTTGCGCCTCAAAGTGGCTGCGGCCGGCGCGGGCTTGGCCGCAGGCTTGCACGAAGCCGAGCTGGCCGGCGGTCCAGAGCGGCTGCAGGCTGGCTAGCGCCGGGTGCAGGCCGAAGTGGCCGTCGAGGTCAATGAGGCCGCCTTCCTGCCCAGGAACCGGCAGCGCAATGCTGGGGCGGTCGTCGCGGTAGGCGCGCTCGCTGTAGGGCGCGCAAACGGAGAGCCCATCGATAGCCCCGCGCAGCAAGAGCACGATCCAGCGCGGTGGGTTGCCGCTGGGGGTCTGGGCGTAACTGGCCAAGGGCAGGCTGAGGCCCGACAGGAGCAAGTGGCGGCGGTTGAGTTGCATCGGGGTTCCTCAAGCGTTCTGGAAGTCGGGCGAGCCGAGCAGCAAGGCGGCTTGCTGGCGCGCGGGTTGTTGGGCAACGGCGCTTCGCGTGGCCGGGCCAATGGCGGGGCCCAAGGTGGCCAGCAAGGCTTCGGGCGCTGGCTGCAGGCGCTGTGCCAAGCGGCTGGCCAGCTCGGCGCGGCGGGTCAGCGCCTCGGGGTCCAACCAGGCGTCGCGGGTGGTCTTGTAGCCGTCGGGGGTCACGCAGCCAAACAGGGGTTGGCCGAGGCCGCGCAGGCCTTGAAGAATGGGCATCCAAGCGTCGCCGCCCTCTGGCGTGTAGCCGGTGGCGCGCAAGAGGCTGAGCACAAAGCGATAGGGGCTCTTGAACTGCGCGCCTTGCACGGTGGCATCGCGGGCTGCCGGGTGCAAGAGCAAGGTGCGGGTGGTGGCGCGCAGGTCGCCATCGGTTTGCAAGAAGCTTTGCGCGGTGGCGGCCACCAGCTGCGGGTCGGGCTGGTCGGCCACAAAGTGCTGGGCCAGCTTGAAGGCGATGCGCTGCGCGGTTTTGGGGTGGCGCGCGAGTTGGTCCAGCGCCCACTCGCCTTGGCGCTGACCCCGCCCCGGCACGCTCTGGCCCAGCCACTCCTTGCTGCCGCTGTCGTGGCGCGCTTCATCGAACTCAAAGCGACCGCTGCCGCGCCGGTCGATGCCCCAGCCGGTGAGCACCCGCGCCAGCTCGGTCACGTCGCGCTGGGTGTAGCCGCCGTCCACGCCCAGGGTGTGCAGCTCCATGAGCTCGCGGGCGTAGTTCTCGTTGAGGCCCTGGGGGCGCCTGGGGTTGGCACGCATGCGGCGTGCGTCTGGCTGCTTGGCGGGGCCGCTGGACATCCAGTTGTCCAGGTAGAAGAGCATGGCCGGGTGTTTGGCGGTGGCGCCGAGCAAGTCCCGAAAGCGCCCGAGCACATGCGGGCGAATGGCCTCGGCCTCGTAGTCGCCCACCATCACGCGCAGCGGGCCTTTGCCCATGAAGACGTTGAAGTGGTTGAACCAGAACTCCACCAGCCGCTCTTCGAGCTGGCGCGGGCTTTGCAGAGCCCGCAGCAAGCGGGCCTCGGTGGCGTCTTGCAAGTGGGCTTGCACCAACTCGCGCCTCTCGTTCTCGCCGCCCTTTTCGTCCTTGGCGGCATTGGCCCTGCGCTCGGCCTCGCGGTAAGCGCGCACTCGCTCGGGCAAAGGCTGTTGGCGGGCTTGCAGTGCCTCCAAGCGGCTTTGCAAATCCGCCGGCAACGCAAGGCCTCTGGGGCTCAATTGCTGCTCCACCAGCTCGGTCCAATCCAGGGCGCTCCAGCGCTGCAGCTCGCCGGCCTTCGGGCCATAGCCGAGCCGGTTGATGGCATGCAGGGCCAGGGCGGGGCTGCTGCTGGCGCGGGCCGATGGATGCGCCAGCAGGGGCAGGCTCAACAGGCCGATGGCAACACTGCGTCGATCGAGTTTCATGGCGAACCTTTGGCAGTTGGGTCAAGCCCGACGCCAGGCGTCTTGGGGCAATAGCTGGGCCGGCGCTTGCGCCAGCTCGGCGCGGGCGACGCCATCGTTCAACAGCTGAGCCTTCCACCAGAGTGTGCTGCGAGACTCAATCAATGCACGGTGCCGGGCTACTTGCTGCGCGGCGGCTTCCGGGCGTGGGCGAAGGCGTGCCATGCGCCTGGGCAAATCCTGACCGGAGAAGCTCATGTGGTCGGCGCCATCGAGCCAGAGCTCGGCCTTGTCGCCCGCGGGCAGCGCTTCGTACACGGCGCGCCGCCACTGGCCACTGTCGGCGCGGCTGGCGTCGGTACGGGCGGCCAGGCCCAGCGGGTCGCCGTCCAGGCTGCCAGTGAGGCACAAGACGGGGCGGCGAATGCCGCCAAAGGCGTCTGCGGCATCGGTGCGCCCGGCGTCGCCCGGGGAGGGGCTGAAGGCGGCGAATGCGCGCGGGCGGGGGTCCGCCAGGGGTGCGCCAGCCCGCCCGAAAGATTGACCGGCGATGGCCAAGGTGGTGTGTGCGCCGAAGGAGTGGCCCGCGAGGCCCACGGCATCCAAGCGCAGGCGCTGAAAGCCCGGTTCTGCGGCGCGGCGCGCCAGTTCGTCCAGCACAAAACGCACATCGGCACAGCGGGCCTGCAACTGCTTGGCATTGGCCGCTTCGCGCAATGCGCGCGGGCCACCGTTCCGAATCACGTCGGAGTCACTGCCCGGGTGCTGCAGGTGCAAGGTGGCAATGCCGGCACGCGCCCAGGTCTCGGCCCACTGTGTGCCGGCATCCACACTGCCGCCCAGCCCGTGGCTGAACAGCACCAAGGGCACAGCGCCTTGGCCCACCGGCAAACGCAGCCGCAAGGGCAAGCTGCGCTGCCGGTTGGCGTCGGTCCAGTTCAGGTCTTGCGCTGAAGGCCCGCCAGCAGCAAGAGCGGGTCGAAGGGCCAGGCCCGCCGTGGCGAGCAAAAGGGCGGAGCGACGTTTCATGGCCGGAAGCATCGCCGCCCAACGCAGCCGCAACATGGCCCGTTTGCAAAGAAGCGTTGCCGCTACGCTTGCGCTGTGCCTTTTCTTGCGCTCCAGCCATGACCCGCCCTGCCGTTGACGCCAACTACCGCTTCATTGCCGCCAGCCAAGAGGTGAATGCGCGCATCGTGCAGCGCCAGCAAGCCTTGACCATTTATGTGACCCTGGTGGTGAGCTTGCTGGCCGCCATGGTGGCCCTGCGCCCCCTGCCCGGCCAAGCCGCACCGCCGGTGGAGTGGCTGCTGCTGGGCTTTCCGCTGGCCTCGATGAGCTTCGCCTTGGTGAGCTTCCAGGCCGAGCGCGCGCTCACCAACTTGCGCACCTTCCTGTCAACCCTTGAGCGCTTGGACCAAGGCGAACCGCGCTTGCCGGCCTACAACACCGAGCCGCGCTGGTCGGCCCACGCCAACGATGCGCGGCGCTTTCGCGACTTGGCGGCGCTCCTCTTGGCGGCTGGCGGCAACGCCATTGGCATGGGAGCCGCTTGGCACATTCACCCGCTGCGGCTGACCTGGCAGGACCCCGTGCTGTTGCTGTCTCTGGTGCTGGCCCTTGCCTCTTTGGTGATTCTCATGATCACGCCGCGCTGGAGCTACCGGCCGACGACGGAGGCGCCGCTCGACTGATCAAGGCAGGCAGGGCGCGCCTTCCGCGCCTTGTCGGGCCACCGATGCCATGGCCAGCAAGCGGTGCTGGGCGTCGAGCAGGACTAGCACCATCGGACGCAGGTCTGCTGGCCCAGCTCTGCATTCGACCGGCCAGTCGCTTGTAATGTTTCTCGAAAAACTTCCTCCAGAGAAGAAATTGCTCTGGGGGCCGAATAGTGGCTGAAACGCCAGCGTATGGCCGCCCCACAGGCGAAGCCCATTGGCATCCCAGTTGAGCCCACCCGGCTGAACGGTGGCCGTGGCAAGCTGCGGCCGGCCGTCCAGCGCAGTGAGCTGCGCTTTGAGCGGGTCGCCCGCCAGCGAGAGGTCTTGCGAAGCGTCGACGCCAAGCAGCTCAACGCCACCCTGCGCCAAGACCAAGCCGCCTTCGCTTCGGGTCAGCCCAGCGCGCAGGCGCTGGTTCAGCAGGACCAAGGCATCGCCCAAGTCGTTCATCACAAAGCCGCCCAAGCCGCCGCGCTTCGGAACCAAAGCCACCAGCTCGAAGCCGTCGCCGAGCTGCAGGCTGCGCGCGGTGAAGGTGGCTTCATCGAGCTGAAAGAGGGCGCCCCGCATGCGCTGCATGGGCTGCAGCGAGCGCGCGCCGGAGTCCGCTTCAAACACGCCCTCAAATCGTTCAACGGTGCCCGGCCATGCGCGCTCAAGGCGCATGCTGTCGCGAACCACCAAAGTGGGCGAGGCGGTGCGCTCGGGCAGGGGCACCAAAGCCCAGTCGCTGACCGCTGTGGCCCGCCAGCTTCGCGGCGCCTGCGCGTGGGCGCTGCCGCGTTCGCTGTCCTGCAGGTAGGCCGGTCGGATCAAAGTGGCTGGCGCTGCCAAGACTTCGCGCTCCAGAACGCCGGCGGCCAGGCCTTGGGAATCCGCGCGCTGTGCCTGCAACTCGGCCAGGGTTTCGCCCTGGGCGGCGGACATCAAGAGCGCCCGGCGGTTCAGGTGCAACGCGGGCAGCAGCACGGTGTTGAGCTGTCCTCTGCTTGCGGCATCGGCCAGCGGCGCCGTGGCAAAGCGGTAATCACTCGCCTGCTGGGCAGTGGCCGGCAAGGGCGTTCCGGCGCTGGGGCGGCTGGCGGTGTACTGGGCCAGGGTGACGCGGTTGTCCACCGGGGCAGCTGGGCTGGCCGAAGGGCCGCTCTCAGCGCTCGAACCCCCGCCGCCGCAGGCGCTGAGCAGCGCGGCCATGCAGAGGCCAAAGGCAAGGCGGGCGTGTTTGGACATGAGGATTCCCTGGTGACTTTGTTGCTTTGGCAAGATTCTGGAGGGCACTCAAGCCAATCGGACCCCTTCAAACGTGGGAAAGCGTTACATCAAGCTCGCGCGGCGGAAGGGCCCTCAAATCGAGAGGCTTCTGCGCTGTCGACATCATCTGGGCTCCGCCAAGCGCCCTTCCTGCCCCGGACCATGCCTTGCTTGACCCGCTCCCTCCTCCCCTTCGTCCTTTTGGCCGCCAGCGGCGCCAGCCTCGCGAATGAGCGCCGCGTGGGGGACCACCTCAGCTTGGCCTTGCCCATTGGCACCGCCGCCGTGGAGCTCTGGCGGGGCGACTACCAAGGCGCTTGGCAGCTGACCCAAACCTTTGCGCTGACCACGGGCCTGACCGAGGTGCTCAAGAAGAACACCGGCGTGACCCGCCCCGATGGCAGTGACGACAAGAGCTTCCCGAGCGGGCACGCGGCGCGGGCTTTCTCGGCAGCGGCCTATGTGCACCAGCGCCATGGATTTGAGGCGGCGTGGCCGCTTTGGCTGGGGGCGACTTACGTGGGCCACACCCGCGTGCAGGCGCGCCGCCACCGCTGGAGCGAGGTGGCCGTGGCGGCCGGGCTGGCCTATGGGTTTGCGCGCTGGCGGGTGGACGCGCTGCCAGCGCAGAGCCAAGCTTGGCTCGGCCCGGATGGGCAAGGGGGCTGGCAGGCAGGGGTAGCGTTGCGCTTTTAGGCCACCCGCCGCTGGCTGGTGGCTTCAAACAGGTGCACGGCTTCGGGGCGCCACTCCAAGTGAACCACGTCACCCACGCGGGTTTGCACTTCGCCGGGCACGCGGGCGGTGAG
Source organism: Burkholderiales bacterium (assembly GCA_046317675.1). GTDB lineage: Bacteria > Pseudomonadota > Gammaproteobacteria > Burkholderiales > Burkholderiaceae_C > Inhella. The sequence continues at coordinate 20,843 of JBKCVH010000023.1, forward strand.
GCGACCGAGTGCGGTGTCGGCACACACATAGGTTTCGGGGCCGGTGGGCTCGACCATGTGAACCCGGCCCGGTAGACCGCTGCCATTGAGCTGAAGCGCCTCAGGGCGCAGGCCGTAGAGGCAGTCGCCCTGCGGCAGGCGGCTGATTTGCTCCGCCGTGAGGCCCAGCTCGGTGCCTTTGGCGTGCAGGCCGCTGCCGCTGCGTTCGGCCGAGATCCAGTTGATGGCGGGCGAGCCGATGAACTCGGCCACGAAGACGGTGGCGGGCTGGGTGTAGATCTCGTGCGGCGTGCCGAACTGCTCCACGCGGCCGTCTTTCATCACGGCAATGCGGTCGCCCAGGGTCATGGCTTCGACTTGGTCGTGCGTCACGTACACGGTGGTGGTGCGGGTGCGCTGGTGCAGCAGCTTGATTTCGGCGCGCATTTCCACGCTCAGCTTGGCGTCCAGGTTGGAGAGCGGTTCGACAAACAAGAACAGGTGCGGC
>JBKCVH010000024.1:0-13986 GCA_046317675.1 Burkholderiales bacterium
CAACGAAATCAGCACACGGCGGCGTTCACCTCCTTGGTGAGAGCGCTACACAGCCGATTGCGCCGCGCTGCGGCACGCCCGCGGCGTTACTCCAACTTGCGGGCATGAGCCCGCCGCCTTGTCGCGCCTTGCTGGCGCCCCGCATCACGGCGCACTCGGCCGTGTCCAACTGCCGTTTCTAGGTTGAACCTGATTGAGGTAATCCTCGCGCAGGGAAGCAGGTTCGGAAGGCCAGCCGGCTTTTGCTTTCTCGCACCGGTACCGGGGCCCCGAGCGCTCGCCGACCTGCCATGGCTGGAGTTGCACATGGCACATCCTTCGTTTTCACTTTCGCGTCGTTTTCGGCTCCCCTTGTTCGCACTGGCACTGCTGGCCTGCGGTGCCGCCGGGGCACAAGCGAGTTCGCCGCCCGCGCCGCAGCCCACGCCGAGCCGGCACATGATTGCGGAGATCCAAGTGGTGCCTCGGCCGATTGGCACGGCCGAGGACCGCTACAAGCATGTCGATGCCGCCGTGGCCATCATTCAGGCATCCGGCCTGCGCTATGAGGTGCACGCGCTGGGCACAGTCATCGAAGGGCCGCCCGAGCAGATCTGGCCGCTGCTGCAAGCGGTGCATCAGGCCACGCTCGAAGCCGGTGCCGAGCGCACGCTGAGCGTGATCAAGGTCTCCAGCGGGGCCGCGGCGGGCGGGCCGCGTGTCGAGGACTTGGTTCGCAAGTTCCGCAAGTGAAATGAACCGGGGCTGGGTGCCCTGCTTCAGGGGCTCGCAGCCGCCCCCGCATCACCCCCCAATCACCCCCCAATCACCCCCCAATCAAGACCGTGGCCAAACCGGTGGTGATGGTGCCGCCATGGGCGGTGGCATCGCCCACGCGGGCGGCCGGGCGACCGTTGATGAGCACGGTGGCAGAGCCGCTCACGATGGCGGCGGGCGGACCCACACACAGGGCGGTGTCGCCCATCACGGCAGCTGGCAGACCGCCGATGAGCACGGTGGGCGCACCTGGGCCCAATAGAGGGCCGCCCACATGGGGCACGGGAGGCTGGCCTGGGGTCAAGAGAGGGCACTGGTGCAGGTCGGTGATGCGGGCAGCGGCGGGCATGGGGGCTCTTTCAGTTGATCAAGACGATGCCGCCCTGAACCTGGGTCTGACCCGCAGAGCTGAGCTCGGCGCTGGCAGCCCCCTTGGCTTGCAGACGGATCTGGGCTTGGCACAAGACGTTCATACCCTGCACGCTCACATCGGCCTTGGACTGCACTTGGAGGGCGTTGAGGGCATCGAGCCGGATGCTGCCGTTCGCCTTCAACACGATGTCCTTCGGACTCTCCAACGCGATGCCGGCTGCGGAGAGCCGGATGCTGTTGCCGTTTTGATCTTTGAGGAGCAAGCCCTTGTCTTGGTCGCTCAGCACCAGCTGGTTCTGTTGGGCGGTGGTGAGGGTGATCTCGCCCGTGGCGTCGTTGAACGCCAGGCGGTGCTTCCCTCGGGTGACGATGGCGCGGATGGCGTTCTCGTCGTTCAGCGCCTCGGGCGGCTGGTGCTTGCTGCTGTACAGGCTGCCGAGCACCACGGGGTGCGCCGGGTCTTGGTTGAGGTGGCCCAGCAGCACCTCGTCGCTGATCTCGGGCACAAAGAACGAACCGAAGGCGGCGGAGGCTTGTGGCTGCAGGAGCCGTGCCCAGAGCAGGTCGGCGCCTGCCGTGGCCTGTGGCAGCCGCACCTGAATGCGGTGCTCGCCAGCGGGGTCGCCCTCGATCTTCACCACAACGCCAATCTGCAGCCCCGCCACGCCCGGCACGAGGCCGCCATTCGGTGCAGCTTCCAGCCCCTTCTGGTTCACATGCCAAGTGGGGTCGAGGCCGAAAGTCACCCGGCTGAACCATTGGCCGTCTGCCAGCTCATGCTCCACGGCACTCATGAGCGCATTGCCGCTGAAGCGATCGCCCACCCCCTTCAGTTCGATCAAGGCGCCGGGCTTGGCCAGGGCACTGCCCTGAAAGCGACAGCTGCCCCGGATGCGGGCCAAGGCCGCCTTCACCTGCACGGCCTTCGCCCACGCATGGAGAACCCCATTGGCCTGGAGCGCGCAGGTTTGCAAAGCGGGGCGGGCGGGCGCGGTGGCTTCGGCCAACTTCGCGCCGCTCAAGTTGCCTTGCCCACTTGTCGCAGCCGGGCGGGCGGCAGGGGCTTGAAGCATGGCTTGCTGCGCGGGGCTCCAGTGGCTGGCCTGAACTTCTGCCCATTGCGTGCTGGCGTCCAGGTCGGCGTTGAAGTCCATCAAGCTCTCGCCCCAGCTGACGCTCAGCACGGGCTGGGCGGACCCATCTGGCGCCTGCACCGCCACCCGGGTGCCGTCCACATTCACCAGCAAGCCCAAGGCGTCGGCGCGCGCGAGCAGGAAGTCCCAGTCGCTGCAGTCGTACTGCACCAGGGTTTCGTGCTGGATCGATGTGGACGCCACGTTTGCCGTGAGACCGTGCTGGCCGATGAGGCTCGAGAGGATGTAGGCATCCGTCTGGTTCGCGTAATGCGCCGTTTGACGGGCGAGGGTCATCTTGAACGCACTGGCGCGGCACTCCAGGCTCAAACGACCGGCGTTGCCATCTCCAAAGCTGAAGCCGTGCCGAAGCACGATGCCCGTGAAGATGAGCGATTCCTCTTCGCCGTAGCCCGCGAACACCTCGATGGCGGCACCTGGCTCGAACAGCGTTCCGTCACTCAGCGGAACAGTGCCTTCTGCCATCTCGCCGTCCTCCAGCACCAGCTTGGCCCAAGGCACCTCGTTCAGCGCATGGCGGGTGTGAACGGACAGGAGCGCCAAGCCGGGCTGAGGGGCGCCATTGCAGCGCACATTGATGCGCAGCACACCGTCGGAATCGAGCAATGGAGAGACAGCCATGGTGTTTGCAAGCTTTCGTCCGACAAGGTGGCGTGCAGCTTAGGGCCTGGCGGAGTGGGTGGCGCGGTGGCAGCCGCAGTGGAGGCCGCAGTGGAGGCCATACTGCCAAGCCACAAGGAAGTCTCATGTCGCAAGCCCTGCCCCTGCACGCCGTCCTCCTCACCCTCTTGGCCGCTGGCGCCGCCCAGGCCGAGCCGCTGGGCGAGGTGTCCACCGCCTTCAAACTCATCGGCCCCAACCACAAGGTGGTGGTGGAGGCCTATGACGACCCAATGGTGGCCGGCGTGACCTGCTATGTCTCGCGCTCCAAGACGGGCGGCCTGACGGGCGCCATCGGCATGGCCGAAGACAAGGCGGAGGCCAGCATTGCCTGCAGGCAGGTGGGGCCCATCCGCTTCAAGGCGCCGCTCAAGCGCCAAGACGAGGTGTTCAGCGAAAGGCTGTCCCTCGTGTTCAAGCGCCTGCGGGTGGTGCGCCTGGTAGACCCAGCGCGCAATGCACTGGTGTACTTGACCTACTCTGACCGCCTTATTGACGGCAGCCCAAAGAACAGCGTGACCGCCGTGCCGGTGGAGCGCAACAACCCCATACCGCTGGCGAAGTAAGGCTTGACCCTGCCGCACTCGCCGGGCGGCGCAGAATCCACCTCGCACCGGACTCAACCCCCCTCTCCATGAGCCCCAAGAACGACATCGAACTGCTGCGCATCAATTACCTGCGGGGCCCCAACATTTGGACCTACCGACCCTGCTTAGAGGTATGGCTGGACCTCGGCGAGCTGGAGGCCTTCCCCTCCAACCAACTGCCGGGCATGAACGAGCGCCTGACGGCTTGGTTGCCCAACCTGGTGGAACACCACTGCGGCGTGGGCGAGCGGGGCGGGTTTTTGTCCCGCCTGCAAGAGGGCACCTGGTGCGGCCATGTGCTGGAGCACGTGGTCATTGAGCTGCTCAACCTGGCCGGCATGCCCACTGGCTTTGGGCAAACCCGCTCCACCAGCGAAGCGGGCATTTACCGCATGGTGTTCCGCGCCCGTGACGAGCAGGTGGCGCGCGCTGCGCTGAACGAGGGGCATGCGCTTTTGATGGCGGCCATCAATGACGGCAAGTTCGACGTGCCCGCCGCCGTGGCCCGGCTGCGCGACACCATTGACGACTGCTACCTCGGCCCCAGCACCGCCGCCATCGTGGCCGCGGCCACGGACCGGCGCATTCCGCACATCCGCTTGAACGAGGGCAACCTCGTGCAGCTCGGCCACGGCGCCAAGCAGCGCCGCATCTGGACGGCCGAAACCGACCGCACCAGCGCCATTGCCGAAGGCATTGCCCGCGACAAAGACCTGACCAAGAGCTTGCTGGCCAGTGTGGGCGTGCCCGTGCCCAAGGGCCGACCGGTGAAAGACGCCGCCGAAGCCTGGGAAGTGGCGCAAAGCTTGGGCTTACCGGTGGTGGTGAAGCCCAGTGATGGCAACCACGGCCGGGGCGTGACCCTGGACCTGAGCCGCGAAGACGACATCGCAGCGGCCTTTGACCTGGCCGAAACCCATGGCTCCGAGGTCATGGTGGAGCGCTGCATTCCCGGCAACGAGCACCGCTTGCTCGTGGTGGGCGGCAAAGTGGTGGCCGCCGCCCGCGGCGAGGCGGCCTGGGTGGTGGGCGACGGCAAACACAACGTGCGCCAGCTCATTGACCTGCAAATCAACAACGACCCCCGACGCGGCGAGACGGAAGACTTCCCGCTTAACCGCGTCAAACCCGACGAAGACGGCGTGCTGCAGCTCGACTTGAAGCGCGTGGGCTTGAGTGTGGACAGCGTGCCCGAGCACGGGCGCCGGCTGCTGATTCAGCGCAACGGCAATGTCTCCATCGACTGCACCGCCGAGATGCACCCCGAGGTGGCCTTCCAAGTGGGCTTGGCCGCCCGCACCGTGGGGCTGGACATTGCGGGCATCGACCTCGTTTGCGAAGACATCAGCAAGCCCTTGGAAGCCCAAGGCGGCGCGGTGGTGGAAGTGAACGCAGGCCCCGGCCTCTTGATGCACCTGAAACCGGCCGAGGGCATGCCCCAGCCGGTCGGGCAGGCCATCGTGGACCACCTGTTTGCCGAAGACGAGAGTGGGCGCATTCCCATCGTGGGCGTCACCGGCAGCCGGGGCACCACGGCCATTGCGCGGCTCACGGCCTGGTTGCTGCATTTGCACGGCAAGCAGGTTGGCTTGGCTTGCAGCGCCGGCCTCTTCCTGGGCGCACGCCGGGTGGAGCACAAGGTCAAAAAGCCGTTTGACGCCGCCCACCGCTTGCTCATGAACCGCCGCGTGGATGCAGTGGTGGCCGAGAACGACCCGCAAGCCATCTTGCGCGACGGCCTGGCCTACGACCGCTGCTTGGTGGGCGTGGTGACCGACCTCACGCTGTGCGACCAACTGCACGAACATGACGTGCGCGAACCGGCGCAGCTCTTCAAGGTGCTGCGCACGCAGGTCGACGTGGTGCTGCCCGAAGGCGCTGCGGTGCTCAATGCCGAAGACCACCAAGTGGCCGAGATGGCCGAGCTTTGCGATGGCGAGGTCATCTTCTACAGCCTCAGCGCCGAAGCACCGGCCTTGGTCGCCCACCGCCATGGCGGTGGCCGTGCCGTGCTGCTGCAGCACGGGCGGGCCATGCTGCTCTCGCCCCAAGGCGAGCTGCAGGGCGCCAACGTCGACAGCCTGCTGGCCCGCTTTGCCGCCGCCGGCATGCCCTGCGAAGCCGCCAGCGTGCTGGCCGCCGTGGGCGCCGCCTGGGCCCTTGGCATTTCGCCCGAGCTGATTGCCGCCGGCCTTGACACCTTTGTCCCGTCACTTTGAGCCCACCCGTACCGGCTTCGCCGGCCCCTCAAGGGGCGCCACCTGTGGCCCGGCAAAGCCGGTTCCACGGTGACCCCTTGAAGAATCATTTCCTGCGTCAACCAGTGCACAACGCAATGTGGAGCTTTTGAAATGGACGTCCAACGCATTCGCCCCCTGCGCGGCCCCAACCTCTGGAGCCGCCACACCGCCACCGAAACCGTCGTCGTCTGCGAGCCGCCCGAGCTGGACATCAACCAGCTCCCGGGCTTCGAGGACCGCCTGCGGGCCCTGTTCCCGCGCATCGGGCCGCTGCGCCCGGCCAGCGCCGGCAAGATGCCGGTCAGCCTTGCCCATGTGCTGGAGCAAGCTTCGCTCGCGCTGCAAGCGCAAGCCGGCTGCCCCGTCACCTACAGCCACACCCACAAGACCGGCACGCCGGGCCACTTCCAAGTGGTGGTGGAGTACAGCGAGGAAGACGTGGGCGTGCTGGCCTTTGAAGAATCGGTCAAGCTGGTGCGCGCCGCACTGGAGAGCCGCAGCGACTGGGATGACGACGCCGTCATCAAGCAGCTGCGCGAGATCGACGAAGACGTGCGCCTCGGCCCCAGCACGGGCAGCATCGTCAACGCGGCCTTGGCGCGCGGGGTGCCATTCCGCCGGCTCACGCAAGGCTCCTTAGTGCAGTTCGGTTGGGGCCACAAGCAGCGCCGCATCTGGGCCGCTGAGGTGGACGCCACCAGCGCCGTGAGCGAGTCGATTGCGCAAGACAAAGACCTCTCCAAACGCCTGCTGCAAAGCGCTGGCGTGCCCGTGCCCTTTGGCCGCCCTGCCGACAGCCTGGAAGACGGCTGGCTGGCCGCCACCGAAGAGATCGGCCTGCCGGTGGTGGTGAAGCCGCTGGACGGCAACCAGGGCAAGGGCGTGACCGTCAATGTGACGACGCGCGAGCACTTCGAGCTGGCCTACAAAGCCGCCGAAGAAATCGGTACGCCCATGGTGGAGAAGTTCCTGCCCGGCTCCGACTACCGCCTTTTGGTGGTGGGCAATCAGCTGGTGGCGGCTGCCCGGCGCGACCCGCCGCAAGTGAGCGGTGACGGCGTGAGCACGGTGCGCGAGCTGGTGGCCAAGGTCAACGAGGACCCGAAGCGCGGCGACGGCCACGCCACCTCGCTCACCAAAATGCGCCTCGACGACATTGCCGTGGAGCGCCTCAAGCAACAAGGCTTGGCGCCTGACGCGGTGCCGGCCAAGGGCCAGCGCGTGATCCTGCGCAACAACGCCAACCTCAGCACCGGCGGCAGCGCCACCGACGTGACCGACGACGTGCACCCCGAAGTGGCCGCACGCGCCATTGCGGCGGCGCAAATCGTGGGCCTGCATGTGTGCGGCGTGGACGTGGTGGCCGAGACGGTGATGCGCCCCCTCGAAGAAGTGAACGGCGGCATCGTCGAAGTGAACGCCGCGCCCGGCCTGCGCATGCACCTGAGCCCGAGCTATGGCAAGGGCCGCAACGTGGGCAAGGCGGTCATTCAAAGCATTTACGGACCCGACAAAAACGCCGATGGGCGCATTCCTGTGGTGGCCGTGACGGGCGTGAACGGCAAGACCACCGTCACGCGGCTGACCACCCACCTGTTCGCCACCGCCGGCATGACCACCGGCATGACCAACACCGATGGCGTGTACGTGGACGGCCGACAGATTGACAGCGGCGATTGCAGCGGCCCCAAGAGCGCCCGCAATGTGCTGATGCACCCCGACGTTCAGGCGGCGGTGCTGGAGTGCGCACGCGGCGGCATCTTGCGCGAGGGCCTGGGTTTTGACCGTTGCCAAGTGGCCGTGGTGACCAACATCGGCACCGGCGACCACCTCGGCATGAACTACCTGGAGACGGTCGAAGACATCAAGCGCGTTAAGAGCGTCATCGTGCAGAACGTGGCGCCCACTGGCTTTGCCGTGCTCAACGCCGCCGACCCGCTCGTGGCCAGCATGGCCGAGCAATGCCCCGGCCAGATCATTTACTTCTGCACCGACCGCAACCTGCCCCTGATGGCCACGCACCGCGCCCAAGGCAAGCGCTGCGTGTTCGTGGACGACGGGCACATCGTGGCCACCGAAGGCAGCATGCGCGAGGTCATTCCGCTGCGCGACGTACCCATCACCCGGGGCGGCCTGCTGGGCTTCCAAGTGGAGAACGCCATGGCCGCCGTGGGCGCCGCCTGGGGCGCCGGCCTGCCTTCTGACGCCATTCGGCGCGGGCTTGCCAGCTTCAACAGCGACAGCGACAACGCCCCCGGCCGCTTCAATGTCATGGAATACAAGGGCGCCACCCTGATCGCCGACTACGGCCACAACCCGGACGCCATTCGCGCCCTGGTGGCCAGTGTGGATGCCATTCCCGCCACGCGCCGGGTGGTGGTCATCAGCGGCGCCGGCGACCGCCGCGACCAAGACATCACCGAGCAAACGCAAATCCTTGGCACCGCGTTTGACCACGTCATCCTCTACCAAGACGCCTGCCAACGCGGCCGCGAGGCTGGTGACGTGGTGGCCTTGCTGCGCAAGGGCCGGGACGGCGCCGTGCGGACGAGCAAGGTGGACGAGATCCAAGGCGAGTTCGTGGCCATCGACCACGCACTGGCGCAGCTGAACGAGGGCGATCTCTGCCTGGTGCTGGTGGATCAGGTCGAGGAGTCGCTGCAGCATTTGCGCAAGCGCTGCGCGGAGTAAGGGTGCGGCCGGTGCTCCATCGGCCGCTTCAATTTGCTACAACCTCGCCAAAGAAGGTCCGCTGCCGGCTGCGAAAGTGGCGAGCTTCATCCAAAGCTCCATTCGAACCATGCAAGTGCTTGAGGAAGCGCCGACCCTGATCCGCCGTTGGCAGTCCCACTTGGCCCGAACCCTGGGCCTCACCCTTGTCCTCACGGTCAGCACCAGCGCCTGGAGCTGGGACCCCTTCGGACGCAAGCGGGGCGACCCGCCGCCGAGCCGGGAGCAGGCGGCGGCCATGTCAGAGTTCCAAGCCAAACATCAAGGCGAACTGGCACGGATTGAAACCGGCTTGGCAGAGGCATTGGCTGGCGGAAAAGCCATCCTGCTGGTGCCCCTTTACGGCATGCGCCCGGGCGGTCTTTTGGGAGACCGGGAAACCGGCCTGAACAAGCCGTACTCGCTTGACGTGCTGTTCAGGCGCGAGGGCAGTCAAGGCACCGCCTTGGAGCAGTTCAACCCCATCACGCGAGACGCGCCAACCGCCATCGTCTACCACCGGGATGGACCCACGATCTACACGATCAGGGTGGTGGAGCCCGGCACTTGGCACGTGACCGGCACGCGGATCAATGTGCGGGGCGGCGAGATGCCCAAGGTCGGCCTGAAGCGAGAGGTTCGCGAAAGTGGCTTTGGCACCGTGCAGTTTGCGATCCGCGACTTTCCTCAAGACGTTAAGGAACAGCGTTGGGCGCCGCCGACCTTTAAACCGCGCGACATCACCGCCGACGTTTGCCACACCGTCCATGTCCGCTCGGGCACCTGCGTGGCTTGGGGCACCCATGTCATTGCGCGGGTGAATGAGATCACCTCTGCGGGCGGCTGGTACGACGTCACGCGGACGATCCAAAGGCCCGGAATCGAAGTCACCGTGGCCCCATCGCGCCCTTTGGCCAGCGTCAATGCCTCGGCCGGCGAGGTACTGGTGCTCGATGGGCTGTTTTTCAGGCCGCCTGGCGTGCAGTTCCTGGATGAATGCCGGCAGGTGGGCGGGCAGAGCATGGCCTGCGAACTCAACAGCATCGAGTACCAAGTTTGGCCGGCGAACCAGGCCGGCTTTGCGGAGGCGGTTTCGAAGAGCGAGATCAACTTCTACTTGGAAAACCTGCGCTCCACCCAGTCACTGAAGCTGCTGCCCGGCGCAGCGAAAGTCTTTGCTCAAGCGCAGTACCGCCCATTCACGCTGACCGGCAAGCCCGGCTGGCGCGATGCGCAGTGGGGCCAGAACATGTACATCGAGGCCGGGAAGTAGCCGAGACCGAAAAGCCCCGTTGAGGGCTCGTCGGCCGATCTCCATCGGCCTGAAGCGGCGCCCCGGCTAGCGTGGGGCGGCAAGCGCCACAAAGCGGTACTCGTGCTGCGAGTCGCGCAGGATCAAAGTGGGCTTTTCCGCCTTCTCGTCGCGCACGAACTCGATGCCGCCCTCGCCCGGGTCGATGGTGATGTAGCTCTGCGTGCCGTCCGCGTTTTGGCGCAGCGCCACTTCGCTGTCCCAATGGGCAAACTTGAAGTGCAGCTTGCCGCCCTGGCGCTGCACTTGAACCTGACCCAAGGCCGGGTTGCTGTAGCGAGCCGCCAGCTTGCCCATGGCCGCAGTTGGCACGGGCAGGGTGAGCAGCTCTCGCATCTTGGCGGCCTCGGCCTTGCGGTTGGCCACGGAGAGTCTGAGGGCTTCATCGGCCTCGGGCTTTCCGTCAAACACGATCTCCAGCAACTTGCGCTGCAAGGGGCCGCGCAGCAGCACGCCCGCGTCGGAATTGGTCAAGATGGTGAAGCCCAAGCCGTGCTCCGGCAACCAGACCATGTTGGAGTGAAAGCCCAGCATGTCGCCGCCGTGCGACGCGACGGTGACGCCGGTGGACCTGCTGATGAACAAGCCCATGCCGTAGTGGGTGTCCTCGCCCACCATGACTTGGGGCTTGTAGCGCTCGGCCCAGTTGGCCTCCGAGAGCAGCACCTTGCCATCGGGTGCGCGGCCTTTGCCCAGCTCCATCAGCACCCACTGGCTGAAGTCGTTCGGGCTGGTCCACACGGCGCCGGCCGGACGCGCCGGGACGATGGTGTAGTTCAAGTCCATGCTGGCGCGGCGCGTGCTGCCATCGAGCGCGTCGCCATGCGGCCAGGCGCGGTTGCCGGCCAGGGCTTGCGGGTAGCTGAAGGTGGTGTTCTTCATGCCGAGCGGCTTGAAGAACAGGTCGCGCATGGCTTGGTCGTAAGCGGCGCCGACCTCTTTGCCGGGCAGCAAAGCGCTGGCAGCGATGTAACCGCCCGCACCCACCATGAGGTTGCTGTACTGGAAGACTTCACCAAACTTGCTGGTGGGCTTCATCTGGCTCAGTTGGTCAAACGTGGTCTTGGCGGGCGCTCCACCGTGGGTGAACAACCACTCCAGGTCTTGGCGCGGCATGCCGGTGCAGGCGCACACCAGGTGCTTGATGAGCACGCTGTCGGTGACTTGCGGGTCGGCCAGTTTGAAGCCGGTGTAGGCCTGGTTGGTCGGTTGGTCCCAGCGCAGCTTGCCGGCGTCCACGGCCTTGGCCAGCAAGGCCGTGGTCATGGACTTGGTGTTGGACGCAGCCATGAACAAAGTGTTGGCGTCCACGAGTTCCGGCTTGCCCAGTTCACGCACGCCCAGCCCGCCAGCCCAAACCACTTTGTTGCCATCGATGAAGCTCAAGCCCACGCCGGGCACGTCGAGCTGCTTCATGCCGTCGCGCACAAAGGCCTTGAGCTGTTCAATGCGCTCTGGCGTGAGCGGCTTGGGCGTGCGCCCCGCAAAGCTTTCCCGCTCGTAGCCCTTGGGCCGGAGGCTGCTGAAGAACTTGCCAATGGGGCTGTTCCGCTTGTCCAGCGTGGCTTCCGCGCCCTGCAGCAGCAAGACCACCCAGGCCTTGCCATCGCCCGTGCTGGCGCGGCGTGCGATGGCTTGAACAAACATCTTCTCGTTGGGCGAGGTTTCGTACTCGAACACCTTTTGGTCCACCCAGCCGTTGCGCGAAGCCCGGGGCGTGGCGAGCCGCAAGCTGCGCTTGAAGTCAGGCACCGCCAGCTTCCAAGCCTGCGCCACCGCGTCGTCGGCGTCCTTGGCGTCGGCGAGGTCCACGGCGATCACGACCAAATCGCCTTCAGGCGCCGTGAAGCGGGCCACGTTGGCACTCAGTGAGGGCGTGAAGGCGTCGGGCGGTGTGTAGGTGTGGCCTGTCGTCGTGGTGTCGGCGAACGCGGCGCCAAGAGCGGCGCAGAGCGCCAGGGCGAGCAATGTGCGGTGCATGAAGGGCGGCTCCTTGGATTGGCGGAGAAATCCTAGTCCGAGTCGCCTGGGGCCCCTTGAGGTCATACCCGCGCTGGCCGCGCCCATGCCGCTCAAGCGCAGTGGCCCGCAGTTCATCGCACGGGAATGCGAGTCGTCGCGAACTGGATGCGCCTTGGAGCGCGGGCGATCAAAGTCCAGACATCGACACCGCAAACCCAGCAGGAGCCCACCATGACCACCACCGCCTTCAACACCCGCCCAGCCCTCAACCTCTTGGGCGAAGGCCTGATGCTGGTGGCCATGCTGGGTATGACCGCCGCTGGTGCCACGGTGTGGGCCAGCGGCCCTGCGCCAGTGGTTCACAAGCTGGAGACGGTGGTCGTTACCGCCAAGGCACCGGTCGTTCACCAACTGCCCACCGTCTACGTCATTGGCAAACGCCAGCCCGCCTAGATTCCCCAGTCGTCCTCACAGGTGCCTGCCCCCTGGGCACCTGTTTTGACCCGGTCTTGCCTTGTGCAGACCGGGTTTTTTTCTGGGTGGCTGAACCGCCAGCCACTGTCCGCCAACTGTCCGCGGACACGAAGTGGAGTGGCGCTCTCCCAGCAAGCGGTGCTGGCACGCGGGTTGCAACCTTGGGTGCATGAACAGCCCATTCCCCTCGACGTCCGGACAAGACCGGCAGCTGGCGCCCGCCAAGTTCAACACCAAGCGCTGGCTCGGCCTCGGCGGCTTGGCCGTGGTGGCCCTGGCCGCGGCCGGCTGGGTTTGGCAAGCGGCGCAGCAGTGGAGCACCCCGCGCGTGGCGCAGGAGCGGCTCAGCATTGCGGTGGTGAGCAAGGCGCCGCTGGTGCGCGATGTGTCCGCCGAAGGCAAAGTGGTGGCCGCACAAAGCCCCACGCTCTATGCGCCTGCCGCGGGCACCGTGATCTGGCAAGTGCAGGCGGGTGATGCCGTGCAGGCCGGGCAAGTGCTGGCGCGCATCAGCAGCCCGGAGCTGGAAGCCCGCGTGCAGCAAGAGCGCGCCAGCAGCGAGGCTAGCCAAGCCGAGTGGCAGCGTGCCCAGGCCGATGCCGCCAGCCAGCGCGGTGCCGCCGCTGCGCAGGTGGCCACGGCCAAGCTGGAACTGCAGTCGGCCCAGTTGCTGGAGAAGCGCCAGCGCACCGCCTTCGAGGCCGGCGCCAGCAGCGCGTTGCAATGGGAAGCCGCCCGCGATGCACTGGAGCGCGCGCGCATTCAGCTCGCCCAGGCCGAGCAAGCCCTGAGCTTGAAGGCCGAGGCCCTGCGCTTTGAGCTGGAAGGCAAGCGCGCGGCGTTCGAGCGCAGTCGCTCCCAAGCCGAAGAACTCACGCGCCAGCAAGGCCTTCTCACGCTCAAGGCCTTGGCCCCTGGCGCCATCGGCCAACGCCTGGTGGGCGACGGTGCCAGCGTGGCGCGCGACACGCCGCTGATGACCGTGGTGGACCTGCGCCAACTGGACGTGCAACTGCAAGTGCCCGAGAGCCTGGTGCGCGAGCTGGCCATTGGCCAGTCGGGCGAGGTGCGCATCAACGGCCAGGCCGTGCCAGTCAAGTTGGTGTCGATCTCGCCCGAGGTGGTGAACGGCGAGGTGGCAGCGCGCCTGCGCTTCGACCAACAGCCGAGCGAGCTGCGCCAGAACCAGCGCTTGTCGGCGCGCATCCTGCTGGAACGCCGCGACGCCGTGCTGGGTGTGCAGCGCGGCAGCTTTGTGGAGCAGCTCGGGGGCCGCCAAGCCTGGGTGCTGCAGGCGGATGGCCGCGCCGTGAAGCGCGAGGTGCAACTCGGCGCCCGCTCCCTCGAACGCGTGGAAATCATCCAAGGCCTGCGCGAAGGTGAGCGGGTCGTCGTCAGCGGCCTCGAATCTCAGCCGGCCGAAGCCTCCGAAGTCATCGTCAATCCCTGAAGGACCACCCCATGTTGAAGATGCAGAACCTGAGCAAGGTTTACCGCACCGAGCTCATCGAAACCCACGCGCTGCGCGACTTCCATTTGGAAGTGAAGCAAGGCGAGTTCGTGGCAGTGACCGGCCCATCGGGCTCGGGCAAGACCACCTTCCTGACCATTGCCGGCCTGCTGGAGTCGCCCAGTGGCGGCCTCTACGAGCTGGATGGCGATGACGTGAGACGGCTCAACGACACGGCGCGCACCCGCTTGAGCAACGAGAAGATCGGCTTCATCTTCCAGGCCTTCAACCTGATTCCTGACCTCTCGGT
>JBKCVH010000025.1:0-5831 GCA_046317675.1 Burkholderiales bacterium
GGCTGGGCTTTGGGCTTGAACCAGACCGAACAGCCAAGTGCACCGCTCGCACTACTCGCGCCGCAACGGCTCAGCCGCGCACGCTAGCTAGAGTCAGCCTTCAGCGCCGATCGCTGACGCGCAAGTCCTTCGGCTGACTGATGACGTATTCCGCGCTGAAGCGTGCGCTCTGACCAGGGGCTAAGGTGGTTGCCCACACCACGATGCCGGGCTGTTCTTGCCAGTTGCCGGGCAATACGGCGGGCTCGAACTGGCGCGTGACGGTGATTTGCTCGTCGGCGCTGACCGGACTGGCTTCCAGAACTTCCAGCTCGATGGCGCTGCGGCGGCGGTTCTCGACGACGTAGGCGTAAGAAATGCGCCGCTCGCTTCGGGCACCCATAAAGCCTGCGCTAGCTTGCGTTTGCTGGTTGGGAACGACCTGGACGCGCACTTGCTCGTCGCGTCCAAAGGGCAGCGTGACGCGGTCACGTTGGCCCAGGCTCCACACGCTTTGGCCCACCCCTTGGGTGCCACGCAGCAATTGCAATGGCCCATCGGGCCACACGCCAGCGGGCCGGGGGAAGTCGGCTACCAACCAAGCGCTGGCATCTGCTTGGGGTGTGGTCTGAACCTTCAGGCCCACCGCCAAGCGCGTGGTGCCCAAAGCGAAGTTGACGCGTTGGGCGCCGCTGCCCACGTCCACCGTGCCGGGCACTTCGAACTCGGTGGCGAACTCGCCCTGGCTGACCTGCACAGCGAATTCCAAGGGGGCTTCGGCGACGGCCCGCCGCTGCTCGGCAGCGCCGGGAGGCGCTGGGGCGAAAGCCCGGGCACTGGCCGGGGCTGACGGGGCGGGCACCGCCGGCGCTTGAGGCACGACTGTCCAGCGCCGAGGCTGCGGCCCGCTGGTGCTGCTGCGCGGCGAGCCGGTCGACAAGCGCAAGGCTACGCCGGTCCAGTCTTCGCCGCTGCGCTGGCTGACCTGCGCCAAGCGCTCCACGTCGATCGTGCCGGCTTCATGGTTGAGCGTGGCCCGGTAGGCAGGCGCCCAGGTGGGCCCCGTTACTTGGTAGTTCAGGCGCACGGTGCCTGCGCGACTGGCATTGAGCGCGATGCGCAGTTGGCGAACCTCTCCGGCTTGCTGCCCCAGTCGGTCGCGCTCGCTGATCAGCGGGCGCAGTTCGCGGTCCAGGGCTGCGCTCAAGTTGGCAATGCGGTTTTGCTCTTTCACCGTGGCCTGGCCCGCGCGCTGAATGGCGGCCAGTGTGCTGGGCAGATCGCCCGCGCTGTAGGCGGCGGTGGGTCGGCCGCTTTGGCGCTGGGCCGAGGCGGCAGCGTCGGCCGGGGCCATACCCCGCAAGAAGCCCAGCGCCAAATCGTGGCCGATCTCCTCGGCCTTCAGTGCCTCAATGCGCTCTTGCAGGGTGCGGATGCGCCCGTCGAGCGGGCTGGTGTTGCACTCCGGCACTTCGGCTCGGGGGCGGTTGACTGCAGTCACCGGACCGAGCTGGATGTCGGCATCGGCGCTGACCCGAAAGCTGGCCATGTCGAAGCTCGGGCTGAGGCAATTGAGCACCAGCTCGCGCGCGCCCGCCTGGACTCGCGCTGAGCGCTCCACGGCAGCGAGACCCGGATAGACGGTCACTTGTTCAATGCGTGCGCTGCTGGCGCTGGGCTCTGTGGATGCCGCGCAGGGCGCGGCGCACGCGAGCAGCAAAAGGGGCAAGCTGGTTCTCATAAAAAATACCTTCTAGAAGGACCCAGCACCTGCTGGGTACGGGTTGTGATCCTCTCCAAGTTTGGAGAGGGCTAATTTCGCAGGCGCGCCAACCACTTGGCGCCTGCACCTAGAACAACTCGCCAGCGGCATCAGCACTCCAGAACGCGCCGAATGGCATGCAGGGTACCCAGGCCGTAGCCGTCTTCGTCGTCTGGGTTGGCGCGCCAAAACTCGGTCAGTTTCAGGAGTTCCGCATGGCAGCGCTGTGCCAACCCGTTCGACGTGACGAGGAAGCGCCGCTGATGGCTGGCCAGAACGGCCTGCACACAGCTGCGCGCTTGCATGGCTGCCTGGCGCTCGAGGGCGCCGACACCCCTCCAGTACCAGGGCTCGGCCAACTTGCGATGGGCGGCATCCAGTTCGTGGTCAATGGCTTGCAGCAATGTGCGAGCCACTTCGTCTTTGCTGGCAAAGCGAAGGAGTTCGGCCTCTTTGCCGCGTTGGTGGTGCACGGCGGATCTCATGTGGTGGCGCCCGGCGCGTGCCTTCAGGGTTGTGCAGGCACTTGGCCGGGACCGGCCCCGCTGGGCAGCCCTTGCGGAACTTGCGGGGCCGGCATTGCGGGTGTAAGGCACACCATTCTGGGCAGTTGGGTGCTGGTGCGGGCCCACATCTGCCAAGTGCGTGCTCCCGCTTCGCTGTGGTTGCCAGTGGCGCGCCAAGTGGTATGGCTGGAAGGCGCCTGCTCGCTGCGCGCTTGAACCGACAGCGCGAACCCGTGATACGCACCTCGAGGCAATACCAAGGGGTGCATCCACCCACAGGAAGCCTCTTGGGCCGAACTCGCCACCGTGATCTGAACCGAGCGGAAGCCCTGTGCCGGGATGGAAGACATGCGAACGCGGAGACGCTTGCCTTCCTCCTTGTCTGATGGGGCTGCGGAGACCCCAGCGGGAGGCTCCGCTTCTAGGGTGACGTCGGAGCCCATGCGGTTCAACTGCGCGGCATCCACCCAGCGGCCTTGCGTTTCCAGCGCAACGCCATGGAATTGCTCCTTCGGCCCCAGGGGAACGAGCAGCGTGGCCTCCAGCGCTTGGGGGCTGGCGTTGTACACATGCAGGCGGATGTGCCTTAACGCCAAAGGCCCGTCGAGCTCCCAATTCACGGCGAAGACCCGAAGCGACATGGCCGCGTCGCTCTGCACCTCCATCGGGGCGTTCATGAGCTGAACTTGCGCGTGGCCAACGGGGGCGAGCCCGAACCAGAGCGCCATGCCCAAGCAGGCGAGGGGCCCCAGGGTTTTGAGCGGCGTTGAAGGCTTACTCGGGCTCTGTACGGAACGGTGCAGCATGAAGGGCCTCAACAGAAGTGGTGGTTGCATGTTGAAGACGCGGGCTTGGGCAAAAGGTCAGATGCCCCTGTAGTGCAGCGGTTGCAAGGTTTGCTTGCTGCTGAACTACCAGCGCCACAAGCCGTCTAAGCTGAGGAATGAGCCATCGGCGAAGCGACAGAAAGCCACTTCATTGCCGGAGGAGTCCTTTGCCACGAACACGCTGCCGTTGAGCTTGGTTTGGCAAACCCCAGAGCCTGGATTGGTGCCACCGGGTCCGCTGTCGGCAACGACCCGGTTGTTCATCACCTCCAAGGCGCGGCAGTTGGGCTGAGCGCCGCTGACGCAGGGCGTAGAAACCAAGCAATAGCCTTTCGGGCAACGACTCACCTCGACGGGGACACCCCTGACGGTCCAGTTGTTGGCCATGCTGGCCAGCGGAGCGATGGCGCACAGCAGCGCAAAGACCAATCGACGCCAAGCGTCGTCCACGAAGCCCCTGCGGGCGCTTGGCTTGGGTGCAAGATGAGTGCGCATTCACTTACTCCGTGTGGATCAATTGGGAACAGAGCACTGGGGTTAGGGGTAGGTCAGCACGCAGGTGGCCGAGCTTGTTGAGGACTGCAGTCATCGGAGAGGCGAGTTCATCCGCCCCGCAGCGAGCGAACCAAGCGCAAGCCGGTGAAACCCATGCGGAAATCGGGCGAGTTGAAGCTTCGGCTACCGGCGCGCAAGCGCTCTTGACCGTCCCACCAAGAACCGCCCCTTAGCACGCGCGCCTCGCAGTCTTTGACAGGCGCTGCCGTGCCGTCCGAAGGCATTGCGGCGTACGGGCCCAGGCAGTCCTGCACCCACTCCCTGACGTTGCCGTGCATGTCGTGCAAGCCCCATGCATTGGGCGGGTAGCTGGCCACCGGCACAGGAGCCATGGCGCTGTGTTCACGGCTGGCCGGCCCGTAGGTTTCGCTGACGTTGTAATTCGCATCGCCCGGTTCCAGCTTGGTGCGGCAGTGCCCAGCGATGTTGAAGGGGGTACGGCAGCCGGCCCTCGCGGCGTACTCCCACTCGGCTTCACTGGGCAAGCGGAACGCTTGCTGTGTCAGCTTGTTCAGTTGCAGCATGAAGGCCTGGGCCTTGTCCCAACTGACCACCACGGCGGGGCAAGTGTTGCCACAGGCGGCATGGTGCGGGTCTGGTGCTTCCCCCGTCACTGCTTGCCATAAGGCTTGCGTGACCTCGGTTTGACCAAGCTGGTAGCTGTGGAGCCGAAGCCACCGCGGAGGCCCTTCGCGTTCATCCCGACCCGCTTCACCGTGAGGACTTCCAATCATGAAGCTGCCCGAGGGGATGCGCACCATCTGGAAGCTGACGCCGTTGACGGTGAAGGTTTCGGTGGCGAGGTTGCTGGTGGCACCCGCACCTACTGAACACAACAAAGCCAGTGCGGCTGTGAGGATGGCGCGAGCTCGCATGGGTTCTCCAGCTGTCGAGATCAAAAGTCGGTCCGTGCGATGCGAAACCCCGTACTCCACTCCCGCTCAACCGGCGCGCCCCCACTGCGCAGCGCAGAACGCAGCACGAGCGACCGGTTGACCCAAGAGCCGCCTCGCAGAACACGTGACGAACAACTCGGCGCATCTACAGCGCCACCGTCGTTGGGCGCCCAG
This sequence comes from Burkholderiales bacterium, assembly GCA_046317675.1. Classification (GTDB taxonomy): domain Bacteria; phylum Pseudomonadota; class Gammaproteobacteria; order Burkholderiales; family Burkholderiaceae_C; genus Inhella. The sequence goes on from JBKCVH010000025.1 coordinate 4,700, forward strand.
TGGTAGGGGCCGCCGCAGTCTTGCACCCACTCCGCCACATTGCCGTGCAGATCAAAGAGGCCAAAGGCGTTGGCCGGAAACTGCGCCACGGGCGCGGTCTCGACCCAGCGATCTCGGCCTTGGGCCAAACCACCACAGCACTGCTCCTGACCGTAGTTGGCATGGTCTCGGCTGGCTTGACTGCCCCACGGGTAGGCAGTCATGGTTCCGGCGCGTGCGGCGTACTCCCACTCAGCTTCGCTGGGCAAGCGGAATCGCTGGCCTGTCAGTTGGTTGAGCCTTTGGATGAAGGTTTGGGCATCGTCCCAGCTCACCTGTTCCACCGGGCAGTCGCGGCCGCAGGCCTTGAAACGGCTCGGGTTGCTGCCCACCACGGCTTGCCACAAGCCCTGCGTCACTTCGGTCTGACCCAACTGAAAGGCTCGGAGGGTGACCCGGCGCTGTGGGCCTTCGTCGCTGTGTCGATCAGGCTCCGTGTCCGGGCTGCCCATCAAAAAACTGCCTGCCGAAACATTCACCATCTTGAAGCTGATGCCGTTGACAGTGAACGTTTGCGTGCTGACATTCGGCTGCGCAACCGGAGCGACTGGGTTTGACGGCGTCACACCTGGCGCTTGCTGCCGCACCGTCGCCTGCGCTTGGCTCAGGCGCTGCTGCGCCTGCTGCCGTAAAGCCTCGTCGTCTTTGCTCAGTGGGTTGTCTTGTGCCCACGTGGCCAGGAAACGTTCCCAGGCTTTGGCCTGCAGGTCGGCGCTGCCGCCGAAGGCCAGCGCCCCATCAAAGTCCGCCTTCATGCGCTGTTGCCACCGGCTCCACTCCTCGCGGGTGGCTTGCTCGCGCTTCAAATCGTCCAGGCTCATGCCGCCGGCGCTCTGCGGCGGGTTCGGCGAGGTGACGGGCTCGGGCGCCACCGTCGCCGCCGGGTTGCCGGCCGCACCCGCCAGGTACAGGTCGCCCAGCAGCGAAGAGTTCTCCCAGGGCACCTGCCGCTCGCCGGTTTGCGCCAGCACATCGGCCCGCACGCGGGTGAACACCTGACGGATTTCCAGCCCGGGCTGGGTGATGTGCTTGGCCAGCGATTGCGCAAAAGGCGAGTGCTGCCCGCTGCCATCGGCGGCCACATCGTCGGGGC
>JBKCVH010000026.1:0-25018 GCA_046317675.1 Burkholderiales bacterium
CCATGTCTTTCGTGAAGCCGCCGCCCTGGATCATGAAGTCAGGGATGACGCGGTGAAACACCGTGCCGTCGTAATGGCCGCGGCGCACATAGCCGAGAAAGTTCTCCACCGAGATGGGGGCCTTTTCGGCATCGAGTTCGATGCGGATCAGGCCGAGGTTGGTGTGGAGTTCAACGTTGCTCATTTCGTTTTTCCTTTTTCAAGAGTGACTTTGGTGATGAGGACTGGTGTTTCCGGCACATTGGCCTGCATGCCTCGATTGGTGGTTGGCACTGCGCGGATCTTGTCGACCACTTCCATGCCTTCAATGACTTGCCCAAAGACTGCGTAGCCCAGGCCATCTCGTGAGTTGGCGGCGTCCAGAAACGCGTTGTCCACCACGTTGACGAAAAACTGCGACGTGGCCGAATTGGGATCACCCGTGCGGGCCATGGCAACACTGCCCCGAACATTGGGCAGGCCGTTGTTCGCCTCCAGCGGGATGGGAGGCTTGGTCGCCTTCTGAACCATGTCTTTCGTGAAGCCGCCGCCCTGGATCATGAAGTCAGGGATGACGCGGTGAAACACCGTGCCGTTGTAATGGCCTGTCTTGACGTACTGCAGGAAGTTGGCAACGCTCTTGGGCGCCTTCTCCGCATTCAACTGAATGCGGAAATTGCCCATGGAGGTTTGCACCTGCACGGTTTGCGCTTGCACGGCACCGGCCAGCAGCAATGCGGCGGCCAACAAAGAAGTTTTGATCATCATTCCGGGGTGGTTTGGATCCAATCGGATACGCGTTTGAGTTTCAGACTCAAGGCCGCGCGGGGAGGGGTGACCAGAGCTGCCTTGGCATAGGCCCTTTGGGCCATCCTGACCATGACGTCACCAAGGTTTTCCTGGGCCTGGGCATGCTCAGGCTGCAGCAGCACAGCGCGCTGCAGAGCGCGCAGCGAACCATCCAAGTCACCTCGGCCGGCCAGCATCACCGCCAAGTTGTTGTGGGCTTCAGCGAGATCGGGGAAGTCTTCAATGAGTTGGCGAAGCATGGCTTCTGCGCGCGGCAAATCGCCGCGCTCTTGAACCATCCAAGCCAAGGTGAAGCGCCAGCGTGAAACATTGGGTTCGGCCCGCAAGGCGGCTTCCAGCGTTTCTACGGCCTGGGCTTGGCGTCCGGCAAACCAATGCGTTTGTGCCTGGTCCAAGGGATTGGCTCGATCCTGTGCCTTGGGCGCAGAAGAGAGCAGCAGACAGCAGATGAGTGGGAGCAGGAATCGCATGGGGCTTCTGGCCAGAACGGGCGCCGGAAGGCCCGCCGATATACTGGGCCGCCATTCTAGGGATGCCCCGAAGTCGCCTCAGCGGCGCTCGCGGCTACCCTGTCAGCCGACCCGGTCTGACCCGATGGGTCCTCATTCCCGGCTCACCGCTCACCCAGCTTTCCCATGGCCCTGCGCATTCACAACTCGCTGACGCGAGCGCTTGAAGAATTTGTTCCATTGCAGCCCGGCAAGGTCGGCATGTACGTGTGTGGCATGACGGTCTACGACCTCTGCCACATGGGCCATTTGCGCATGATGATGGCCTTTGACGTGGTGGCCCGTTGGCTGCGCGCCAGTGGCTTTGAGGTGACCTATGTGCGCAACATCACCGACATCGAAGACAAGATCATCAAGCGTGCGGTTGAGCGCGGCATCACTATTGGTCAACTGACCAACGAGACGATTGCCGCCATGCACGCCGACTTTGCTGCGGTCGGGGTGCTTCCGCCGGATCACGAACCGCGCGCCACCCAGTACGTGCCGCAGATGCTGAGCTTGATTGAGCAGCTTGAACGCAAGGGGCTTGCCTACCGAGCGACGGACGGCGATGTCAATTACGCAGTTCGCCTGTTCCCGGGTTACGGCAAGCTCAGTGGCAAAAGCCTGGATGACTTGCGCGCCGGTGAACGTGTCAATGTGGATCAAAGCAAGCGCGATCCGCTTGACTTCGTGCTGTGGAAAGCTGCGAAAGCCGATGAGCCGGCCGAAGCCCAGTGGGATGGCGGGCGCTACGGCGTAGGCCGACCGGGCTGGCACATTGAGTGCTCGGCCATGAGTTGCGCCTTGCTGGGCGAGCAGTTCGACATCCATGGCGGCGGTCAAGACTTGCAGTTCCCCCACCACGAGAACGAGATTGCTCAGAGCCAGGGTGCAGGCCATCCGTTCGCTCGCTACTGGTTGCACAACGGCTTTTTGAATGTCGACGGCGAGAAGATGTCCAAGAGCCTTGGCAACTTCTTCACCATTCGCGATGTGCTGCAGAAGTACGACGGCGAGACGTTGCGTTTCTTCATGCTGCGCACGCACTACCGCCGGCCCTTCAATTTCAGCGACACGCACCTGGACGAAGCCAAGCTCGCATTAACCCGGCTTTACACCGCCCTGGAGGCGGTGCCGCCGTCTGTTGTCACGGTTGATTGGTCCCAGGGCCCGGCTGCTGCCTTCAAGGCGGCCATGGACGAAGACTTCAACACGCCGCAGGCCTTGGCCGTTTTGTTTGACCTGGTGACCGAGGTCAATCGCAGTCGCTCGCCAGAGTCCTCCGGCTTGCTGAAAGCTTTGGCCGGCACGCTGGGCGTGTTGCAGGGCGACCCACGAGGCTACTTGCAGCAAGGTGGGGATGCAGATGCCGCTTGGATCGACGAGCGCATTGCCGCACGCGCCGCCGCCAAGGCCGCGCGCGACTTTGCAGGCGCTGATGCCATTCGGGCCGAGCTGACTGCCATGGGCATCACGCTGAAAGACGGCGCCGCCGGCACAACTTGGGTGAAGGCTTGATGGCACCCAGGCCAGCCCCCGGCATCACGCCCGAGTATTGGGACGACGCCTGTAAACACTTGGGCCGCCGAGACCGGGTGATGAAGAAGCTGATCCCTCAGTTCGGTGAAGCACGTCTGCAAAGCAAGGGCGATCCCTTCACCACGCTGGCGCGCTCCATCACGGGGCAGCAGATCTCCGTCAAGGCGGCGCAGTCGGTGTGGGAGCGCTTTGTCGCCTTGGCCGAGGGGCCTGCGCACAAGATCCCCCCGGCTCGTGTGCTCGGTCTTGATGTGCCGGCTTTGCGCGGCGCGGGCCTGTCTTTGCGCAAAGCCGAGTACTTGCGTGACCTCGCGACGCACTTTGAGGCAGGCAAAGTCCATGTCAAGCAATGGGCCCAGATGGATGACGAGGCCATCATTGAGGAGCTCATCGCCATCCGCGGCATCGGCCGCTGGACGGCTGAGATGTTCCTCATTTTTTACCTGATGCGCCCCAATGTGCTGCCGCTCGATGACGTCGGTTTGCTCAAGGGCATCAGCCTGAATTACTTCAGCGGTGAGCCAGTGAGTCGGGCAGAGGCCCGTGAAGTTGGCGAAAACTGGGCGCCGTTCCGCTCGGTTGCTACTTGGTACTTGTGGCGATCCCTGGACCCGCAACAGGCGGCCACCTGATAAACTAGAATCCTGCGAATGAGCAAGAAACACATTTTGGATTTCGAGCAACCCATCGCCGACTTGGAGACCAAGATCGATGAGCTGCGCTACGTGCAAAGCGAATCGGCGGTTGATATCTCGGAAGAGATTGATCGGCTCTCGAAGAAGAGCCAACAGCTCACCAAGGACATCTACGCCGGACTGGCCCCTTGGCAGGTCTACCAGATTGCGCGCCACCCGCAGCGGCCGCAGACCCTGGACTACTGCAGGGACATCTTCACTGACTTTGTCGAGTTACATGGCGACCGGCACTTTGCCGATGACCTCGCCATCGTGGGCGGCCTCGCGCGAGACACTGGTCAGGCTTGCATGATCATTGGTCACCAGCGGGGCGCCGACTCCAAAGAGCGCGCGCTCCGAAACTTCGGCATGCCTCGGCCTGAGGGTTATCGCAAGGCGCTGCGCTTTGCCAAGCTGGCCGAGAAGTTCAAGTTGCCTGTGTTCTCGTTCATCGACACGATGGGTGCCTACCCAGGCATCGGTGCCGAGGAGCGCGGGCAAAGCGAAGCCATTGGCCGCAACATCTTTGAATTTGCACAGCTGGAAGTTCCCATCGTGGCCACCGTCATTGGTGAAGGCGGCTCTGGTGGCGCCTTGGCGATCGGTGTGGCCGACCAAGTCTTGATGCTGCAGTACAGCGCTTACTCGGTGATTTCGCCCGAGGGCTGTGCCTCCATTCTTTGGAAGAGCGCCGAGCGCGCCAGCGAAGCGGCCGAAGCCTTGGGCATCACCGCCCACCGCCTTAAAGCCATGGGTTTGATCGACAAAATCGTCAACGAACCCGTGGGCGGTGCGCACCGCGATGCGAAGGCCATGGCGGCATCGCTGAAGCGCGCCTTGGGCGAATCCTTGCGTCAATTGACAGACTTGAAGCCAGCTGAGTTGCTGAGCCGCCGCTTAGAGCGCCTGCAGGCTTATGGCCGATTCACCGACACCAAGGATCGCTGAGTCGGTTCCTTTGGAAGTGGCGCGCGACTGCGTGGCAGTCGCTTTCAGCGGTGGACTCGACTCCACCGCGCTCTTGTTGGCGACCGCTCGGCAGGCCAAGCTCCTGTCCCTTCGCGTGGTGGCCTTGCATGTGCACCACGGACTGATGCCCGAGGCGGATGCTTGGGTTGAGCACGCAAAGAAGGTCTGCGCCGAGCTTGATTTGCCCTTGCGCGTCGCGCGCTTGCAGGGCAAGCCCCTCCAAGGCGACAGCGTGGAAGCTTGGGCCCGTCGTGGCCGCTATCAAGCCTTGGCCGCTATGGCGCAAGAAGAAGGGGCCAGCCTCTTGCTGTTGGCTCAGCATGGCGAGGATCAAGCCGAAACGGTCCTGCTGCAGGCGCTCCGAGGGGCGGGGCCCTCGGGGCTCGCCGCAATGCCGCAGTGTTGGACCGAAGCGGGCATCACGTGGGCGAGACCCTGGTTGCAGCAGCCCCGGCGTGCGCTGCAGGCTTTGGTCGATGAAGCCGGTGTGCCGGTGGTTGAAGACCCCAGCAATTTGGACTCTCGATATGCCCGCAGCCGCTTGCGCACGCAGGTCTGGCCTGCCCTCGTTCAGTCGTTTCCCAGTGCGGCCGCTGTCCTGGCGGAGGTTGCTCGCCACGCTGCGCAGGCCAAGGCCTTGGGCGTGGAGGTGGCCCAGTTGGACCTTCCGGCTTGCATCGATGCGCAGCAGCGCCTGAGATTCACACCTTGGTGCTCCCTGCCGCCGGCGCGGCGCCGCAATGCCTTGGCGGCTTGGCTGGCCCTCCAAATGCCGGATGTACCGGTGTCCTTGGTCGACCGGCTGAGCGCGGAGTGGCAAGGGCAGGGCGGTCGTTGGCCTGCCCCGACAGGTTGGCTCTTGGCGCAAAGAAAGGTGCTTCGCTTTGAGACTTCGTTGCCTACGAAGTAACCTTGGCGGGTTTTCCCTCGGCGCTGCCTAGAATCGCGTTCCGTTTCGCCTGAATTAGGTAACCCAGTTACATCATGGCCTTGATCGTTCATAAATACGGTGGCACCTCCATGGGGTCTACCGAGCGCATTCGCGCTGTTGCCAAGCGCGTCGGTAAGTGGGTGCGCGCTGGTCACCAATTGGTGGTTGTTCCCTCGGCCATGTCGGGTGAGACCAATCGACTCCTGGGTCTTGCCAAGGAACTCAGCCCCGAAGTGGTGACGCCGGGCATTCAGCGCGAGTTGGATGCCATTGCCGCCACTGGTGAGCAAGTCTCTGTGGGGCTCTTGTCCATCGCCCTGCAGCAAGAGGGGCTGGAGGCGGTGAGCTACAGCGGCTGGCAGGTGCCCATTCGCACCGATTCCAGTTTCACCAAGGCACGCATTCAAAGCATCGACGATGCAAAGGTGCGGGCCGATTTGGCGGCCGGAAGGGTGGTGGTCATCACCGGTTTCCAGGGTGTAGACGAAGACCACAACGTGACGACGCTCGGTCGCGGTGGTTCGGACACCTCGGCCGTGGCCGTGGCGGCCGCCATGAAGGCTGACGAGTGCTTGATCTACACCGATGTGGACGGCGTTTACACGACCGACCCACGCATCGTTCCAGAAGCTCGCCGCTTGCACACCATCAGCTTTGAAGAAATGCTGGAAATGGCGAGCCTGGGCTCCAAAGTGCTGCAAATTCGCTCGGTTGAGTTTGCCGGTAAGTACCGCGTGCCCTTGCGCGTTTTGTCCAGCTTCACGCCCTGGGACATCGACATTGACGAAGAAGCCAAGTCTGGCACCCTGATTACCTTTGAAGAGGACGAAAAGATGGAACAAGCCGTCGTCTCCGGCATTGCCTTCAACCGCGACGAGGCCAAGGTGACGCTGCTCGGCGTACCCGATAAGCCAGGCATTGCCTTTCAGATTCTTGGCCCGGTGGCCGAGGCCAACATTGACATCGACGTCATCATTCAAAACGTCAGCCAAGACGGCAAGACCGACTTCAGCTTCACGGTGCACCGCAATGATTACGCGCGCACTTTGGACTTGCTGAAGACCACGGTGGGCCCTGCGGTGCAAGCCGCTCAGGTGCTGGGCGACCCCAAGATCTGCAAGGTCAGCATCGTTGGAATTGGCATGAAGTCGCATGTGGGCGTGGCCGCCAATATGTTCCGCTGCCTCAGTGAAGAGGGCATCAACATCCAGATGATTTCGACCAGCGAAATCAAGACTTCCGTGGTGATTGACGAGAAGTACATGGAGCTTGCGGTGCGCGCGCTGCACAAGGCCTTCGATCTGGATCAAGAAGGCGCTTAAATTCTGTTTAGAATGCGAGGCTTCGCGCTGGAGTCGTGACCGAGTGGCCGAAGGTGCTCCCCTGCTAAGGGAGTATGTGGGCAAAACCTGCATCGAGAGTTCGAATCTCTCCGACTCCGCCAGATATTGAGAACGCCCCGATGGCTTGCCATCGGGGCGTTTTTCTTTTCTGCTGGGTTCAGGCTGAAAGCGCCTTGGGCGTCGCCTCGCGGGGGAGGGGATGCCAATGCAGGCCATGCCCGTCCGAGTCGATCACCGCCAAGCCAGCGGCGTCCATCGGCGCTTGGGCAAGAAGTCGCCCATTTGCGCTCCAGTAGCTGCTGCCGCCCAGCCCGCGGGTGGGCGGGCTGTTCACGGAGTTCGGCCAATTGCATTGGAGGATGGGCACGCCACAGCGTTGGGCCATGGCGCTGGCTGCGCTCGCATAGTCGGGCGGTTCTGCGTCGTGGCTGCTGATGATGCTCGGCCACAACAGCAAATCCAGCGAGCCAGGCGGCCAGGCTGTTGCCAATGGGTCTATATCCAACACCTCTCGGCAAAGCACGGCGCTGCAGCGCAGCCCGCCCAAGAGCCCGCTACCACGTGGTGTTCCCGGCACGAAGAACTGGGCTTCGCTCGGGGTGAGTCCGTGTTTGTCGATCGAGCATTGAATCTCGCCTTGCGCGTCGATCAGCACGTAGCGGTTCAGCGGCCGGCCTGCTGCACTGCGCGCCGGTAGACCGTAGGCTGCCGCGATGCCCAGTTGGGCGCAGTCGCCGTGCAGTTGCCCCTGAGCCCACGCCATGGCTTCGGTCTGGGCAAAGCGCTCGCCGATGCGCCGATGGAATCCGCTCAATGCCAATTCCGGAAAGATGCAAATCGATGCGCCGCATTGAGCGGCCATGCAAAGCGCGGCGCGCATGGCGGCCAGGTTGTCGCCCAGGCCTTCGTACATCCAGGTCTGGGCGATGGCCAGCGTGGCTTTCAACGAAGGCCGCGCCGGTCTAGGTAAGGGCCGAGCTCGGGCTTGTGCCCGACCAACTGCTCGAACAGCTTCATCGGGTCTTCGGTGCCACCGCGAGCGAAGAGGAACTGCTTCACGCGCTCGCCCGTTTTGCGGTCCAGGCCGCCGTTCTTTTCAATCCACTGCACCGTGTTGGAGTCCAGCACCTCGCTCCAGAGGTAGGCGTAGTAGCCGGCTGCGTAGCCGCCCATGATGTGGCTGAAGTAGGGCGTGCGGTAGCGCGGCGGAACGGCGAGGCTGGCGAAGCCGTTGGTCTTCAGCACTTGGGCTTCAAAAGCCATCAGTTGCTCCGCCTTGGGGATTTGAGCCGCCGGCAGTTGGTGCAGGGCTTGGTCGATCAAAGTGGCGGCAAGGTACTCGCTGGTGGCAAAACCCATGTTGAAGCGTTTGGCCGCCTCCACCTTTTGAACCAGTTCCTTGGGCATGGCCACGCCCGTTTGGTAGTGGCGGGCGTAGTTGGCGAAGACGCTTGGCCAAGTCATCCACATTTCATTGACTTGGCTGGGGTACTCCACGAAGTCACGGGGTACGGCTGTGCCTGCTTGGCTCGGGTAACGCACATCACTGAGCAGGGTGTGCAGGTTGTGGCCGAACTCATGGAACAAGGTGTTCGCCTCGTCCCAGCTCAAGAGCGTGGGCTGCCCGGCGGGCGGCTTGGGGATGTTCATGTGGTTGCCCACCACGGCACGGGTGCCGAGCAAGTGGTTTTGGCCCACATAGGAATTCGCCCAGGCCCCGCCGCGTTTGCTGGGGCGTGCATACAGGTCGATGAGGAGCAGCGCTTGGGTCTTGCCATTGGGCGCGAACACCTCCCAAGCCTGCACATCGGGGTGGTAGGTGGGGAGGTCGGGACGGCGCTTGAATGTGATGCCAAACAGTTGGGTTGCCGCATGGAACACGCCGCGCTCCAGCACGCTGTTCAGCTCAAGGTAGGGGCGCAGTTGGGCCTCGTCATAGCCAAAGCTGCGGGCGCGTTCTTTCTCGGCGTAGTAGGCCCAGTCCCAGGCTTGCAGGGTGGCGCCGGGTTCGTCTTTTTGCAGCAATACCTGCAGGGCAGCAGCTTCCTTGCTGGCGGCGGCGACGGCGACGGGTGCGAGCTGGGCCAGTAAGGGGTTGATGGTGGACACGCTGCGTGCGGTTTCCTCCTGAAGGACGAAGTCGGCATGGCTGGAGTGGCCCAGGAGCGCCGCACGCTCCGCTCGCAGTTGCAGCACTTGGCTGATGACGGCGCGGGTGTCGTTGGCATTGCCACGCGCGTTGCGAGCCAAGCTGGCTTCTAGGAGTCGCTGCCGCGTGGGGCGGTGTGCCAACTGTGCCAAGAGGGGCTGGCCGCTCGTGTTCTGCAGTGCGATCTTGTAGCTGCCATCGCTTTGCCGTGCGGCAGTGAGTTGCGCTTCTGACAGGCCCCGCAGCTCTTCGCGCGTGGCGACGCTCAAGGCGCTGTCATTGACTTCGGCCAACACCCTTTGATTGAACTCGGCGCCGAGCTTGGACATCTCGATGTTGATGGCGCGCAGCCGGGCCTGTGCCTCGGGCTTGAGTTGGGCGCCAGCGCGCAGCAGGTCGCGATGGCGGCGCTCCAGCAGTCGCATTTGGTCATGGGCCAGCTTCAGCGTGCTGCGCTTCTGGAACAAAGCGTCCACGCGGGCGAACAGCTTGGGGTTCAGCGCAATGGCGTCTCGATGCTGCGCCAGTTGCGGTGCGAACTCGCGCTGCAAACGCTGCCGCTCGGCATTGGTGTCGGCGCCGTTCAGGCTCGACAGCAAACTGTTGGCACGCGCCAGCAGCCGGCCACTGCGCTCCCAGGCTTCGATGGTGTTCTCGAAGGTGGGCGAAGCGGGGTTGTTGGCGATGGCCTCCATTTCGCGACGCTGCACCAGCATGCCGGCGGTGATGGCCGGCGCGAAGTCGGCGTCCACGATGGCGTTGAACGGTGGGTATTGCAGGGGCAGTGGGCTGGGCTGCAACAGCGCATTGGCCTGCGCCAGGGCAGGGGCCAGGAGCAGTGGGGCGATCCAGAGGCAAAGCGAGCGGGGCAGGGCCATGGCGGGTTCTGGGAAAGGTGGATGAAAAACGGCCGCATTCAGCGGCCGTTCGGGAGCGCATTGGCAGGAGCTTACTTGCGCATCAAAGTTGACTTGCCATGCGCCAAAGGCGAGGCAAGCTTACTTTCTCATGAGCGTGCTCTTGCCATCCGCCGAAGGCGGGGCAAGCTTACTTTCTCATGAGCGTGCTCTTGCCAAAGAGGCTTTCGATGAGGTCCACCGCGACCAAAGCAGTCCGGTTCTTTTCGTCTAGCGCAGGGTTGAGCTCCATCAGGTCCAGCGAAGCCATGCGGCCGGTGTCGGCAATCATTTCCATGCAGAGGTGTGCTTCGCGGTAGGTGGGGCCGCCCATCACGGTGGTGCCAACGCCAGGGGCCATCACGGGGTCGAGGAAGTCGACATCGAAGCTCACGTGCAGGTGGGTGTTCTCGTCCAGTGTGGCCAGCGCCAATTCCATGGTGTGGCGCATGCCCATCTCGTCGATGTAGCGCATGTCAAAGACTTCGAGGTCTTGCTCGTGCACGAAGCGGCGTTCCCCCTCATCCACGGAGCGGATGCCGATTTGGCGCACCCACTTGGGGCTGATGGCGGGCACCAAGCCGCCAATCTCGGTCAACTCTTTGGGCCCGAAGCCGCACAGCGTGGCCACGGGCATGCCGTGGATGTTGCCGCTCGGCGTGAGGCTGCTGGTGTTGAAGTCGGCATGGGCGTCGAGCCACAGGATGCGCAGCTTCTTTCCAACATCGCGGCAATGGCGCGCCACGGCGCTGATGGAACCAATGCCCAAGCAGTGGTCACCGCCCAGCAAGATGGGCATGCGGCCGGTCTTCAGTTCGTCGTACATGGCGGTGTGCACAGCTTGGTTCCAAGCCACCACTTCGGGCAGGTGTCGGTATCCCTCGACCGGCGGCTGCCAAGGGTTGGGAGGGCCGCTGACGTTGCCCCTGTCCACAACATCCACGCCGCGAGCGCGCAGGGCTTCTGCAAGGCCAGCCACGCGCATGGCTTCTGGGCCCATGGAGGCGCCGCGCGCGCCAGCGCCAATATCGGTGGGTGCACCAATCAAGGAGACGTTTCGGTTCAGGCTCATGGCATCTTTACTCGGTTAAATCGCGCAGTGGGCGCTGGATTTCAGGTCGTACTCGTGCTCCAAGATCGCCCAGGCCTCCTCGGCGGTCTCTACGAAGCGGAACAAATGCAGGTCTTCGGCGTTGATCATTCCGGTCTCGACGAGGTAGTCGAAGTCGATCAAGCGGGACCAAAACTCGCGGCCGAACATCAGGATGGGTCGGCGGCGGCACTTGCCGGTCTGGATGAGGCAGAGCGCTTCAAAGAGCTCATCCAGCGTGCCAAAGCCGCCAGGGAAGCACACCAGGGCGACCGAGCGCATCAAGAAATGCATCTTGCGCAGCGCAAAGTAGTGAAAGCGGAAGCACAGCGAGGGCGTGATGTAGGGGTTGGGGTGCTGCTCGTGCGGCAGCACGATGTTCAGGCCGATGCTCTTTCCCGCTGCGTCGTAGGCCCCCCGGTTCCCGGCTTCCATGATGCCGGGGCCACCGCCCGTCACGACGTAAATGGGCGAGCCACAGGCCTGCGTTTCCCGCGTCACGATTTCAGCGAGGCGACGCGCTTCCTCGTAGTAGGCGCTCATCGCGAGTTGGCTGCGGGCGCGGGCCTCGGCAGCATCGTCGCCACGGCTTTGCGCTTGGTCCAGGGCGGCCTTCGCCTTGGCGGGTTCAGGAATGCGGGCGCTGCCGAAGATGACCAGCGTCGACTCAATGCCCTGCTCTTGCTGCAGCAACTCGGGCTTGAGCAACTCCAGCTGCATGCGCACCGGCCGCAGCTCATCGCGCACCAAGAACTCGTCGTCCGCAAAGGCCAGCTTGTAGCTGGGTGCTTCTGACACGGCGCCGAGCGGCGGGGTGGGCCGGCGGAGGTCTTCCAGCGCTGACGGGAAGTTTCTTTCTTTCAGTTCTCGGTGTGGTGACAATTCAGTCTCCTTCTATTTATTGACGCATTCTTTCATCGAAACTTATTCATGCGTTATGAATGTTTCTTCTTGCTTGCGTGCAAACGGGGCATGCAAGCCGGGGCGTAGTTCCGATCATGTCGGTTTGCAAGCTGCGCCCATCCATCATCCAGAGCTGGGCTGAAAGCGCGGTGCCCAGCCCCCCGATGAGTTTGATGGCCTCGCCCGCCTGCAGTACACCCGCTTGCCCCACCAGGGGTGCGAAAACACCCATGAGGCTGCAGGCCGCGTCGGCCACCGGCGCCTCGGGCGGAAAGAGGCAGGCGTAGCAGGGGCTGTTTGGGTTGCTGGGTACGAAGGCGGCAGCCTGAGCGCCCCAGGCCACGGCGGCGGCCCAAACCAGGGGCTTGCCGGCGGCAACGCAGGCCGCGTTCACCGCTTGCCGCGTGGCGAAGTTGTCGCTGCAGTCGAGCACCAGGTCGGCAGCGTGCACCCAGGCTGGCAAGTTGTGCGCATCAGCGCGGTCTTGCAGGGCAGTAAGGTGTGGACCAGGGTTCAGGGCTTGCATGGCCTGAACGGCTGAGCAGGCCTTGGCTTCACCCACTCGCGCGCTGGTGTGCGCAATTTGCCGCTGCAGGTTGGTGAGATCGACGCAGTCAGGGTCCACCACGGTGATGTGACCGACGCCAGCGGCGGCGAGGTAGAGCAGCGCGGGGCTGCCAAGCCCCCCAGCGCCGATCACCAAGACCCGCGCGGCCAAAAGCCGCGCCTGTGCTTCCAGTCCGAAACCCTCTAGCAGCAAGTGGCGCGCATAGCGCTGGAGCTGCGGGTCGTCCACTTACTTTTGAGTCAGCTGCGCCTTGCGCTCGGCGACGGCCTTGGAGGCCACGACGGGCTTGCCTTGCAACTGGTTCAGCGCTTGGCGCAGCGGCCAATCTTCACTGCTGCCGAAGTCGGGCAGCGGCTTGAGGTTGTCGCCCTTGGCGCGCATCGCCTCTTCCAGCTTCTTGCGCTCGGCCTCGCGGGCTTTGGTGTCAGCGTCTTCGTCGGTCTGACCGCTCAAGTGCTTCTGCAAGTCGGCTTCCCGGGTGCGCAGGGCGCCAATCACGTTGCCTTCTTCGGTTTCGTCCAGCAGCACATCGGGGGTGATGCCCTTCGCCTGGATGGTGTCGCCACTTGGGGTGTAGTAACGCGCCGTGGTGAGCTTGACGGCGCTTTCGGCGCTGATCTGCCGAATGGTTTGCACCGAGCCCTTGCCGAAGGTTTGCGCACCCATGATGGTGGCGCGCTTGTGGTCTTGCAGGGCGCCGGCCACGATTTCGCTGGCCGAGGCCGAGCCTTCGTTCACCAACACCACCAACGGTACGGTCTTCAAGGCCGCCGGCAGGCGCTTGAGCAAGTCGGGGCCCCGGCGCGTGTAGTCCTGGGGCAGGGCACGCAGGGTGTAGCGGGCGTCTGCCATTTGGCCTTTGGTCGAGACCACTTCCAGCCCCGGCTTGAGGAAAGCGGCTGACACCGCAACGGCCCCCTCCAGCACGCCGCCCGGGTCGTTGCGCAGGTCCAGCACCAAGCCTTTGAGGTTGGGTTCTTGCTTGTAGATCTCTTCGAGCTTCTTGACGAAGTCTTCGACGGTGCGCTCCTGGAACTGCGACACACGCAGCCAGGCATAGCCGGGTTCGACGACCTTGGCGCGCACCGACTGCGTCTTGATCTCTTCGCGCGTGATGGTCACGGGGAAGGTCTTGCTCTCGCTCTTGCGGAAGATGGTGAGCTGCACCTTGGTTTGCGGCTCGCCGCGCATGCGCTTGACGGCTTGGTCGAGCGTCAGACCCCGCACAGGGGTTTCGTCAATGCGGGTGATCAAGTCGTTGGTGCGCAGCCCAGCACGGAACGCGGGTGAGCCTTCGATGGGCGAGACGATGCGCACGAGACCGTCTTCCATGCCGATCTCGATGCCCACCCCGATGAAGCGGCCGGCATTGCTCTCGCGGAACTCAGCGAAGCTTTTCTTGTCAAAGTAGACCGAATGCGGATCGAGGCCGGACACCATGCCGCTGATGGCGTCGCTGATCAGCTTCTTTTCGTCGACCGGCTCGACGTATTCCGCCTTCACGAGGCCAAACACCGCCGCCAGCTGCTGCATTTCCTCCAGGGGGAGGTTGGCGCCTGAACGTGCGTTGGCGCTGAACTGCATGGTGGTTAGCGCACCGGCCAACGCGCCCAAGGTGATCCAACCGGCGACTTTCAGTTTGCTGCTCATCAACTTGCCTCGTTCAAAAGGTATTACTTCGACCCAGTATAGGAAGCGATCTTGTAGGGCAATGCAAGAACAACCGCCTCAGGAAGGTGATTGTTTGGCCACTTGCGCTTCAGTGGCGAAGGTCACCACGTGGTCGACCTGTGCACGAATACCGATCCACTCGCCCACTGCATGGTCGTGGTGCGACGGAACGCTGGCCACCAGGGCTGTTCCGTCCTCCAGGCGCAGGTCGTAAAGAAACTCGGCGCCGCGGAAGACTTTGCGTTCAATGCGCGCCTTCACGGGCGCGTGGTCATCGTGCACCACATCGTCTGCACGCAGCAGCACTTCACATTGGCCGCTTGGGTAGGCCTCTGGGGCGGGGCAGTCGGTGGCGTGTTCCAGCAAGCCCAGTGGCGTGCGCAAATGAGGCCCATTGGGCCCCATCTCGATGTGGGCGGGGGCGAACACAGCGTGGCCGATGAAGTCGGCCACAAAGCGGGTGGCGGGCCGGTGGTACACGGTGTAGGCCTCGTCCCATTGCTCCAACCGCCCTTGGTGCATCACCCCGACTTTGTCGCCGATGGCAAAGGCTTCGGCTTGGTCGTGGGTCACGAACAGCGCCGTGCTGCCCTGGGCCTTCAAGATGGCGCGCAACTCCTGGCTGAGCTCCTCGCGCAGATCGACGTCTAGGCTAGAGAAGGGTTCATCCAGCAGCAGCAACTGCGGCGTGGGGGCCAGGGCTCGCGCGAGCGCAATACGCTGCTGCTGGCCGCCCGAAAGCTGGTGGGGCATGCGCTTGGCGGTGTGTGCAAGCCCCACCAGTTGCAGAACCTCGTCCACGCGAGCGCGCCGCGCCTCATGGCCCAAGTGCCGAAGGCCAAAGGCCACGTTGGCTTGCACGGTCAGGTGAGGGAAGAGCGCAAAGTCCTGGAACACCATGCCAATGCGGCGGGTCTCAGGTGCTTGGTGCAGCGCGAGAGCCGCATCGCTCAGGGGAACCTGCCCCAGCAGGATTCGGCCGGTATGCAAGTGCTCAAGCCCGGCCACCGCACGAAGCAGCGTCGTTTTGCCGCAGCCCGAAGGGCCAATGAGCACCCCCAGGTCGCCGGCGCGCAGGCCGAGGCTCACGCCTTGCACAGCCTTTATCGGTGCGCCGCGCTGGGCGTACTGCAGGCCCACATCCTGTAGCTGGAGAAACATGAACCTATGATAGCTGCGGGTGCAAATGCGCCTTGTTCTCATTTGCGCTGCGCTGCGGTCCCTTCTTCCTTGATGCTGCTGGTTCTCGTCCTCGTCGGATTGCTGTTGGCCCTGCCGGTGCTCACGGTGCTCGGCGCTTGGTTGATGCTCGACGCTGCCGGATGGGCGCAGTGGCAGCACTTGGCCAGCACGGTGCTGCCGGGCTATGCGTGGCAGTCGCTCTTGCTCTCGGTGGGCGTGGCGCTGGGGACCTTGCTGGTGGGCGGCGGGTGCGCCGTGCTCGTCAGCCTGTTTGAGTTTCGCGGCCGGCGCTGGCTGGATTTGGCACTGCTGCTGCCCAGGGCCATGCCCGCCTACGTGGCGGCTTATGCCTACACCGATGCCTTGCAGTTCAGTGGCCCGCTGCAAACCCTGCTGCGCGGCACCTTTGGTCTGCAGGGCGCGCTATGGGGTGATGTGCGCAGCTTGCCCGGGGCCATCCTGCTGTTTGTGGTTTGCCTCTACCCCTACGTGTACTTGCTGGCGCGCACGGCGCTGGCAGAGCGCGCTGCCCCGCTGATGGAAGCGGCTCGCATGCTGGATGGTTCGATGGCTCGGCGCGTCCTGACCGTGGCCTTGCCACTGGCGCGCCCGGCTTTGGCGGCTGGTGTGATGTTGGCCTTGATGGAAACCCTGGCCGACTACGGTGTGGGCAGTTACTTCGGGCTGTCCACTTTGAGTACCGGCGTTTACAAGGCCTGGCTCGTTCAGGGGGACCGATGGGGTGCGGCGCAACTGGCCTCCGTTCTGCTGGCGGCGGTGGTGCTGTGCCTGTTGTTGGAGCGCAGGTCACAGGCCCAGTTGCGCTTCTCTGCCAGTCGAAGCAGCGGTCGAGAGGCCCCCGCGCGCCAAGCCTTGAAGGGCCTCGGTGCGCTGGCGGCGCAACTGGCTTGCCTGCTGCCTTTGCTGCTGGGCTTTGTGTTGCCGGTGCTGGTGCTGGCTCGCTTGGTGCTGCGCGAGGCGCAGTTTGGTGACATTGGCCTGCCCTGGGCTGCGTTTGGCAACTGGGCTTGGAACAGCTTGCTGCTGGCCATGGCCGGCGCGGCCTTGACGGTGTCTCTGGCACTGGCCTTGAGCGCGGCACAGCGCTTGTCTGCGGCAGAGGAGGGCTGGCGTGTGCTCATCATTCGCAGCGTGGCCCGCTTGGTGGGCCTGGGTTATGCGGTGCCAGGGGCTGTCATCGCCATTGGCATCTTGCTGCCTTTGTTCTGGCTTCAACCTGTGCTTCCAGCGCTGGCGCCTTGGTTCACGGGCACCATCGCCGGGGTGTTGCTGGCCTACACCGTGCGCTTCTCCGGCGTGGCCCTTCAAACGGTGGAAGCCGGCTATGCGCGCATTCCCGCGAGCCTCGACGACAGCGCCCGCATGCTCGGCGCCAAGGGCGCACGCTTGTGGATGCGGGTGCACCGCCCGCTACTCAAACGCTCCGCCTGGGCTGCGGCGCTGCTGGTTTTTGTGGATGTCATGAAGGAGCTACCCGCCACCCTGGTGCTGCGTCCCTTCAACAGCGACACCCTGGCCGTGATGGCCTACCAATTGGCCCGAGACGAGCGCTTGGCCGAGGCAGCCTTGCCGGCGCTGGCCATCGTGGCAGTGGGTCTGTTGCCGGTGCTGCTGCTGTGGCGCGCCATGAAACTCAAGTAGAGCCCGCTCCCTAGAATGGGGCGAACGAAACAAGGAAGAACCATGGTCACCCGCCGCCGCGCCGCGCCCGAGAGCCCGAGCGAAACCCCCACTGTGCGGGTGCTCAAGAAGTACCCGAACCGCCGCCTCTACGACACCCAGGCCAGTGCCTACGTGACCCTAGCCGACGTGAAGGCCATGGTGCTGGCCGGTGAAAGCTTTGAAGTGCGCGACGCCAAGAATGGCGAAGACATCACCCGCTCCATCTTGCTGCAAATCATTCTGGAAGAAGAAACGGCCGGCGCGCCCATGTTCAGCACGCCCATGCTGGAGCAAATCATTCGCTTCTACGGCCAAGCCATGCAGGGCGTGCTTCAAGACTACCTGGCCAAGAACCTCCAAACCTTCAGCGACCTGCAAAGCAAGTTCACGGGCGGCGCACCGGCCGGCATGGCCTTCACGCCGGAGCAGTGGACGCAGTTCATGCAGGGTCAAGCGCCCATGATGCAAGGCCTGATGGGTGAGCAGTGGGGCAGCTACTTGGAGCAGAGCCAGGCCATGTTCAAGAAGATGCAAGAGAACATGGGCGGTGGATTGGGTGGTGGTCTGGGGGCCGGTGCCGGCTTGTTCACGGGTATGCCGGGCTTCGGCAAGAAGTAAGCGCTGCAGGCCGCGACAATCGCGGCCATGAACGACCTCGCCACCCCCAAAGTTGGATTTGTTTCGCTCGGCTGCCCCAAGGCCCTGACCGATAGCGAACTGATCCTCACCCAGCTCTCCGCCGAGGGCTACGCCACTTCCAAGACCTTTGCGGGCGCTGACCTCGTCATCGTCAACACCTGCGGCTTCATTGACGACGCGGTGCGCGAGAGTCTGGACACCATCGGCGAAGCACTCGCTGAGAACGGCAAGGTCATCGTCACCGGCTGCCTGGGCGCCAAGGCCGGCGAGGGCGGTGGCAACCTCGTCAAGCAGATGCACCCGAGCGTGTTGGCCGTCACCGGCCCCCATGCCACACAAGAAGTGATGGACGCGGTGCACCTGCACCTGCCCAAGCCGCACGACCCCTTCGTTGACTTGGTTCCCGCCTTCGGCATCAAGCTCACGCCCAAGCATTACGCCTACCTCAAGATCAGCGAAGGCTGCAACCACCGCTGCAGCTTCTGCATCATCCCGAGCATGCGCGGCGATTTGGTGTCCCGCCCGATTGGCGATGTGCTGAAGGAAGCTCGCGCGCTGTTTGAGGGCGGCGTGAAGGAGCTGCTCGTGATCAGCCAAGACACCAGCGCCTACGGCGTTGACGTCAAGTACCGCATGGGCTTCTTCGACGGCAAGCCGGTCAAGACGCGCATGTTCGACCTCGTGCAGCAACTGGGCGAGCTGGCCAAGCCCTTCGGCGCTTGGGTGCGCCTGCACTACGTCTACCCCTACCCGCATGTGGACGAGCTTCTGCCCTTGATGGCCGAGGGCTTGGTGCTGCCCTACTTGGATGTGCCACTGCAGCACGCCCACCCCGATGTGCTCAAGCGCATGAAGCGCCCCGCCAGCGGCGAGCGCAACTTGGAGCGCTTGCAAGCTTGGCGCGCCGTTTGCCCCGACATCGTCGTGCGTAGCACCTTCATTGCCGGCTTCCCTGGCGAGACCGAAGCCGAGTTCCAGTACCTGCTCGACTTCCTGCGCGAGGCCGAGATCGACCGCGCTGGCTGCTTTGCCTATTCCCCGGTGGAAGGCGCTAGTGCCAACGCGCTCGACGGCGCTTTGCCGCAGGAACTGCGCGAAGAGCGCCGCGCCCGATTCATGGCCGTGGCCGAAGAGGTCTCGGCCGCCAAGCTGGCGCGCCGCGTGGGCCAGAACCTGCAAGTGCTGGTGGACAGTGCGCCCATGCTGGGCAAGAAGGGCGGTGTGGGCCGTTCGTATGCCGATGCGCCGGAGATTGACGGCACTGTCAAGCTGCTGCCGCCCGAGAAGGCCAGCAAGCAGCTCAAGGTTGGCGAGTTCACCCGCGCCCGCGTGGTGGCCGCCGAAGGTCACGATCTAGTTGCAGTGCCGGTATGAGCCCCCAGGCTGCGCTGCTTCGCGTGCTCGCCACCCCCCGAGGGGGCTGGCCCAGCTTGGGGCGGCCCTGCGCTGTGCCCGTTTGAAGAACGCCGACCTCATCCACCACCCCTACCAGCCGCCGGCGGGCTTTGCCTCGCCGGTGCAGCCGGTGTTCAAGGGTTCGTCGATCTTTGCTTCTTCGGTCGCGGCACTCAAGGCCACGCAGTGGAAGGACCGCGACGCCTACACCTACGGCTTGCACGGCACGCCCACCACCTTTGCGTTGGAGTCGCGCATCGCCTTGCTGGAGGGCGGCAAGCACGCGCTGCTGGCGCCTAGCGGGCTGTCGGCGCTGGCCTTGGTCAATCAAGCGCTGCTGAAGCAGGGCGATGCGGTTTGCCTACCCGACAACGTCTACGGCCCAAGCCGGGTCATGGCGCGGAACGAGTTGGCCGCCTGGGGCATCGCGCACAGCTTTTACGACCCGCTGAATGCCGAGTCGCTGCGCGCCCAGCTCAGCCCTGCCACGAAGCTGGTTTGGCTGGAAGCGGCCGGTTCGGTCACCCTGGAGTTCCCCGACCTCGTCGGCCTGATCGCTGCAACGCGCGAGCGGGCACCCCAGGCGGTCATTGCGCTGGACAACACTTGGGGCGCCGGCTTGGCCTTTGATGCCTTTGAGCTGGGCGTTGACCTCACCATTCACGCGCTGACCAAGTACCCCAGTGGCGGTGGTGATGTGCTCATGGGCAGCGTTTGCTGCCGCGATGACGCCTTGTTTGCCCGCCTGGCTTCAGCCCACGGCCGCCTTGGCATTGGCGTGGGCGCGAACGACGTGGAATTGGTGCTGCGCAATTTGCCCTCCATGCGCCTGCGCTACGAAGCGCAAGATGCCGCAGCCCGCCGCATCGCCGAGTGGGCGAGGGGGCTTCCCGGCGTCAGCCAGGTGCTCCACCCTGCTCTGGTCGATTCCCCCGGTCATGCCCACTGGGCTTCCATCTGCCGTGGGGCGGCTGGCTTGCTGACGCTGGCCTTTGACCCCGCTATTGCCGGGTCCCGCATCGAAGCGGCGGTCGATGCCTTGAAGTACTTCCGCATCGCTTGGAGTTGGGGCGGCCCCGTGAGCTTGGCCGTGCCCTACGACCTTGCGGTCATTCGTGGGCGCGGCCAAGGCACGGTGCTGCGCCTGTCCATCGGGCTGGAAGAGCCCGAGGTATTGATGGCCGACTTGGAGCAGGCGCTGCGCTTTTAGAGCGCCAGCGTCCGCGCCAAGGCGGCGCGGTTCAGCCAAGCGCGCAGCTGCAACTGGATGCGGCCTTGCTCTGCTTCCAAGCGTGCGCTTTGAGACTGCAAGGCATCGGCGCGGGCAATGGCGCCCACTTGTAAGCGCAGTTGCGCCAAGCGCTCCGCCTCGCGGGCTTCTTTGAGCCGTTGTGCATTGGCGGCGAGCTGCTGCTGCAGGCGCTCGCTGTCAATGAGTTGGCTCTCCACTTCCACCAGGGCGCGTTGCACCGTCTCGCGCAGCGCCAATGCGCTCAGCTCTAGCTCGGTGCGGGCGTTGGTCTGCTGAAGGTCCAGGCGGCGCCAGTCGATCAGCGGCACCGCCAAGTTGGCGGCCAGATTGGCGATCGGGTTGCTCAACCAGTCACTCGCTTTGGAGCCGCCCGTGCTCACGCCCGCGCTGAAGCTCAGCGAGGGGTAGCGCTCTGCTTGGGCCGCCTGCGTGCGCGCCAAAGCGGCATCCACCTGCAGCCGCGAGCGCTGCACATCGGGGCGGCGCTCCAGCAGCTCGGCTGGCGCACCGGGTGCCCAGTTGGGTGGGCTTTGAGACGGCAGGCGTGGCGCGGTGAGCTCAGGGCCGGGCAGTGCTTGGTCGAGCAAGAGCGCCAGTTGGTAGCGCTGCTGCTGCGCGTCGGCGGCCAAGTCGGCCAAGCGCACTTGGGCTTGCTGCACATTGCCAGCGGCTTTGTCGATTTCGATGGGCAGCAGCTTGCCTTCGCGCACGCGCAGGCTCACGGCCTCCAGCACCTGTTGGTTGATGGCCAATTGCTGTTCGGCCAGCGGGCGCTGCTCAGCAATGGCCGCCAAGGTCCAGTAAGCCTCTGCCACCCGGCTGCGAATGAGCTGCTGCGCGGCGCTGATGTCGGTGCGAGCCGCCTCGGCCTGGGCGGCTTGCGCGGCTTGGCCTGCGGCGAGTCGGCCCCAGAGGTCCAGCTCATAGCCCACGCTGGCGCTGGCGCCATAGCTGCGGCTCCAGCCCACTTGGCTGCTCACGGGAACGCTTACGCCGCCAACATCCGCAGTGCGGGTGCTGCCTTGGCTCTCTAGGGGGCGGTTGCCTGAGCTGCTCAGGCCGAGGCTGGGCCGCAGGCGCAGGCTGCCGAGCTGCGCCTGGGTCTGCGCCTGCTGCCAGCGCAAGGCCGCCTGGGCGATATCGCGGTTGGCCTGCAGCGCTTGGGCCTGAAGGGCAGCCAGTTGGGGGTCCAGCAGGCCCGCCCAGTCGGGGGCGCTGCTGTTGCCGGTCGGGGCTTGCCAGGCTGCAGGCGTTGCGGGTGCCGGCGGGCGGGCATCGGGCACCGCCGCGCAGCCGGACAGGAGCGCGCCAAGCAGCAGGATGGGGAAGGGCAGTCGCGTCATGGGGTTCTTTCGCTCAAGCATTCGCTCACTCACGGGCCAGTGCGTCCACAGGGCTCAGTGCCGCCGCGCGCCGGGCTGGCACCGTGCCAAAAATCAAGCCAACGGCGCTCGACACCACAAAAGCAACCCCGAGTGCTTGCCAGCTCACCGTGACTTGCAGCGTTTGCTGAGCCGCATTCAGCGCTTGCGCGGCCAGCCAACTGAAGGCCACGCCCACGAGGCCGCCCAAGCAACACAAGACCACGGCTTCGATCAGGAACTGCAGCCGCACATCACTTTGCCGAGCGCCGACGGCCATGCGAATGCCGATCTCTCGGGTGCGCTCGCTGACGGAGACCAGCATGATGTTCATCACGCCCACGCCACCCACGAGCAAGGCGATGGCGCCCACGCCGGCGAACAAGGCCGCAAAGCCCGCGGTGAAGTTCTGCATCTTGCGGAACTCGGAGTCGCCGCTCCAGCTGGAGAAGTTCTCGCTGCCGCGCAGCGCGCGCAGCCGGTGCTTGAGGTGGCGCAGGACTTCATCGGGCGGCAGCTTGAAGTCCATCTGCACGCTGAAGGCATCCACGCTCGGCCGTGAATCCAGCTTCTGGATGTAGGTGCGTTCCGGCACAAAGGCATTGCCGTTGCCGAAGTTGAACCCTACCTGGGTATCGGCCTTGACGGTGCCGATCACCGTGAAGGGCAGGGGCGTGTTGGGCGGCAAGGCCTGGGCTGCAGCCCCCATCCCCCCGCCGCCGGAACCCTCCATGCCGCCGCCAGAGCCGCCCATGCCACTGAGCAGGACGGTCTTGCCAATCGGCGACTCGCTGTCCTTGAACAAGGCCTTGCTCGACTGTTCGTCCAGCACCACCGCTTGGGCGCCTTCGGCAAGTTCAAAGGCGCTGAAGAAGCGTCCCCGATCCACCTTGAGCTTGCGCTCATCGAGGGTGCCGCCGTCCGCGCCCCGCGCTTGAAGGCTGGCGTCGCGTGAGCGGTGCCGAAGCAGCACGGGCAGTTGGCGTTCACCTTGCACGCCAGAAACGCCGGGCAGGGTGCGCAGCGCATCCAACTCCGCCAAGCGGAAGGGCGGCGGCTCCGCACCTGGGGCCAGGTTGTTGTTGCCTCGCCAGATCCAGATCTTGCCGCTCAAGATGCTCTTGAACTCGCCTTCGAAGGTGGTGCGCGCGGCGCTGGTGAGCGCCACGATGCTGACCACGGAGGCAATGCCAATGCTGATGCCCAGCATGGATAGCGCCGTGCGAAGGCGATTGCCCTTCAAGGAGAGCCAAGCCGTGGCAATGGCTTCGCGCCACTGAATTTGGAGTCGATTCAGCCACCCGCCTTGTCGCAAGGCGGGCTTTTCATCAACGCGGTGGGGCGCTGGCTTGGCGGTCGCCGGCGTGCCATCGTCTCGGATGACCTTGCCGTCTTTGAGCTCAATAACGCGCTGTGCATGCGCCGCGACGCTGGGGTCGTGGGTCACCAAAATGATGGTGTGCCCAGCCTCATTGAGCTCGCGCAGCAGGCGCAGCATCTCCGCGCCGCTGTTGGAGTCGAGCGCGCCGGTGGGCTCATCGGCCAGGATGATTTCGCCGCCATTCATGAGCGCGCGGGCAATGGAAACGCGCTGTTGCTGACCGCCGCTCAGCTCGTTGGGGCGGTGGTGCATGCGCTCGCCCAAGCCCAAGCGCTCCAGCAGTTCCTCGGCCCGCTGGCGGCGCGCCGAGTTGCCCACGCCGGCGTACACCGCAGGCAGCGCCGCGTTGCCGCGTGCGTCCAGGTGCGGCAGCAAGTGGTAGCGCTGAAAAATGAAACCGAAGTGCTCGCGCCGCAGGGCTGCCAACTCGTCCGGCCCCATGGTGCCGGCATCCTGCCCGCCGATCAGGAATTGGCCTTGAGTCGGGTTGTCGAGACAACCGAGCACATTCATCAAGGTGCTCTTGCCCGATCCCGACTGACCCATGATGGCGACGAACTCGCCAGCGTCGATCGTCAGGCTGATGCCGTCCAGGGCCAAGACATCTTGGTCGCCCAGTCGGTAGTGCCGCGCCACATCGCGCAGCTCGATGAGCGCGCTCATTTCTTGGCAGCAGACGCAGCCGATGCCGCTTCAGCAGCCGATGGCGGCGCCAGCAACACCTTCTCGCCCTCCTTGATGCCGTCCAGCACTTGCACCTTGTCGCCGTCTTGCAGACCGGTGCGCACTTGGCGGGGCGTTTGCTTGTTGGCGCTGTCGAGCACGGTGACCTGGAAGCGGCCGTCTTTGTCCCGCTCGCCCAGTGCCACCATGGGCATGGTCAAGGCCTGTTTGGCGGAGCCGGTCTCGATGTCCACCTGAACCGTCATGTCAGAGAACAGCTTGCGGTCGCGGTTGTCCACCTCAAACAGCACGTTGTAGAACACCGCGTTGCCAACCCGCTCGGGAATGGGCTGGATCACGCGCAACTTGCCTTCGTAGCGCTTACCTTCGCCAGACAACGTGGTGAAACGAGCCGTTTGGCCCACCTTCACCGACTGAATGTCGGCTTCCGGCACCTTGGTGCGCACCGTGATGGTGTCAAGGTCGGCGAGCGTCATCATCACCGGCGTGATTTGCACGGCAATCACGGTTTGACCGACCTGCACCGGCAGGTTGACCACGGTGCCATCCATGGGCGCCGTGATGCGGGTGTAGCCGAGGTTGACTTGGCGCTTGGCAAGGTCGGCTTGCAGGCGCTGCACCGTGGCCGTTTGGCCGCGCACATCGGCTTCCAGCTTGGCCAGCTCGGTTTCGGCCCGTTCGGCTTCGGTTCCGGCGGTGGCGTTGCCAGCCAGCAGGCGCTGCTGGCGTTCCCACTCGCGCCGAGCCGTTTTCACGTCAATTTGGCGGGACTCCAGCACTGCGCGCTGCTGGGCCAGCGCGGCTTCGGCCTGCGCCACATCGCTTCGGGCCAGCTCGGGGTCCAAGCTCACCAGCACATCGCCCTTCTTGACCGCTTGGCCAAGCTGCACATGCAGGGTCTGAATTTGGCCGCTGACCTGCGCACCCACATCCACGCGTGTTTTGGCTTGCAGCACCCCGGCGGCCTGCACCAACTGGGTGATATCGGCCTTCTGAACCTTGCCCGAGGGCGGCGGTGGAGGAGGGGGTGGGGGGTTGAGCAAGCGCCATGCGCCAAAGCCGAGGCCGGCAACTGCGAGTACCAGCAACCAACGCAGCCGCTTGCTGCGCAGCCATGCGTGGCGCGATGGGGTCTTGACTTGCTTCATGTTCCTCCCGATGTGAGCGGGCGGAATGTAGCGGGCGGCTTCAAAGCCTCAAGGAGCAAGCGACAAGCTGCAGATTGAGAGGCTTGAACGCCCGAAAACGCGGGTCAGTCTTTCCCTGCTGACGACACTTTGAGTCGCATCAGTAGGCCCTTTTGCCTGCGGCGAAAGGGCCTACTTCGCTGGCGCTCAGTCTTGCCCTGCTGACGACACTTTGTGTCGCATCAGTTGGCCCTTTTGCCTGCGGCGAAAGGGCCTACTTCGCTGGCGCTCAGTCTTTCCC
>JBKCVH010000027.1:0-7107 GCA_046317675.1 Burkholderiales bacterium
CCCTAATCTTTCTGGGGGTGCATACCTCACCGCCCGCGACTGGAGCAAGCTGGGGGAGTTCATTCGGCTCAGCATGGATGGGGCTTGGACGGGCCCGAGCTTGCTCAAACGCGAGGTTTTCGAGCAGGTGTTCAAGGGCCAGAAGGCCCACCCGGCCTACGGCTTTTACTGGTGGCTAAAGCGTCCGGTGGCAGCCGATTTGGCCGCCACCATCGACGCCAACAACAAAAGCCAGTTCACCCGCCAAATCAAACCCATCATCAACGACGCACGCGTGCCGGCCGACTTCGTCATGGCGGCCGGCGCTTACGACCAGCGGCTGTACATCATTCCGTCACGCGGCTTGACCGTGATACGTAACGGCCCAACCGGCAACGACAGCTTCGACGACATCGAGTTTTTGGGGCGCTTGCTGCAGTAGCCAGTCCTGCGAAATTCATCCCAGCACCCAACCCATTGACCCGAGCATTTCGGCATCGGGGGTCTCGACGGCCTTCTCCCCCGACCCAAAGTTCGACCAGTGAGCCACCCTTTGCGGATTGAGTTCTTTGTTGCTGCTGATCAGTAAGCGCCCGCCCAACCTATCTGTTGGATGCCGTCTACAAAGATCTCGGGCCCATTGGGCTGGCGTGTCGTGGCATGGGCGGCGCTGGTGTGGGTAGAGCGAGAGATGCGACCCCGCTTTGCCGCACTGCACTTGCTTTGCGCAAGCTCAGTGTTGGCGCCTCTACTCGCCGCGTCGCAAAGCCAGGTGCAAGGCAAAAGCGGTCATCATCCGGGGATGAAAGTTGCCATCTTCAGCACCCGCCCTTACGACCGCGAGTTTCTGACCCGCGCCAATGCCGCCGGCCGGCATGAGCTTGTTTTCCATGAGGCCCGGCTCGATGCCGGCACCGCCGCCGCTGCCGAGGGCGCGCAGGCGGTTTGCGCCTTCGTCAATGACCGGCTGAATGCCGAGACGCTGCAGCGCCTGCGTGGGCTGGGCGTGCGCCTGATTGCCTTGCGCTGCGCTGGCTTCAACCACGTGGACCTGCCGGCTGCTGCGGCCCTGGGCATGGCCGTGGGTCGTGTGCCCGAATACTCGCCCCACGCCGTGGCCGAACACACGGCGGCGCTGGTGCTGACGCTCAACCGCAAGATTCACCGGGCCTACAACCGGGTGCGCGAAGGCAACTTTGCGCTGGAGGGCTTGCTGGGCTTTGATCTTTACGGCCGCACCGTGGGCGTCATTGGCACCGGCAAGATCGGCGCCTGTTTCGCTCGCATCATGGCCGGCTTCGGCTGCCGGGTGCTGGCCTTTGCGCCCGATGTCAACCCGGAAGTGACGGCGCTGGGCGGGCAGTACGTGGCCTTGCCCGAGTTGCTGGCCCAGAGCGACATCGTGAGCCTGCATTGCCCCTTGACGCCGCAGACCCACCACCTGATTGACGAGGCTGCGCTGGCCACCATGAAGCGCGGCGTGATGTTGATCAATACCAGCCGCGGCGCCGTGGTGGACGCCCGGGCCGCCGTTGCCGCCTTGAAGAGCGGGCAGCTTGGCAGCCTGGGTCTGGACGTGTACGAGGAGGAGGCCGATTTGTTCTTCCGCGACTTGTCGAACACCGTGCTGCACGACGACGTGTTCGCCCGGCTGCTGACCTTCCCTAACGTCATCGTGACGGGTCACCAGGCCTTCTTCACCGAACAGGCGCTGACCGCGATTGCCACCACGACTCTGGGCAACCTCGACCATTTCGAAGCCGAGGGCCGACCGCTGCATCCGGTGTCGGTCGAGCGGGTGGTCTGAGGGCTGTCAACGGGGCCTGAGCTTGGGCTCCGCCGAAGCGGCGGGCAACAGCCGCAAGGTCGAGTGCAGTGTCAGGAATGGGTCTAGGGTTTTCACGGGGATTGTTTGCACCCGAGCTTCGGCACCGAACAATGGCCACGAACCCTTTCAACCCGGAGATTCAAGTGCCACGCGCTAGCAAAACATGGGCCGAGAAGCGGCAAGCCAAGCCGCCTCACATGGTGAAGTTGGACAAGGACTTTGCCGGCGTTCCTGCCGGATCGCGTTTGCTGATTTCCTGTCCGATCGAGCTGGAGGACTACTTGCGCAAGCAGGTGCCGGTGGGCACGACCAAGGAGATTCAGCAGGTGCGCCGTGAATTGGCCGCGCTGCATGGGGCCGATGCCTGTTGCCCCGTCTCCACCGCCATCTTCCTGCGCACCGTGGCCGAGGCGGCCTGGGACGAGATCGAAGCCGGAAAGCCGGCGACTGAGGTCGTGCCGTTCTGGCGTGTGGTGGACCCCAAGTCGCCCTTGGCAAAAAAGCTGCGCGCTGGCAGCCAGTGGATTGAGCAGCAGCGGCTAGCAGAGGCGGCGGCAAGCCGCGACGAGGATGCCTTCGCCGCGCCTGCCGGGTGACTTCCTAGCCGAACCCAAGGCTAGGAGCGCGCCGCTCAGAAGCGCTTGCCGAAGCCCACGCTGAACAGCGTCGGGTCCACCTTCAGCTCGCCCACCTTGTTGCCATTGCTCTTGATGTCAGCGGCCAGCTTGACCTTCTTCAGGTCAACGTTGAACAACCAGCCGTCGCCCACCGGGACGTCGAAGCCGACGTTCAGCGAGAGACCGGTGCTGCTGCCGCCGACCGAGGGGTTGAGGGCGGCTTGCACGGCGGGGTTGAACTTGACGCTGGAGAACAGGGTCAGGTTCACGCCGGCGCCGACGTAAGGGCGCCAGCCGCCGGCATCCACGTGGTACTGCAGGCTCAGCGTGGGCGGCAGGTGCTTGAGCGAGCCGATGACGGCGCCGTTGCTGCGAATATCGTGCTTTTGCGGGTAGGTCAGCACCAGCTCGGCGGCCCAATTGGGCGTCAGGAAGTAGGTGATGTCGACTTCCGGGAATGTCTTGTTGTTGACCGACAGGCCCAGGCCGGTGCTGTCTTTGTTGGCCGAGTTCAGGTTCAGCGCGCGGGCGCGAACGATCCAGTCGCCGCTGTCTTGGGCTTGGGCGGGCACGGCCACGAGAAGGCCAGTGGCAGCGAGGGTGGCGATGGCGAATGCGGCTTTGATCTTGCGGTTCATCATTGACTCCTTGTGTGGGTGGAGTCATTGAAGCGGCTGCTGCCTTGATGTTGATTGCGCTGCGTCAAAGGCGGCAGCGCTCAGCGCGCCGGACACGGTGCCGGTTTGATCTGCGTCAGTTGGCGCGTTCGCTCTGTTGGGCGCTGGCCACGGAGGCCGGGAGGTCGAGCTGGTCGGTGATCAAGCCGTCGAGGCCGGCTTCGATCAGGCGCTGGGCTTCGCTCGCGTCGTTCACCGTGTAGGTGAGGGCGCGCAGTTGGGCGCTGTGCAGCTTGGCGATGGCAGCTTGGCTGAGGCTGGCGTGGTGGCACACCACCGCCACGCAGCCCAGTTGCTGGGCGAGGGGGAGTGCGTCGTCGCTCCAGGCCTCGCACAGCAGGGCCAAGGGCCAGCCCTGGCCTGCTGCCGCTAGCAGGGCTTCGGGTTCGAAGCTGGACAGCAGTGGGGTGGGCGCCTTCCAGTGCTCGCGCAGCCAAGCGGCCACGCCGGCGCCCACCCGCTGGGCTTGACCGGGGCTGGGCTTGAGTTCGAGGTTGATTTGGAGTTGGTGCTCCCGCGCCAATTCGGCGAGGCCAGCCAGGCTGAGCAGCGGCTCCCCGGCAAAGGCGGGGCTGTGCCAGCTGCCGGCGTCGAGCGCGGCCAGGGTGGCCCAGGTCAGGTCGCAGGCCAGGCCGCTGCCGTTGCTGGTGCGGTCGAGCAAGTCGTCGTGCAGCAGGAAGGGCGTGCCGTCGAGGCTCAGCTGCACGTCGCACTCGAAGGCGCGAAAGCCGCTGGCCAGCCCGAGCTGGAAAGCGGCCAGCGTGTTCTCAGGGGCCGCCTTGCCGGCGCCACGGTGGGCAATCCAGAAGGGCAGCGGCCAGGGGGTCAAGGAATCATCTCGGTCATCTGGCCCGGCATCAAAAAGGTGATGACGCCGCCATAGGCGCAGTTCAGGATGGAGATGTTGTCGAGCGCCGGTTGGTTGGCCAGCATCACGGTCACGGCGCCGGGCTTCCAGGGGCCGACGATGTTGGGCACGCAGGGCATGGGGGTGAGCACGCCCAAGGCGGCGGCGGTGGCCGAGGCCACCGTGGGGTTGGCCGGGCTCATGCACATGCCGAAGGGCGGGATGTTGAGCATGGGCACGTTGTCCATGATGTTGGCCGCCGGCTGGTTGCTGGTCATCATCTTGTTCTTGGGCAGCACCACGAGGGTGCTCGGGGCTGCACCAAAGGCGCACTTCATCGAAGCACCGTTGCAAACGTGTTGGGGCATGGGTGTCTCCTTCAGAACCACAGCGCCACGGCGCTGTAGTTGTCGTGGTTGGGCTTGTGCGTGGTGGCGCGGCGCACTTGGCTGCCCAGGCGCTCCAGCCAGTCTTTGGCGTTGCTGGCTTGCTCGCGCTCGTCCAGCATCACGTCTTCGTTGGCCCATTCCCAGAGGCCGTCGGTGCACAGCAGCAGGCTGTCGCCCTCGGCCAAGGGCCAGGGCTCTTGCAGCACTTCCACGTGCAGGTCTTCGGGGCTGCTGGCCATGGCCGAATAGAGTTCGCTGCGGCGCGGGTGGGTGAGGGCGGCCTCGGCCGTGATGATGCCGGCATTCACCAAGGACTGCACGAGGCTGTGGTCCAGCGTGCGGGCCCACAGCGCGCCATTGCGCAGCAGGTAGAGGCGGGAGTCGCCGCCGTGCGCCCACAGCGCGGTGCGGGCTTGGAGGTCGACCGACACCATCACCACGGTGGTTTGCATGTTCTGCCACTCGGGCCGTTCGCTGCGGCGGGCGATTAGTTCGCGGTTGGTGTCCAGCATCAACTCGCGCATGGCGTTGCTGCTGTGCGTGGGCGCTGCGGCGTAGCGGCTCAAGATGTGGCTGACGGCGATGCGGCTGGCGGCGTCACCCCCGCCGTGGCCGCCGGCGCCGTCGGCCAGCACGCAGCACAGGTAGCGCTCGGAGTGCCAGTGGCCGCAGGCGTCTTCGTTGTAGTTGCGGCCACCCACCTCGGAAAGAAGCGCCAGTTCCACCTGCATATCAGCCGTCCTTCAGCGCATCAATCTGCGCTTCGTAGGCGCGCAAAAACTCGCGGCCGAAGAGGTCTTGGAAGTCGTCGCCCGCCTCGCGCGCAATTTGGGCGTACTCCTGCTGGAACACGGCCCACAACTGGGCCTTGCGGGCACCGGGCAGCAGGCTTTGCAGCACCGACTTCTGCGTGAGCCGGCCTTCCAGCGCGGCCGGGTCAAAGCGGCTCAGCAGGCCTTCCATGGCGGCGCGCATGCCGGAGAGGAAGGCGAGCTGGTGAGCGCGCAGGTCGTCAAAGGCATCTCGCATGGCTTTGGCGGGCGCCATGAAGCCGCGTACTGGCGGGCCCAGCAAGTGGCCCAGCGCAGCTTCGCCGCTGGGTGAGAACTTCAGGGGGTTGTTCTCTTTGGCCATGATGACGGTGGCCTGAGCGCGCACCTCGCGCTTGATTTCAGCCCGCGCCACCAGCAAGTCCACCGTGCCTTGGGTGGCTTCGCGCAGCAGCTCGCCCACCAAGCGCATGAAGGCTGGGTCCAGCGTTTGCACGCCCAGCGTGGTCTGCCCCAAGCCTTGCCGGAAGGCCTCCAGCAACTCGGCGCTGCCGGTTGCGCTGGCCCCTGCGGCCAACACCGGGGCCACCGGTGCGGGCGGTGGCGGCATGCGGGTGGCTTCGTCCGGGGCGGGTTTGGCGGCGGGCCGAATGATGGTGTGACCGGCAGCGGCCGGTGCGTCCCAGGAAAGCACGGGCGCGGCGGGCTCTGCGCTGGGTGGCGGGGCTGGGAGGGTGTTCTGGAAGGCGGACGGGATGGTGTCCGGAAAGCCGGTCGGGCTTGGGGCTGGGATTGCAGTCTGCACGGGCTTCGGCAACGGAGGCAGCGAAAAGGGCCGGTTCAGCTCGGAGCTGTCGTCGCGCCGCGCTTCCATGCTGCCGGGGGCCAGTTCCGAGAGCGAGCGCAGCGGGTCGGCGTGGGCGGCCAAGTTGGGCTGCGCGACGGGAGCGTCCAGCAGGGAGTTCGCCAGCGGGTTGTTGCGGCTTGCGGTGCTGGGCGCCCCCAGGCCGAAGAGCTGGTCCAGCGAGTCGCTGCCGCCGCTGGCGCGGGGCAGGTCGGGAATCAAGGGGCTGGGCGCGCCGGCGCCAAAGTCCAGCCCCAGGGCATTGGCCCCGGGAGAGGGCGCTGCCGCGCGGCCGGCGGGCACGGGCGTGGCAGCGAAGGGGTCCCAGTCGTCAGGAATGCCGCCAAAGGCTGGGCTGGGGGCTGGACTTGGCGTGGGTGCTGGCCCGAAGCCGAGGCCCAGTGGGTCGGCGGCCGCGTGGCTTGAGCGCGCTGGCGGGGCCGGGGCATAGGCGGGTGGGGTATAGGCGGGCGGGGCGGGTGCGTAAGCCGGCGCGGGCGCCGGTGCGGCAGCCAGACCAAAGAAGTCGGCGAATGGGTCGGCGGCAGCGCCGCTGGCAGCGCCTTGGGCCACGTTCACCAAGTAGCCGCCAATCTGCAGCCGGTCGCCTGGGCGCAAGGGCGCTTCACGGCCTTTGCCCAGGGGCTGGCCGTTGTGCACCACGGCGTTGCTGCCTTCGTCGATCAACACGTAGGCGCCCGCCCGGAAGCTCACCCGGGCATGCACGCGGGAGATGGTGCGCTCGGGGTCGGGCAGCACCAGGGCGTTGGTTTCGGCGCGGCCGATGGCGCCGCCGGTTTCGTCGAAGCTGGCCTTGATCGGCGTCGGAAGCGCAGTGCCGTTGAATTGGGTGACGGTCAGGGTGAGCATGGCATCAGCCCAGGGTGAGGGCGAGGAGGGCGGCAGAGTGCAAAAGGGTGGAATTCATGGTTTTGGCGCCTCGGTGCCGTCGACACCGAACCGACCTTGGCTTTGTATCAGCGAAGCACGTAAACGTTCCCCTCCACCACCGCCACGCGCAGCGGCCAGTGGGCGGTGGGCAGTTGCAGGATGGGTTCGCCCAGCGGCGTGAGGCAGTCCAGCAAGCGACTACCGGCCACGGGGCGGAGCACCAAGTCATTGGGTTTGGGCACTTGCAACGCCGCCAGTGCGCCGG
>JBKCVH010000028.1:0-6043 GCA_046317675.1 Burkholderiales bacterium
GTATTACCGCGAGTCTTGTTTGCGCCGGCTGGGGCCGCTGGATGCCGAATGGAAAGTTGCCTTCGCTTGCTTGCTGCTGGGCGACTACGTCAGTGAGATTGCCAACCTGGCTGCACAGCACTTGTTGGCCGCACCCGCCGAGCTGACCTACACCTTCTTTGCAAACAACGCTGCGGTGATCGAGACTCAACGACGGCGGGCGATCAGCTACTGGGATTGCTACTACCGTCCTGCAGTCGCCCGCTACACGGAGCTCCCAGTGATTGCCTGCATAGATACGCTGCTTGCTCGTTCCCAACTCCCTTTGACTCCTTGACCGAAGAGCTACCACCATGCGCGCCATTCAATGCACCCAATGGGGCACCCCCGACACCTTGCAGCTGAACGAGATCGCCACGCCGGAGCCCGGCCCGGGCCAAGTGCGGGTGCGCGTGGAGGCGGCGGGCGTGAACTTCCCCGACTTGCTGATCGTGCAGAAGAAGTACCAGCTGCAGCCGCCGCTGCCCTTCACGCCCGGCGCCGAGCTCGCGGGCACTGTGGAGGCCTTGGGGGAGGGCGTCACCCATCTGCAAGTGGGCCAGCGCATCGTCGGCTTCAGCGGTCTTGGTGCCTTCGCTGAACAGGCTCTGCTGCCTGCCGCGCAATGCATGCCCTTGCCACCGGGCCTGGACCCCGCGCTGGCCGCCAGCTTCACGCTCGCCTATGGCACGAGCTGGCATGCACTGCGTGACCGCTGTGCATTGCAAGCGGGCGAAACCTTGTTGGTGCTGGGTGCTGCCGGTGGCGTGGGCTTGGCGGCGGTTGAAATCGCGAAGGCGATTGGCGCCCGCGTGATTGCCGTGGCCTCCAGCGAAGAAAAGCGCGCCGTGTGCCTGGCCCACGGCGCTGATGCGGCCATCGGCTACGACGCACTGCGGGACGACATCAAGGCCCTGACCGAAGGCAAAGGGGTTGATGTGGTCTACGACGCCGTGGGCGGCAGCGTGGCCGAGCCGGCCATTCGCAGCATGGCCTGGCGCGGCCGTTACGCGGTGGTGGGCTTTGCCAGCGGCGAGATTCCGAATATCCCCATCAACCTGCTATTGCTCAAAGGCACCAGCTTGGTCGGTGTGTTCTGGGGCGAGTGGCTCAAGCGCGAGCCCAAGGCCTGGGCCAAGGGCCTCGGCGAGCTGATGCAGTGGTTGGGCGAGGGCAAGCTCAAGCCCTTGATCAGCCGCCGCTACGCCTTGGCCGAAACGGCGCAGGCCCTGCAAGACTTGGCCGACCGCAAGGTGACCGGCAAGGTGATCGTCGAGCCGCAGCGCTGAAGCCCACCTTCAAGCCCATCGATACCCCACCCCATACACCGCCTGCAGCCGCCCCTCCTGGGGCGCTGGCAACTGCGCGAGTTTGCGGCGCAGGTTCTTGATGTGGCTGTCCACCACGCGGTCGGAGACGTCGCGGAAGTCGTCGTGCAGGGTGTCCAGCAGGTGCTGGCGCGACAGCACGCGACCGCCGGAGAGCAGCAAGGATTTCAAGAGCCGGAACTCGATCGGGGTTAGGTTCAGCCAGTGCCCGTCATGGCCCATGCGCTGCCCGGCTTCGTCCAGCTGAAAACCGCCTTGCAGCTGTTGCACGCTGGGCGTGGCCAGCCTGCCTTGCGCGCGGCGCACCAGGGCGCGCACACGGGCCACCACCTCCCGGGGGCTGAAGGGTTTGCAGAGGTAGTCGTCGGCGCCCATCTCCAGGCCCAGGATGCGGTCGAGTTCTTCCACGCGGGCGGTCACCATCAAGATGGGGACGTTGCTGTGTTGGCGCAGTTGTTGGCACACCTGCAGGCCATCGAGTCCCGGCAGGTTCAGGTCCAGCAGCACGGCGGCGCAGGGCGCGCCTTGCTGGAACTGCGCCAAGGCCAGCGCGCCATCGGCACACAGCTCGGGCGTGAAGCCGGAGGCGCGCAGGTAGTCGGCCAGCAGGCTGGCGATGGCCTCGTCGTCTTCGACGATCAACACACGTTGGTTCATGCGGGAAGCTCCATCACCACACGCAAGCCGCCCAGCGGCGAGGGCTCGGCGCGCAGGCGGCCCCCGTGCGCCAGCACGATGGCGCGCGCAATGGACAAGCCCAAGCCGCTGCCGCCGCCATCCACGCGCTGGCGCGACGCAGCGCGGCGGTACAAGGGTTCGAACAGGCGCTCGCGCTCCAGCGCATCGGGCACGCCCGGCGGGCTGTCATCCACACCCATGAGCACCTTCGCTCCTTGGCGCTGCGCCCACAGGTGCACGCGGCCGGGTGCATCGGTGTAGGCCATGGCATTGCTCAAAAGGTTGTCCAGTACCTGCCCCAGGCGCTCTGCATCCGCCTTGGGCAGTTGCAGTTCGGGGGCCTCCAGGGTGAGGGCCAAGCCGGCGTGTTGCAGGCGGTCTTGCCAGCGTTGCTGCGTTTGAAGCAGCAGAGGGCGAATGGGGAGGGGGGCGAACTCGCAGGGCAGGGCATTCAGGTCAGCGCGGGCGAGCAGTGAGAAGTCATCTGCCAAGCGATTCAGGCGCTGCACCTCTCGGTGGAGCGAAGCGATTCGGGTGCCATCCATGGGGCGCACGCCGTCTTGCACGGCCTCCAGTTCGCCCCGCAAAACCGTCAGCGGGGTGCGCAGTTCGTGGGCCAGCTCGGCCACCCAGCGCCGGCGGCTGGCCTCCAGGTTTTGCAGGGCTTCGGCCAGGCGATTCAGGTCCATGCCCAGGTCGTCCAGTTCGTCGTGCCAGCGCCCGGAACTTGGCGGCAGGCGGTGCGTGAAGTCGCCTCGGGCCAAGCGGTGTGTGGCCGCTTGGGCGGCGGCCAGCGGGCGCGCCCAGCGCCGCGCCAGGAGCACAGCGGCCAGTGTGGCCAAGAGCATGACGCCGGCGCCCACGCCGGCCAACGCAAGGAACTGGTCGCGCAGGAAGGCGGCGTCGGTCGCTTCAGGGGCTTCGGGGCGCGGCATCAGGCGCGCCACGGCCACGGTGCGGCCGTCCAGCTCAATGGCTTGTTCCAAAGCCCTGCGTTTGCCGCCGGGTGGCATCGGGCGGCCCCACAGCAGTTGGCCCTCGGGGGTGTAGAGCGCGAGGCCCCGGAGCGGGGCACGGTCCTCGGGGGGTGGCCGCCGCCCTTCCTCAAATCGGTCACGCGGCGGTCGGCCGCGCGGCGGGCGGCCTTCGCCGGGCGGCAGGTCCAGCAGGTAGGGCTGGTCCTGCAGGCGGGCCAGGCCATGCGTTTGCAAGGCCGTGCGCGCCGCTTCGGCAAAGGTGTTCAAGCGCGCCTGGTCCTGCGCCCGCAAGTAGTCGTTGAAGCCGCGGCGCAGTTGGGTGGCGGTGAGCAGCCCCATGGCCAACACGGCCAGCAGGCTGCAGGCCACGAGCAAGAGGCTCAGTTGGTGAACAAGGCGCAGCTTCATGCCGGCAGTTTAGGAAGCGCGCGGGGGCCAACTGTGGAGGCGGTCTCCACAGTTGCTCCACTCATTCCACAAAGCGCGCCAGCAGCATGAGGGCACTCGCACAGGAGACTGGTCATGAAGCCGTTTGGAACCTCTCAGGAATGCCTTGCCGCCCTGCCTGCGCGCTCTTTGCTGTGGCGCCAGGTCGGCCTTTTGAGCTTGTTGGCGCCCTTGATGCTGGCGGCCTGTGGTGGCGGTGGCGCGCCGGCCGACACCGGCCCAAGCGCCCAAGAAAGCGCGCTTCGCCCGCCGCCAGCGCCACCGGCCCCAACGCCAGTGCCCCCACCTGCCACGCCGCCCACCGCAGACGCTCGCTTCGCAGTTGGCGACCAGCTCTTCCATGAACCCCGCCTATCGGCCAGCGGCCGCCTGTCCTGCGCCAGCTGCCACGCGGCCACCAACGGCCATGCCGACCCAGCCGGTACCTTCTTGCCCCTGGGCGGACCGTCGCACGATCAGCAAGGCGCGCGCTCCAGCCCGAGCCTTCGCTACCTCGACAACGCGGGCGCCTTCCGCATCAACGCCCAAGGCCAAGCGCTGGGCGGATTGACCTGGGACGGCCGCGCCAACAGCCGCAGCGAGCAAGCGCGCAGCCCCTTGTTTGCCGCCAATGAGATGGCGAATGCCAGCGTCGAAGACTTCGCGGCACGCTTGCGCAGCACGCCGGCCTGGAACGCGCTGCTCAGCGCCTACAACCTGCGGGCCACGGCCACACCCGCGCAGCTGCTGGCCGCCACCCAAGATGCCCTGGCCCGCTACCAAGCGGATGACGAAGAGTTCCACGCCTTCAACAGCAAGTTCGACGAGGTGCAGGCCGGCCGCGCCAGCTTCACCGCCGCCGAACAGCGCGGGCTCAATGCCTTCAATGACCCGCAGCGGGGCAACTGCGCCAGCTGCCACACGAGCCGAGGCGCACGTCCCTTGTTCACGAACTTCGAGTACCACGCGCTGGGCGTGCCCCGCAACAGCAGCGTGGCCACCCAAACCCCGGCCTTCTTCGACCTCGGCTTGTGCGGCCCGCAGCGCACCGACTTGGCGTCCCAAACCGAGCAGTGCGGTCGCTTCAAGGTGCCCACGCTGCGCAACGTGGCGCTGAGCGCGCCTTACTTCCACAACGCGCGCTTCAACACCCTGGAGGAGGTGGTTCGCTTCTACGCCACCCGCGACACCAACCCTGCGGCCTGGTACCCCACGGTGAACGGTCAAGTGCAGCGCTTCAACGACCTGCCGCTGCAGTACCAAGCCAACGTGGAGCGCCGCCCGCCGTTTGGTCAGCAGGCCGGCCAGCGGCCACGTCTCAGTGAGCAAGACATCACCGACATCGTGGCCTTCTTGCGCACCTTGAACGATGCGCCGCCGCCACCGGCCTCAGCGACTGGCGGCTGAGGCGGTTACTTCAGGCACAGCGCTGGCTGACGCTGCACTCGCTGACGCTGCACTCGCTGACGCTGCGCCGGAACCCGCACTGGCCTGCGCCCCATTGGCGGCTGGCGTGCAAGGCCGCAGCCCACCCGGCCAAGCCGGGTGGCTCGCCTTGAGTTGCACCTCGGTCAAGGCGGGCAAGCGCAGCCACTGGCTGCTGCTGGGCAGGCGCATGGGCACAACGCGCAGCAGGCGCAGGCCCTTTTCGCGCAGCCGGGCTTGCTCGGCCTGCACGGCCTCCACGCTGTCATAGCGACCCAACAGCCAGCTGGCTTCAGATTCCCCCAGAAGGTTCTGGGAGCGCAGGGGCTTTACGTCGGCGCGTTCCAGCGTGGTGCGTTTGCGAGCCAGATCGCTGGCGTCGTTGGCAGCGCGGGTCGCCAAAATCCATTGACCGGGCAGGCGGCGCTCTTGGCGTTGCCACTGGCCGGGTAGCAAGCCCATTTGATCTTGCAAGGCGGTTTCTGCGGCTTGCAGGCCGGCTTCATCGCTGAACGCGCCAATCTCGCGGCACTGCAAGGGCCGCTTCGCGGCGCTGGCGGCCTCGGGGCTCAGCAGTTTCAAGCGCTCCGGGTTGACCTGTGCAGCCAGCCGCGCTGGCTCGCGCTGTGTGGAGCCCGGCTGCCCGCCCAGCC
Source organism: Burkholderiales bacterium (assembly GCA_046317675.1). Classification (GTDB taxonomy): domain Bacteria; phylum Pseudomonadota; class Gammaproteobacteria; order Burkholderiales; family Burkholderiaceae_C; genus Inhella. The sequence continues at coordinate 5,506 of JBKCVH010000028.1, forward strand.
AGCCCTGGCCCCACGCGAACAGCAGGCCATTGGCGGCCACCAGGGCGCTGAGCAGCACCGTGAGCCCGTATGGCAAACCTTTGTAGCTCATGACATCTCCCGCAAGCGGGCTTCACCCGCGCGCAGTTCGTGCAGTTGGCCTTGCGCATCGCGCAAGCGCAATAGACCTTGGGCATTCACCCCTTCGGCCACGCCGGACCACGCACCGCCGGCCACTTCGCGGCCGCGCAGGGCGTCGCGGGCGGCAAAGGCGGCTTGCGCTGCCGCATCAAAGCCGCGCCACTCGGCCAGCAGCTTGACCAAGGGCGGCAAGACGGCGCTCAGCGCCATAGGCGCCGTCCAGCGCGCATCCAGCTCTTGGAGGCCGCTGCTGGGCACGTCAACTTCAGGGGCCATCACGTTCAGGCCCACACCAATGACCACGCTGCGGGGCTCGGCGCCGTGGCCGGCGGTTTCAATGAGCACACCGCCGAGCTTGCGCCCATGCAGCCAGAGGTCGTTGGGCCATTTGAGCTTGAGCCATTGCGCGCTGGGGTCG
>JBKCVH010000029.1:0-3381 GCA_046317675.1 Burkholderiales bacterium
GTTTGTTCGTGAAGCGGTTGAAGGCCTGCGCGATCTGCGCAATCTCGTCCTGGCCATGGTCGGGCAGGCGCAGCGTCAGGTCGGCTTCACCTTGGCCGATCTGGTGCATGGCGTCGCGCACGCGGGCCATGCCCTTCAGCATCGAACCCACGGCCCCGGTGGCGGCCACGGCGGCCAACACGGCCATCAACACCAGAGCACCCGCGGCCACGCGCAGCAGGGCCGACATGTGGGCCAAGGCCTCGCCAGCGTGGGCGGCGGTCACCAGCGTCCACTCGGTGCCGGGCACGGCGGCACCGCGCAGCAGGTAGTCCTGGTCACCCAGGCGGGTGTCCACCCAGGCTCCGCCCGCCTGGGCCGCGGCCGTCAAGGTGGCGGCGTCCAGCGCCGGCGACAAGGCCGTGGCGGGCTTCAGCACCCATTGCGTGTCGGGGTGGGCGATCACCTGGCCGGCCTTGTCCACCAGGAAGGCCAGGCCGCTTGGCGTGGGCTTGATGGAGGCCACGGCCTTGGACACATCGTCGATGAACACATCGCTGGCCACCACCGCCACCACACCCGAACCGCCGCGCACGGCGTTGGCGAAGGTGACGATAAGGCGCTTGGTGGCGGCGTCGGCGTAGGGCGCGGTGAGCACCGGGGCCTGCGCAGCTTCGGCGGCCTTGTACCAGGGGCGGCCGGTCGGGTCGTAGCCCTCGGGCAGCTGCTGGGGCACGTCGAACAGCATGCGCTTGTCTGGGAAGCCGGCGTAGGCCGACACCAGCCCGCCGGACTTCTGGGCCTGCACCAGGAACGGCACCGGGTCAGAAGCCGCCGTGGCCGGCGCCAGGGCCGCGACGATGGCCTTTTGCTGCTTCACCCAGCTGGCAATGCCGTCGGCATGCGACTGCGCCAGTGCGTCCAGTTCCCGCGTGGTGCTGGTGCGCGTGGCGTCGCGCATCACCACAAAGTTCACCACGGTGATGCCCAACAGGGCCAAGACCACGATGGCCACGCAGGCCAGAACCACTCGACGCTGGATGGAAGCGAACATGCAGACCTCTACAAACGCTGGGTGATGCCGGGATAGGCGTGCGCGGTGCAGGGCTGGCCCTGGCCAACCTGCACGCATCTGCTGCTTATCGGCCGGGGGCCGCACGGCGGTAGGGCGCAGCGGTGCGTTCAAGTCTGGAAAATGACAAATTCACAGGTGCGACGGGTGGCGAACCAGCCCGATGCCCGCGAGCGGGTGAGGCGGCGCGCAGCGACAGGACACATCAACGGCGATCGTCTTGATCGTTAGCACGCGGCAAATCGGCAAGCCTGCCTGGTAGGCTCAGCAGCTCAGGCCCACTTCGACGCCAGAGCCAGGGATGAACGACACCACCGCGTACTACCGACAGTTCGCTGCCGAGTTCTTCGACAGCACGGTTGGTGTGGACATGTCACCGGTCCGAGACCGCTTTGTGGCGTTGCTGCGCCCCGGATCCAAAGTCTTGGACGCCGGGTGCGGATCTGGGCGAGACGCCAAGGCGTTTGCAGCGCTGGGCTTTAGGGTCTCGGCTTTCGACGCCACCCCTGAGCTCGCGGAACGCGCTTCCACCCACTGTGGCTTCGCGGTTGACGTGCGGACCTTTCAGGAGGTCGATGAGATCAACGCCTACGACGGCATCTGGTGCTGCGCCAGCTTGCTGCACGTCGCACATGCGGACATGCCCGGCGTGCTGGCAAAACTTTGGGCAGCACTGACGCCCGGCGGGGTGCTGTACGCAAGCTTCAAGCACGGCATCGGCACACGGCAACAAGCAGGCCGGCTGTTCACGGACGCCGACGAAAGCCAGGTGCAGGCCTGGCTGGCCACGCTGCATGGCGCCGTCCAAGTCGACCTCTGGCTCAGCGATGACCAACGGCCGGGCCGCAGCGAACAATGGACCAACGTATTGGTCCAGAAACCGACCGACCCTCGGCGACGACTCGTGACTGGCGAACAGGACCACTTCCTGCCCCACCTGTCCGAGGCGATGTCGCGAGCGACAGAAGTTGGGTTGGCCGTCTCCTTCATCAGGAAGACAGGGCTTGATCTGCTGCTGCCAGACCTGCAAGCCGTTCTGTCCAGCCAGCCCGGCCGCAGCGTGCGTGTGCTCACCAGCGACTACCTGGACATCACCGATCCCGCAGCACTCCGGATGCTGCTGTTGCTGCAAGAACAGGGCGCTGAAGTACGCGTGTTTGAAACGGGCAACAAGAGCAGCTTTCACCTGAAGGCCTACATCTTTGCGCGCTTGTCGGAAGGCCAATTGGTAGAGGGCACGGCATTCATCGGGTCCAGCAACATCAGCCGCCAAGCGTTGACCGAAGGTTTGGAATGGAACTACCGCGTGGTGTACCCCACCGACCGCGGCTTTTTGGAGGCGAGGTCAAGGTTCGAAGAGATCTTCACCCACACCAAAGCCGTTCCGTTGTCCGATGTCTGGATCGAGTCCTACGAAAAGCGGCGCTCCCCACCCACTCGGTCGATCGCTACCGATCCGCAGGAACATGAAGCACCACCCGAACCCACGGCGGTTCAGAAGGCCGCACTGTTGGCGCTGAACGAAACTCGGCAACAGGGATACCAACGGGGCGTCGTTGTGCTCGCCACCGGCCTCGGAAAGACCTGGCTCGCCGCTTTCGATGCAGCCCAAGCCAACGCGAGGCGCGTTCTGTTTGTGGCGCACCGCGAGGAAATCCTGGCCCAAGCGGCTGCGACTTTCGTACGCATTCGTCCTGGGGCTCGGGTCGGCTACTACATGGCACGCAGCCGCGACGCTGAAGTCGATGTGCTCTGCGCAGCGGTGCAAACGTTGGGCCGCGTCGAACACCTGGAACGGTTCGCCGCGCAGCACTTCGATTACGTCGTGATCGACGAGTTTCACCATGCAGCCGCGGCCACGTACCGCCGCCTGCTCAGCCACTTCGCGCCCAGGTTTCTGCTGGGTTTGACGGCCACGCCCGATCGAACAGACCAGTCCGACATCCTGTCCCTGTGCGACGACAACCTCGTCTTCACACGCAGCCTGTTCGAAGGCATCCAGGCCAAACTGCTGGCGCCCTTCCATTACTACGGCATCCTCGATGAGTCCGTGAATTACCGCGAAGTGCCATGGCGCAATGGACGGTTTGACCCGGAAGAACTGTCCAACAAGCTCGCGACTTTGGCCCGCGCACGACACGCCATCCGTGAGTGGCGAGCGAGGGCTCAGAAACGCACGCTCGCCTTCTGTGTGTCCACCCGCCATGCCGAGTACATGGCAGCCCAGTTTGAGAAAGAGGGCATTGCCTCCGCCGCGGTGTTCGCCGGGTCGCCCTATGGACGTGCACAAGCACTGGAGCAATTGCGCGATGGCCGTCTCAGCGTCATCT
>JBKCVH010000030.1:0-33494 GCA_046317675.1 Burkholderiales bacterium
GAAGGGAATGGCACAGCCAAGTGCGAAGGTTTCGTCTTTGCCGAAAAAGTAATAGGGCGCCGTATGCGCCATCTCTACGGTGCCGTTCTGCACCCCGTCCACCACACCGAACGGGGGCATCAGCTCGTTGCCGGCATGGACGGAGATCTGAAACTTACCGCCCGTCATCTCGCCGACCTTCTTGGCAAAAACCTCTGCGGCGCCAAAGATGGTGTCAAGCGCCTTGGGGAAACTGGAAGCCAGCCGCCAGCGCAAAGTCCCTTGGGCAAGAACCGCAGGCGCTGTGCCCGCCGCCAACACACCGGCCAAGCCGGCCGTACCTACGAAAGAGCGACGTTCCATGCCACGAGTCTCCAAAGAGGTTGAATGCGTGGCAATTCTAGGTAGCGGCCTCTAAGTGAACTGCCGGGAATGCCCTGCCGTTCAGCTCGCTCCCGTTCAGATCAAGATCCAGCCAGCTTCATCCGAGCAAGCAGCACCGAGCCCACCGTCTTGGCGCCCGTTGTGTAGGCGTCAGCGCCAATCGCCAAGATGTCCTTGAACATGGTTTTCAAGTTGCCAGCGATCGTCACTTCTTCCACCGGGTAGGCGATCTCGCCGTTCTCCACCCAGTAGCCACTGGCACCGCGCGAGTAATCGCCCGTGACGTAATTGACGCCCTGCCCCATCAACTCGGTCACAAACAAACCACGGTGCAAGCGCTTGAGCATGACCGCCAAGCTATCGCCCGGTGCAGTGCAACGGCTTTTCATGACCAAGTTGTGCGAGCCCCCGGCGTTGCCCGTGGTTTTCATGCCCAGCTTGCGCGCCGAATAGGTTGAGAGGAAGTAACCCTGCAAAACGCCGCCCTGCACAAGGCTGCGAGCGCGGGTGGCGACGCCTTCATCGTCAAAAGCAGAGCTGCCCTTGCCTCGCAAGATGAATGGATCCTCGTCGACATCGATGTGGTTGGCCAGTACCGAGGTGCCAAGGCTCTCGGTGAGAAAAGTGGTCTTTCGGTAAAGCGCCCCGCCACTGGTGGCCTGAACCAGCGCACCGAATAATCCTGCGGATAGCGAACTCTCAAATAACACCGGCACCTCGGCCGTTGCAACCCGCCGCGCTTTGAGCCGGCTCAAGGCCCGCTCGGCGGCGTAGCGGCCAATGGCCTCTGGGTTGGCGAGTTCGCTGGCGTCGCGCATGGAGCTGTACCAAGAATCCCGTTGCATGCCGGCGCCACGCCCAGCGATGGGCGCCACCGAAATGGAATGCCGACTGCTGGCATAGCCGCCTCGAAAGCCCCGCGAATTGCCGGCGAAAAAGTGAGACTGCTGGGCCGACACTGCGGCGCCCTCGCTGTTGCTGATGCGGCGATCCGTCTGCAGCGCCGCAGCCTCGCAGCGCAAAGCCAGTTCGCAGGCCTGCTGGGCGTTGATGGCCCAGGGGTGGAACAAGTCGAGGTCAGGTGCGGGCGTGAGCAGCAGGTCCTCAGTCTCTGGCAGGCCGGCGGCAGGGTCTTCCGCGGTGAAGCGCGCAATGTCGTAGGCGGCCTTGACCGTATCGGCAAGCGCCCTTTCGCTGAAGTCGGACGTACTGGCATGGCCACGACGCTGACCGATGTAGAGGCTGACCCCCAGCGCCTTGTCCCGATTGCGCTCCACGTTCTCCAATTTGCCGAGCCGCGCCGACACGGAGAGCCCTGAACCCTCACTTACTTCGACCGAGGCGTCAGAGGCTCCTTGTGAGTTGGCCAAGTGCAAGGTGCGCTCCACCAAATGCTGAAACTCGTCGCGGGTGTGGGCAAAGCCGTTGGTCATGGAGGGGTCTCGGTCAAAGGGCGGTCATTATCATGAGGCAATGGCAAACACAGATCGACCCCGGCGCGCTCGCCCCGGCCCGCCCTCCCAAGCTCAACATGAGGACTACGAGGGCCCAAGTAAAACCCAGCTCAAGCGCGAGAGTGATGCGCTCCAGAAGCTGGGCGAAGACCTTCTCGACCTTCCCGACAACCGGCTCAAGGCACTCGATATGCCCGAGATCCTTCGCTTCGCGCTTCGCGACGGCAAGAAGATCACCGCCCACGAAGGACGGCGTCGGCAGTTGCAGTACATCGGGAAGCTCATGCGCAAGGTTGAGCCCGAACCCTTTCAAGAAGCCGTGGCGGCCTTCAAGCTTGGGCACGCCCAAGATCAACTCAAGCTCCACCAGCTCGAGGCCGTTCGCAGCGAATTGATCGCCAGCGACGAAGCACTGCAAACCTACATCAGCGAGCACCCAGGGGTTGATGTGCAGCAACTGCGCAGCTTGGTCCGCGCCGCCCGGAAAGATGCAGCAGCGCAGCCCGAGTCGCGCAGCGGCCGTGGCTTTCGCGATTTGTTCCAGTTCCTCAAGGCTGCGCCCACTCCGGAGGCTTGATGGACAGCGTGAGGATTGGGCTGGTGTCGTGTTCCGACCGCGCCAGCAGCGGCGTCTATCAAGACAAAGGCTTGCCCGCCCTAAAGGAATGGCTGGGCAAGGCGCTGCGCAACCCGCTTCATTTTGAAGAGCGGCTGATTCCCGACGAGCGCGCCATCATTGCGACAACCCTGCGCGAACTGGTGGACGAAGCAGGCTGCCACTTGGTGCTCACCACGGGCGGCACAGGCCCATCACCGCGCGTGGTCAGCCGCGTCGCCAGGCGCGATGTCGCCGACCGCGAGATGCCCGGCTTTGGCGAGCAAATGCGCCAGATCTCCCTGCGCTTTGTGCCCACAGCGATCTTGTCGCGACAGCTGGGCGTCATTCGCGGCAAAGCGCTGATCCTGAATCTGCCGGGGCAGCCCAAAGCCATTGCGGAGACTTTGGGCGGTCTGCCCGAGGTACCGGGCATATTTGCCGCCGTGCCCTACTGCCTGGATTTGCTCGGCGGCCCTTACATAGAGACGCACGCAGCCTTCTGCCAAGCTTTTCGCCCTAAATCCGCCATTCGCCAGAGCAGCTAGGCCGATGCCTCAAACGGCGCCTGGCGCCCGCTCGGCCAGCTTCAGGTACTGCGGCGCCGTCACGCCCATGCTCACATAAAGGCTGGTGATCGCCTCGACGCTGAGCTCTGCTGGAGTCACCCAACTCTCAGGCACAAACAACAAACCGCCGCCCACGGGCACGGGCGCCGTGGGCACCATCACGATGAGGCAGCGCCGGCCCGCGACCAAGACCACCTCCGGCGAGCTCTGCAAAGCCAAAACGGCACTGTTTGCATCTTCCGTGCCGCCGAAGTGGCACCACACCGGGCGCATCGCCCGCGCCCCGTCGGGGTCGCGCTGAGACATGAGCGCCACGAAGCGTTGCAGCAACTCGTAGACGGTGCGCACCAAGGGAATGCGGCGCATCACCGAGTCAACCAGCCCGACCAAACCGCGCTGCAAACCGAGCTCGACCAGCATGCCCAGCAGCAAGATGGCGAACACGATGATGGCGATGCCAATCAAGTAACCGACGACTTCCGAGCCGGTGACGCCCAAGCCAATGCCGCCAAGCCAAGAACCCAAAGGGCTGGAAGGGCCAACCCAGCGGCGCAATACACTGAACGCCCAGATGAAGATGACCAGTGTTGCGGCCAAGGGCAAAGCCGCCAGCAGGCCGGTGAGGAAGACGCGAAGCACGTGCCGAGAGATACGAACCATCTGCCCTCCCTCAGCTTGGCTTCACAAGTCGCCGCAGTTGCTCTGCATCGAAATGCTCTTCAACTTGGGCGTCTGAGGAGACGCAACTGGTTTGGCCCTTTCCTTGCTCCAACTGCTTGATGGCAGCCCACAGCAAGGCAATCTGGTGCTCATGCCCCGAGGTCGAGTCGATCAAACCCTTCATCGCCAGTGCCACAGGGTCGTCACCCTGTGTCACGGCATAAGCGCTGAAGCCCATCTTGCTGGCGGCAGCCTCTCGGGCCTGCTCTGCGCTGGCCTCAATGATGCGCGCGGGGTTGCCCACGGCCGTTGCGCCCGGCGGCACTCCCTTGGTGACCACAGCGCCAGACCCAATCCGTGCGCCCTCGCCCACCGTGAAGCCACCGAGCACGCACGCATTGGCGCCAACCACCACGCCACGGGCCAGCGTCGGATGGCGCTTTGCGCCCTTGACCAGGGTCGTCCCCCCCAAGGTCACGCCTTGGTAGATCGTCACCTCGTCGTGGATCTCGGCCATTTCGCCGATGACAACGCCCATGCCGTGGTCAATGAAAACGCGCCGGCCGAACTTGGCGCCGGGATGAATCTCAATTCCAGTGAACCAGCGATTGAGATGGGAAACGAAGCGCGCCAAGGTGGTGAAACCACGCGTCCAGAGCCAATGGGCCCGGCGCTGCAGGATCAGGGCATGCAAGCCCGGGTAGCACCAAAAAACTTCCCAGCCCGTGCGGGCTGCGGGATCGCGCTCAAGGATGCAAGCAATGTCTTCACGAATGCGGCTGAACAAGTGGAACTCTCCGAAGGAATCTCAGTGTAGGTAGGGACGAATCGGTCGCTCCTCAACACCGCTCCTTACCCTCACTCAGCTTTTCCATGGTTTTGGCAATGCCGCGCAAGATGTGGACCTCTTCGGCCTGCAAGCCAGCTCGGTTGAACAATTGATTCAAGCGCGGCATGAGCTTTTTGGGCGCAGTTGGATCCAAGAACCCGATGTCCACAAGAGCCTTCTGCCAGTGGTCCAGCAAACCCTGCACCGCTTGAGCATCCGCCCGCTGCGGCTCGCTGGTGCGCGCCTGAACCGTGAACCCGCCCAGCGCCTGCCGCCACTCGTAAGCCAAGAGTTGCACCGCTTGGGCAAGGTTCAGGGAACCGTAATCGGGTGCCGTTGGAATGGAGAGCACTGCGTGGCAGCGGTAAACGTCTTCGTTGGCAAGGCCATAGCGCTCACTGCCAAACAAAAAACCCACCCCGAGGCCATCGGCTGCAAGGCCAGGAAAGACGTCGCGTGGAGCATGGCAGGGCGGACCGAAGTCGCGGGGCGTCATCGCCGTACCGGCGAGCCATTCAATGCCAACCAAAGCTTCATCCAAGCTGTCGACCACGCGTGCTTGGGCGAGCACATCTTGGGCTCCACTCGCAAATGCCAGGGTGTCCGGGTGCGTCAGAACATCGGCAAATCGCGGCTGCACCAGCACCAATTCCTGAAAGCCCATCACCCTCATGGCCCGCGCCGCGGCGCCTACATTGCCCGGATGGCTGGTATTCATGAGGATAAAGCGTGTGGTTTGCACGTCAACGCGGCCGGGCCGACTCAGTAGAATCCCGCGATTATCTTGGCTCTGTCCAAACTGTTCTTTTCCATCGCTAGCCCACCTTCATCCAGAGACAGGAAACCATGTCCGCTGCTGCTTCGCTGCATCCCATGCTCAACGTGGCCGTTAAGGCTGCCCGTGCCGCCGGTTCAATCATCAACCGTGCCAGTCTCGATCTAGACGACCTCAAGGTGGGCTCCAAAGGTGTGAATGACTTCGTCACCGAAGTCGACCACGCGGCGGAAGCGGTGATCATCAAGACCCTGTTGGAGGCCTACCCCCAACACGCCATCTTGGCCGAGGAATCGGGGAAAGAGCACGGCAACCAGCAAAGTGACTACCAGTGGATCATCGACCCGCTGGACGGCACTACCAACTTCATCCACGGCCTGCCCATCTACGCGGTCTCCATCGCCTTGGCGCACCGTGGCGTTGTGCAGCAAGCCGTTGTGTACGACCCCACCCGAAATGACCTGTACCACGCCAGCAAAGGGCGCGGCGCTTACTTGAACGACCGGCGCCTGCGCGTCTCCAAGCGCACCCGCCTGAAGGATGCTTTGGTAGGCACCGGCTTTCCCTTCCGCAAGGGCGACAACTTCAAGCGCTACCTGAAGTTGTTTGAAGACGTGATGATGCAAACGGCCGGCGTGCGCCGCCCAGGCGCAGCGAGCCTAGACCTTTGCTACGTGGCTGCCGGCTACTACGACGCCTTCTTCGAGACCGGCCTCTCCCCATGGGATGTGGCGGCTGGCTCGCTGATCATCACCGAGGCGGGTGGACTGGTGGGCAACTTCACCGGCGAGTCCGACTTCATGCACCAGCGTGAAGTACTGGCCGGCACACCGAAGATCTACGCACACCTGGTGCCACTGTTGCAACCGTACAGCCGCGTCATTGGCAATGAGGAGGCTCCGGCCGAAGAAGAGCCGGCGCCCGTGCCAGCGCAAGCCAGCAAAGCACGCCGAATCGTCGGCGTTCGCAACGAAGGCGAAGCGCCTCTCTAAGCGCTTGCCTTCGCGTCCAGATCAGCGGAACTCGTTGATCTGGATGATGGCGACGGTGCCGCTGGTCTCATTGCCGACGATCAGCAGTGCCTTGCCATTGGGTGACTTATCGGCCGGGATCAGCGTCAAGCCTTCTGGGCCACGGTCACCGGTCGCCTCGGTTCTCGTGTTGAGCAACTCGACAAAGAAAGGCTTGGTGGGGTTGGTCACGTCATAGACCACCACACCGCCGACGCGCTCCAGGCCCACGAAGGCGTAGAACTTCTCGCCGAACTTTCCGACCACAACACCCTCTGGCTCAGGCCCTTTGCTTGGGGAGCGTGAGTCCAGCGTGTTGTTGCTGTTGCTGGCGTTGAAGGCCACATTCGTCATGTTCAGGCTCAGGCGCTCCAGTTCATCGCCAGAGTCGTAAACGCGGCTGATGTTGGAAGCGTCCCAAATCGAGAACGAGCGAGCGCCAAAGCTGTAGAGCGCGTTGCATTGCCCGAGCGCGTTCTTGCCGTTGTCGTTTCCGTTTGGCGCCGTGGTGATCTGCAAACGGCCCAGATTGGAATCAAACAAAAGGTTGGCGGCGTTGGCCCCAAACACAGCAGGGTCCAAGCCAGCGCTGCAATAGGCCCGCACCCGAGACTCTTCGTTGAATCCTGGCCAATCGGCTCTCGAATCGCCCTCGTTCGCGCTCAGGATGTAGGTCTTTCCGCCGACCGTGTACGAAGCAATGGCGTCCGGCAGATACAGGCCGCGCACGGGAACCTGTTGGATCTTGACCAGAGCGGTACCGGAATTGGTATTGGTGCCAGCGTCTTCATCGCTCACGTCCATGCCCATGCCAGCAAGGTTATGGTCCTTCCAACCGAGTGGGCGAATGGAAGTCACGCGGGCATTGGCAATGTCCACGGTGGCGATGGCGTTGTTCTCTTGCAGAGCCACGTAGGCCGTCGCACCATCGGCGCTGAAGGTGATGTATTCGGGCTCCAAATCTTGGGCCACGGAAGCGCCAGGGCCATAAATCCGCACACCGGCAGCGCGAAGGCTGTCCATCTGGCTGTTGAAGGCGCGGAAGTCGGCGGTGGCTACTGTCGGGGTGCCGCCCCGATTCACCGTGATGATGCTCACAGAGCCTTCTGGGTCCACGGCCCCAGGCACGCCATAGCCACTGGGCTCTCCCTCGTTGGCGCTCAGTACAAAGCGACCATCGGGCGTGAAGACCAGCATGTCTGGCTGTGCTCCCACCGTGACGCGGTTGAGCAAGCGGAGATCGGCCGCGTTGTAGAAGGCCACCGTACCTGGATTGGTCTTCGGGTTGGCCTCCGCCGCCAAGGCCACGAGGCCCTCATGGATGGCAACGCTGTTCACCCCAGCGCCGTACGAACTGACGTCAATGCTTCCAACGCGCTTGGGCGATGCGGGATCGCTCAAATCCAGCACATCCACCGTTCCATTGGCGCCATTGACCACAAAAAGGCGCTTGCTGGCCGCGTCATAAGCCGTGATTTCAGCCGCGCCAACCGCGCCACCGTCGTAACCGCCAATCTTGACGAGCTTGATGAAAGCGGGCGTTGCGTTGAGCACCTCTTCGGAGCCGCCGCCGCAGCCGGCCAAAACGAAAGAAAGACCGATGGCAGCAGCAAGCGGCGCCACCGAAAAGCGCGAGAAATGGACGGGCATGAGGCGGAGGTTTGTCAGGGAAAAGGCGGATGCTGACGCCGCAACTTGACAGCTGTGTGACAGGCTCCACGCCCGAAGAGCCCTCAGCTCAGGTAACGCGCGCGGAAATCTGCATCGGCCACCGGCCGGCCAAAGAGCCAGCCTTGAGCCGCCTCGCAGCCCAGTTCGGTCAAGAAGGCCGCTTGCGCGTCGGTCTCAACGCCTTCGGCCACCACGCTGAGCTTCAAGGCCCTGGCCATGCCGGCAATGGCGCACACCAAGGCGTCCGCATCGGCGTCCAGGCCAAGGTCGCTCACGAAACTGCGGTCAATCTTCAGCACATCAATGGGGAATCGGCGCAAGTAAGACAGCGACGAATAACCAGTGCCGAAATCATCAATGGCCAAGCTGATGCCGAGATCTTTGAGCGCAAAGAGCTGCTCTTTCGTGCGGCCATCGGGATCGAGCAGGACCGACTCTGTGACTTCAAGTTCAAGCGCCGATGCAGGAACCCCACAGCGCTCCATCTCCCTGGCCAACCTGCCCGCCAAATCGGGTGTGCGGAACTGCCGCCCCGACAGATTGGCAGCAAGCCGAAAGTTCGGGAAGCCCGCCGCACGCCAATCTCGCACCGTTTCGCAGCAGCGCGCCAAGACCCAATCCCCAATGGGCTCAATCAGGCCGGTCTCCTCGGCCAACGGAATGAAGCGATCCGGGGTCACATTGCCGAGCTGTGCCGAACTCCAACGCAGCAGCGCCTCAGCGCCTTGCAAGGAGCGGTCCGTCAGGCGCACCTGGGGCTGAAAGTGCAAGTGCAATTCACCCTGGGGCAAGGCCCGACGCAGTTGGTTCAGCAACTGCACACGCTCCACCGAGCGCTGGTTCATGTCAGCCTTGAAAAACTGATGGTGACCGCGCCCTTGCTCCTTGGTGCGATGCAGCGCAGTTTCGGCCTGCTGCAGCAAAAGCTCGGCCGCATCGCCGTCGTCGGGGTAGAGGCTGAGGCCCAGGCTGGCGCCGAGATACTGCTCGTGCGGCCCCTCTTCAAACGGCTGCTGAAAGAGCGCCAACAGCTTCTCGGCGACGAGTCCCGCCTCCGCGCCATCGTTCACACCCTCCACAAGAACGCCGAAGCGATCGCCGCTCAAGCGCACCACAAGGTCGTGGCCCCGCAGTCGACTTTGCAAACGCAGGGCACAGGCGTTGAGAAGCGCATCGCCCACGGCGGTCCCGTACGACTCATTGACCAATCGAAACTGATCGAGCCCGAGACAGCCCACCAACACCTTGCTGCCCAATGCAGGCGCGCGTGCAACGGCCTCATCCAGGCGCTCGCGCATCAGCAAGCGGTTGGGCAGGCCGGTAACTGGGTCGAAACGCACCAGACGGTCGATGCGCGAGGCCGCTTCCTTGCTCTCGGTGATGTCAAGAAGGGTTCCAACCCGGCGCCCCGGAGTGGTGGGGTCGGAGGCTTCCGCATGCAATAAAAAGTGAAAGGTGCGGCCCTGATCGATGTGGCTGATCTCTGCATCGACGGCACTCGAATCGACGGCGACGCGCTGGAAGATGGGCTCCAGCTGCGCCCAGGTGTCGCTGGGGATGGCCGCTGACAGATGCTTCAGCGAGGCCTCAGCCCCACTCGGGCCACCGAGCCACTGGTTCAACTCTGCAGACCAACGGAAGCGGTCTTGCGCAACATCCCAATCCCACCAGCCTGCATGATTGGCTTGACTCACCAAGCGCAACTGGTGCTCACGCAGATGCCCCTCCATCATGGCTTTTCGCTGCTGGCGCAAGTCCACGTCAATGCAATACATCTCCGGCTCGCCCCAGCCGTTGCGCAGCATCACGTGGCTTGAAAACACCGGCACGAGGCTCCCATCGTTGCGCTGCAACTCCAGTTCGCCCGCGGGGATGGGAACGTCCTCGTTGATCCAAGCCGCGTGCAAGCGAATCACGTCGCCGCGCATGGGCGGCGGAATGATCAAGTTCTCAAGGCAGCGGCCCAAGGCTTCCTCACGCCGCCATCCGTACAACTCTTCGCTGGCCGCGTTCCAGTAAATGACACGGCGTTGTCGGTCGTACCCCTGGACAGCGGTGTTCGGTGTTTGGTCGAATGCATGACGAAATCGCTGTTCGGCGTCTCGCCACATCTCCATGCGTTGGCCTTCACCTGGCAGGTCGGTCAGGGCGCCCTTCAGGGAAGTGCCTGTGGCCAACGCGCTCAGCCGCGCCCATTGCCCTGCAGCCGGGCCCGTTGCCAGCTTGAAGCGGCGGTTGATGCGTCCCCCGCCCTGCAATGCCGCTTCGACGGCCGAGCGCACTTGGGCAAGATCTGCATCGGCCAGCACGGCCAAGAAGGCATCCAAAGTGGTCGTGATCGGTAAACCTAGGCCTCCAGCCACATCGGCGTCCAGTTCGAGGCGCCCTGTTTTGCTTTGCAATTGCCAAGCACCCGCGAAACCGCCCCCACTCCACGGAGGGGGCTCCATCGGTGTCTGCAGCGGCACTAGCGCCATTCAAAGGTCTCCAATTGCATACCCGAGCATTTTTGGCATTCTGTGCGCGAACTCGCTAGGCGGTACCGACCTCGTGGGCCTGTGAGTCCAAGAATTTGTGTCCGTCGCCTAGGATGCCCAGTTGTCATGAACGTAGCAAGTGCAGCCCCGTTTTGAGCTCTCCTGATTTCGAAAACCACACCCCTTTGATGCAGCAGTATTTGCGCATCAAAGCAGAACACACCGACCTGCTCGTTTTCTTCCGCATGGGAGACTTTTATGAGCTGTTTTACGACGACGCGCGGAAGGCCAACAGCCTACTCGACATCACCCTGACCGTTCGCGGCGCCAGTGGCGGTGAGCCGGTGGTGATGGCAGGCATCCCCGTTGTGGCCCTAGAAGGCTATTTGGCCAAGCTGATCAAGCTGGGCGAATCCGTGGCCGTGGCTGAGCAAGTCGGCGAGGTTGGGGCCAGCAAAGGGCCTGTTGAGCGCAAAGTGGTGCGCATCGTCACCCCCGGCACCCTCACGGACAGCGAGTTGCTGGCGGACAAAGAGGACGCTCCGCTACTTTCACTGCACGCCAGCGCCGGGCGCTTCGGCCTTGCATGGGTCACCCTCAGCCAGGGTCAGATTGGCTTGCTGGAATGCAGCCGCAACGAGCTGAGCGGCTGGCTGGCGCGGCTGGCACCAGCCGAGGTTTTGCAGGCTCGCGACACCAGTGCGCCAGGCCAGCCGGAAGCCATGGCCGGGCTGCGCAGCGCCATCACCGCAAGGCCAAGTTGGCAGTTTGATGCCAGCTTGGGTGCGCGAAAGCTCTGCGAGCAGCTGGGCATTGCCAGTTTGCAAGGCTTGAATGCAGACGGTCTGCCCGCAGCGCATGCGGCCGCAGGAGCCTTGCTGGCCTACTTGGAGCACACCCAAGGTAGGGCCTTGAACCATGTCAAGCGCCTACAGGTGCTGCGGGCCAGCGAGCTCATCGACCTGCCGCCCAGCACCCAGCGCAACCTGGAACTCCTGCAAACCTTGCGCGGCGAGCCGGCCCCGACCCTGCTGAGCCAGCTCGACGTCTGCCGCACCGGCATGGGCTCGCGCTGCCTGCGCCAATGGCTGCTCACCCCGCGCCGCGATCGCCAAGAAGCGCGCCAGCGCCAAGCGGCCATCCAGACCCTGATGGAAGCCGGCTTCGGACCGCTTCGAGACCTCCTGCGCCAAGTCAGCGACGTGGAACGCATCAGCAGCCGAATTGCCCTCCGGCAAGTGCGACCGCGCGAGTTGGCCGGCCTGCGCGACACCCTGCTGCAGTTACCAGCCCTGCAGGCCAGCGTGCCTTCAGCCGGCTGGCTGGGTTCGCTCAAGGCCGAATGCACGGCGCCGCCGGAAGTCGCTGCCTTGCTCCGTGCCGCATTGCAGGAACAACCTGCGGTTTGGCTGCGCGATGGCGGCGTGATCGCCGATGGCTTTGATGCGGAATTGGACGAGCTTCGCGCCATCAATGCGAACTGCGACGCTTTTTTGCTGGCACTGGAAGTGCGAGAGCGTGAGCGCACCGGCATCCACAACTTAAGGGTGCAGTTCAACAAGGTTCACGGCTTCTACATCGAGGTCACGCAAGGTCAGAAGGACAAAGTACCCGATGACTACCAACGCCGCCAAACCCTGAAGAACGCCGAGCGTTTCATCACCCCTGAGCTCAAGTCCTTCGAGGACAAAGCTCTGTCGGCGTCAGAACGGGCTCTGGCCCGAGAAAAGCTCCTCTTCGAGCGCCTGCTCGACAGCCTGGGCGCCGAGGTGGCTCCGCTTTCCTTGCTGGCCCGCGCCTTGGCCAGCTTGGACGCCCTGGCCGCACTGGCCGAGCGCGCGCAAAGCTTGAATTGGTGCGCGCCCGAGTTCGTTGCCCACCCCTGCATCGACATCCAGGCCGGTCGCCACCCCGTGGTGGAGGCAAGGCTTGCCGAAACCCAGGGCATCGCCTTCCAGCCCAACGATTGCCGGCTCGATGCCAAGCGCCGCCTGCTGGTGATCACCGGCCCCAACATGGGCGGCAAGAGCACCTTCATGCGGCAGGTCGCCCTGATCACGCTGCTGGCTTCCATCGGCTCCTTTGTTCCGGCTCGAAGCTGCAGGCTGGGGCCCATCGATGCGATTCACACGCGCATTGGTGCGGCCGATGACTTGGCCAATGCGCAGTCCACCTTCATGCTGGAAATGACGGAAGGCGCTGCCATCCTTCACGCAGCCACCGAGCAAAGCTTGGTGCTGATGGACGAAATCGGGCGCGGCACCAGCACCTTCGATGGTTTGGCCCTGGCCAGCAGCATTGCCACCCACCTTCACGAGCGGAACAAGTCACTGACGCTGTTTGCCACGCACTACTTTGAGCTCACCGAATTGCCGGAACGGCACGCCTGTGCGCACAACGTGCATGTCAGCGCCGTGGAAAGCGGCGACGACATCGCCTTCCTGCACGAACTGCAACCCGGCCCAGCCAGCCGAAGCTACGGCGTACAGGTTGCCCGCCTGGCGGGAATGCCCACGGCGGTGCTGCGCCAAGCCAGGGCGAGCTTGGAGGCCCTGGAGGCCCGAGCCGCGGCTGGCTCGCAGCAGGTTGACCTGTTTGCAGCACCCGCCGCCGCACCGGCCCTAGAGGAGGCGGCCGCTGTTCTTGCCCTACGAAAGATCGACGTTGACAACTGCTCGCCCCGCGAAGCGCTGGAGGAGCTCTACCGCTTGAAGGGCCTGCTGTGAGTGGCACCCTCGTTTTCAGCCACGCCAACAGCTACCCCGCAGCCTGCTATCGATTGCTGTTTGAGGCATGGAGAGCGGCGGGCTGGGAGGTGCATGCCTTGCCCAAGTTCGGGCATGACAGTGCCCGTCCGGTCACCAGCAACTGGCCCCACCTTTTGCAAGAGTTGCTCCATTTCATAGACCATGAAGTGAGGCCCACAGCACCCGTAGCACTCGTTGGGCACTCCCTGGGCGGACTGTTGAGCCTCATGGCAGCGGCAAAGCGGCCCGAATTGGCACGTTGTGTGGTGCAGTTGGATTCGCCTTACATCAGCGGCTGGCGACAAGGCTTGGTGATTGCCGGGAAGGCCACCGGACTGGCGTTCCGGGTGCCTCCTGCTTCCATTGCCAGGGGCAGGCGCAAGCACTGGCCGAGCCCCGAGGCGGTGCGCCAGCACTTTGGCAGCAAGCGCCTGTTCCAGGCATGGGACCCCCGTGTTCTGGAGGACTACCTGCAACATGGCTTTGAACCGGACCCTGTAAAGGGCGGTGTGCAGTTGGCGTTCAAGCGCGAGGTGGAGATGCGGATCTATGCCGGCCTACCGCACAACCTGCCGAGCTACGCCAAGCGCGTTCGTGTGCCCATCGGTTTCGTGGCCGGCAAGCGCAGCGTTGAATTGCGCCAAGGGGGCTTGGCGGCCACAAGGCGCTTCATCAAGCCCGAGAACTACCTTGAAATCGACGGCTCGCACCTCTTCCCCTTTGAGCACCCGGAAGCCAGCGCGGCGCTCGTGCTCTCGTTGCTTCAGCGCCTCGGGTAAACCCGGCTCGTATACTCCGGCTTTCCTCTTGAGCGTTCTTGGCCCGCATGGCCCCGCAAGGGGGTGCGGCGCGTGGGAACGTCCTGCACAACATGACCAAATACGTGTTCGTTACTGGCGGCGTGGTGTCGTCGCTGGGCAAGGGCATTGCCTCTGCTTCCTTGGCCGCTTTGCTCGAAAGTCGGGGCCTCAAGGTCACGTTGATCAAGCTGGACCCCTACATCAACGTCGATCCGGGCACCATGAGCCCCTTCCAGCACGGCGAAGTCTTCGTGACCGATGACGGCGCCGAGACCGACCTGGACTTGGGTCACTATGAGCGCTTCATCACCACCCGGATGAAGAAGACGAACAACTTCACCACCGGCAAGATTTATCAATCGGTGCTGGAGAAGGAGCGCCGGGGCGATTACCTCGGCAAAACGGTGCAGGTCATTCCGCACGTCACCAACGAAATCCAGGAATACGTGAAGCGCGGCGCGGCCGATGTTGACGTGGCCATTGTTGAAATCGGCGGCACGGTGGGCGACATCGAGTCGCTCCCCTTCTTGGAAGCCGTGCGCCAGATGAGCCTGCGCATGGGCCCCAACAACACGGCCTTTGTGCACCTCACGTACGTCCCCTGGATTGCCGCCGCTGGCGAGTTGAAAACCAAGCCCACCCAGCACACCGTCCAAAAGCTGCGCGAGATCGGAATCCAGGCCGACGCCTTGATCTGCCGTGCCGACCGCCGCATCCCGGACGAAGAGCGCGCCAAGATTTCTCTGTTCACCAACGTGGCGGAGTACGGTGTCATATCGATGTGGGACGTGAACACCATTTACAAAGTGCCCCGCGTGCTGCACGAACAGGGGCTGGATCAGTTGATCTGCACCAAGCTGCAACTCAGCACCCGCCCCACCGACCTGAAGCGCTGGGACACCCTGGTGCACGAAGTCGAGAACCCGCAAACCGAAGTCACCATCGCCATGTGCGGCAAGTACACCGACTTGAGCGACAGCTACAAGTCGCTGAACGAAGCCTTGCGCCACGCCGGCATTCATAACCATGCCCGCGTGAACATCGAGTACTTCGACGCGGAAACACTGGAGAACGGCGACGCCAGCGAACTGGACAAATTCGACGCCATCTTGGTACCCGGCGGCTTCGGCAAGCGCGGCGTGGAGGGCAAGATCGTTGCGGCTCAGTACGCTCGTGAGCACAAAGTGCCCTACCTCGGCATTTGCTTGGGCATGCAGGTCGCCACCATCGAGTACGCCCGGCACATGGCGGGCCTTGATGGCGCCAACTCCACGGAGTTTGATGCGGATGCCAAGCACAAAGTGATCGCCTTGATTGACGAGTGGCAAGACTTGGACGGCAGCATTCAAAAGCGCGATGCCAACTCGAACCTCGGCGGCACCATGCGGCTTGGTGCTCAAAGCAGCGATGTCAAGCCGGGCACCTTGGCGCACAAGATTTATGGCGACGTGGTCACTGAGCGCCACCGCCACCGCTACGAAGCCAACGAGCAGTACCTAGAGCAACTGCAAAAGGCGGGCCTCGTGATCAGCGCAATCACCCAGCGCGAAAAGCTTACTGAGGTGGTGGAATTACCGCAGGATGTACACCCTTGGTACGTCGGCGTGCAGTTCCACCCGGAATTCAAGAGCACGCCCTGGGACGGTCATCCTCTGTTCATCAGCTACATCCGAGCTGCCCTTCAACACAAAGCCCAAAGGAGCTGACATGGCCTTTGCCTACGCCATCATCACCAGTCAAATCAATGACGCCGAACAGTTCAAGGAGTACCTTGCTGCAACGCCTGCCACCCTGATTCCCCACGGTGGTGAGTACTTGGTGCGGGGCGGCGCCAAAACGATTGTGGAAGGCGGTTGGGACCCTGACCGTTTGGTGGTGCTGCGCTTTCCGAGCATGGCCAATGCACGTGCTTGGTACGACGGCGCCGGCTACACCAAGGCCAGGGCGCTCCGCAAGGGCGCGACCGAATACTTCAACGTGCTGTTCGTCGAAGGCTACGAGCCGTAAAGCACGAAGGCGCGGCCGAGGTTACTGAGGGGTACCACCCTAAACTCGGCGCTGTTTCTTTGACCCCCTTTTGGACCCCCTCTCATGAGCGCCATTGTTGACATCGTCGGCCGCGAAATTCTCGATAGCCGCGGCAATCCCACCGTTGAATGCGACGTTCTGCTGGAAAGCGGCACCTTGGGCCGCGCAGCCGTGCCCAGCGGCGCCAGCACCGGCAGCCGCGAAGCCATTGAACTGCGCGATGGCGACAAGAGCCGCTACCTCGGCAAGGGCGTGCTCAAAGCAGTGGAGTACATCAACACCGAGATCTCTGAAGCGGTGATGGGCCTTGATGCCTCAGAGCAAGCCTTCCTCGACAAGACGCTGATCGACCTCGACGGCACCGAGAACAAGAGCCGCTTGGGTGCGAACGCGATGTTGGCCGTTTCGATGGCCGTGGCCCGCGCTGCTGCCGAAGAGTCCGGCCTGCCGCTCTACCGCTACTTTGGCGGCATGGGCGCAACCCAATTGCCGGTGCCGATGATGAACGTCGTCAACGGCGGTGCACACGCCAACAACAACCTGGACCTGCAGGAGTTGATGATCGTTCCGGTGGGCGCAACGAGCTTCCGCGAAGCGCTGCGCTGGGGTGCAGAGGTGTTCCACGCACTCAAGAAAATCCTGCACGACAAGCACATGAGCACCGCCGTGGGCGACGAAGGCGGCTTTGCCCCCAACGTTGAGAACCACGAAGCGGCCATTCAGATGATCTTGCAGGCCATCGAAGCCGCCGGCTACACCGCCGGCACGCAAGTGGCGCTGGCCCTGGACTGCGCTGCGAGCGAGTTCTACAAAGACGGTCAGTACGTGCTCGAAGGCGAAGGCGGCATCAAGCTCTCCGCCGCGCAGTGGACCGACATGCTGGCCACCTGGGTCGACAAGTACCCCATCATCTCCATTGAAGACGGCATGGCCGAAGGCGACTGGGACGGCTGGAAGCTGCTCACCGAACGCCTGGGCAAGAAGGTGCAGATCGTGGGCGACGACCTCTTCGTCACCAACACCAAGATCCTCAAAGAAGGCATCGAAAAGGGCATCGCCAACTCGATCCTGATCAAGATCAATCAAATTGGCACCCTGACCGAAACCTTCGCCGCCATCGAAATGGCCAAGCGCGCTGGCTACACCGCCGTCATCAGCCACCGCTCGGGCGAGACCGAGGACAGCACCATCGCGGACATCGCCGTGGGCACCAATGCCGGTCAAATCAAGACGGGTTCCCTGTCGCGCAGCGACCGCATGGCCAAGTACAACCAACTGCTGCGCATTGAAGAAGACTTGGGCGATGTCGCCGTCTACCCCGGTCGCGCTGCCTTCTACAACTTGAAGTGAAGTTCACCGCCCTGCTTCTGGCCGTGGCCCTGCTGGGTGTGCAGGGCCAGTTTTGGTTTGGGCGGGCGTCGGTGAGCGAAGTGAGCCAGCTGCGCCAAAAGCTAGATGAGCAAGTGAAGGCAAACGCGCAAGGTAAGCAGCAACTGGTGCGCCTGCGGGCTGAACTGAAGGACCTGCGTGAAGGTCTCGAGATGGTGGAAGAGAAAGCCCGTGGCGAACTGGGCTTGATCGAACCTGACGAAATCTTTGTGCCCCTGAAGTGATCGAGTTCGTCCTTGCTCCGGCCTTCACGGCCTGGGGCACGCCAATGACTTGGCTCGAAATCCTTGCCTTCGTGTTGTCGGTTGCCATGGTCATCGGCAACCAACGGCAATGGATCGTGGCTTGGCCGCTGGCCATTTCGTCTTCTTTCCTCTACGGCCTGTTCTTCTGGCACGGGCGGCTGTTTGGACTGGCCGTGCTGCAGCTGTTTTTCATCTTGCTGGCGGGCTGGGGTTGGCTTCAGTGGGCTCGCGGCGTGCAGGGCCAAGCGCTGCCCGTGCAGCGAATGGGTCGGCGGGGCTGGCTGGCGAGCCTGCTGACCATTGCGATCGGCGGCCCTTTGCTAGGCTACTTCCTAGACCACCACACCAGCAGCCCCCTGCCCTATTGGGACGCCTTGCCCACCGTCGCCAGCGTGGTGGCCACCGTCATGCTGGGGCGCAAGTTCATCGAGAACTGGCCGTTCTGGATTGGCATCAATGCGGTGTCAGTCGTCCTCTTTGCGCTCCAGGGTTTTTGGCTGACGGTCATCCTCTACACCGCTCTCATACCGCTGGCCGCTTGGGGCTGGCGCCTTTGGGCCAAGGCGATCCAGTGACCGTCATCGCCTTGCTAGGCGCCGAGTGCACGGGCAAAAGCAGCTTGACGGCAGCGCTCGGGCAGCAACTCGCAGACCTCCGCGCCGCCACCATCAGCGAGCACCTGCGCGACTGGTGCGAGGCGCACGGCCGCACACCCCGGCAAGCCGAGCAGCGGGACATTGCGCGCACGCAGACCGCCCGCATTGCCGCCGCAGCGCGTCGTCACCCCTTGGTGATTGCCGACACCACGGCGCTGATGACCGCGCTCTACAGCCGCCATTACTTTGCCGATGAGGCCTTGTTTGCCGATGCCCTACCCCAGCAGCGGCGAGTCGCGCTGACGTTCCTGTGCTGCCCGGAGGGCATCCCTTGGCAAGCGGACTGCTGGATGCGCGACGGCGACAGCACACGCCAAAGCACGCACCAAGAGTTACTCGCCCTGCTGACCGAGCAGGAGCTTCCCTTTGTGCTGCTGCAAGGGTCTCTTGCTGCCCGCACGGCGCAAGCGCAAGCCTTGATTCGCGAGTTGCCGCGCTCTGGCCTGAAACTAGACGCCAAGCTAGACGCCAAAGACGAGCGCGACGACGCCATCATTCGCTGGCGCTGCGCCTGCTGCCCACCCAACCCTCCACTTTGCTGATGCGTCTGATCAAGCCTTTGTCCCGTTTCAGATCCAGCTTCACGGCCCCGCTCGCTGCGAGCTGGGTCACTTTGGCCCTGCTCGCAGGCTGCGCCACGGCGCCCAAGCCCGAGCCCATGAAGCTCCAAGTGCTGGCCATCAACGACTTCCACGGCAACTTGCTGCCCCCGGCTGCCTTTCGCATGCCCGACCCAAACCGCCAGGGCGAAGACCAGCGCATCCCCGTGGGCGGGTCTGAAGCTTTGGCGACAGCGGTCAAGACCCTGCGCGAGGGCAAACCCAACCATGTCTTCGTCGCTGCCGGCGACCTCATTGGCGCCTCGCCGCTGCTTTCGGCGCTGTTCTTTGACGAGCCAGCCATTGAGTCGCTCTCCACCATGGGCTTGCACTTCTCGGCCGTGGGCAATCATGAGTTCGACCGCGGCAAAGTCGAGCTGCTGCGCCGGCAAAACGGGGGTTGCCACCCGACGGATGGCTGCCGGGGGCCGAGCGCCTTCAAAGGCTCGCGCTTTCAATACCTGGCCGCCAGCACCATTGACATCGCCACCGGCAAGCCACTGTTGCCGGCCTACCAAATTCGCCACTTCGAGGGCATTCCAGTGGCCTTCATTGGCCTCAGCCTGGAAGGCACGCCAGGCCTCGTGATGCCCAGCGGCGTGGCAGGCCTGCGCTTTGAGGACGAAGCCGAAACGATCAATCGGCTCATCCCCGAGATCCGCGCGCAAGGCGCCGAAACCATCGTGGTCATGATCCATGAAGGCGGCTACCCCACGGGCGGCTACAACGAATGCCCCGGCCTTTCAGGTCCGATCTTGGACATCTTGAAGCGCATGGACAAAGCCGTCGACCTGGTCGTGACCGGCCACACCCATCGCGCCTACAACTGCATGATTGAGGGTCGCCGCGTCACCAGTGGCGACAAGTACGGCTCCATCGTCACTGACATTGAACTGCGCATTGACCGCAAGACGCGCGACGTGGTGGGCAGCCAAGCCAATACCGTGCTGGTCAGGCTCGATCAATTCGCCAAAGACCCAGAGCAAACCGCGCTGCTTGCTGCGTACATCGAGAAGGCCAAGCCCCTCACCGACCGCCCCGTCGGACTGCTCGCCGCCGAGGTGCGTGCCAGCTTGAACTTCGGCCCGGTGAGCGCCTCGCCCATGGGCCAGTTGGTTGCCGATGCCCAACTCGCCGCAACCCAGAAGGAAGCTCAGGCAGAGATCGCCTTCATGAACTCCTGCGGCGTTCGTGCTGGGCTACCGATGCGAGAGGGCGGCGTGATTCGTTACGAGGATCTCTTCACCGCTCAGCCTTTCGACAATCAACTCGTCACCATGAGCCTGTCGGGTGCAGAGCTGATTGCCCTGCTGCAGCGCCAGTGGCGAGATGACCGGCCCTGCAATTTTCTGCATGGCTCCGAGGGCTTTGAATACCGGTTCAATCCCAAGCTGGCGCGACCCGATCGCCTTCTCGTGGACTCGATTCGGCTCAATGGTCAACCCATTGAGCCGCAACGCGACTACCGCATCACGGTCAACAGTTTCATGGCCGAAGGGGGCGACGGCTTCGTCGAGTTCACTAAGGGCCGAGACCGCCGCGTTGGCCCCCGAGACATCGACGCGCTAGAGGCTTACGTGACCCAATTGCGAGTCGTCCAGCCGCCACCGCTCAACCGCGTGGTCGCCGTCAACTGAGCAATCGCTGCAAGGCCTCGCGCTGAAACGCAAGTGCGCCGGGTTCGAGTCCGGAGGCGGCCTGGGCCTGCAATGCCTGCTCGGCAAGCTTCTGGCCGGTTTCGGTTTGGCCATGCGCCCAAGCTACTGCCGCCTTGGGCTCCTCCCGCGTCAGAATTGGTGTCGCCTCCACAAACCAACCCCGGGGGCGGCGATGAAGGACAGACTTGGCTCGATACGGACAGGCATTCAAGGACAGAGCGGTAGCCCGTTTGCTGCCGCCGGAGAGCGCACCGCTGGACGTGGTGTCGCGCGGAGTTGAAGTGAATGCGGGAACCCTGGAGCGTTGGCGCGAGGATGCGCAGACCAGACCGTGATCACCACGGCGGCGATGAACGAGGCGGCCAAGAGCGCCTGGTGCCGCGAGCATGGCGTGTACCCAGCTGAATTGGACAAATAGCGAGCCAGTGCGACCAACGCGCTGGCCTACCCTAAAGACGCGCGCGCCAGCCCCTCGGCTGCGATCAACTGCCGAATCTAGGCTGAGTGGGCTCTAGTCAAAACGACCGTGTCGTAGCCACTTGGTCGCCACCCACTTCTCGCCTTCCAGCACCGGGGCGCCGCCGTGCAGGCTCAGTGAGGATGGGTCGGCCACGGGGTAGCTGAAAAACACCGCGTTGCCACGCACTGGCGCAACAGCCATCTTGATATCAGGGAAGGTCGTGGCCCCGCCGCGCTTTGGGGTGTTGAGGTACATCACCAGAGTGGCAAGGCGTTGGCCGCCACGCTTCAAGATGCTGGCGGTGCTGGCGTGCTTGCTATCAAAGTAGTCGTAATGCGGCTGGTACTCGGCGCCCGGTTGGTAGTGGAGCACCTGCAGGCCCTCACCGTTCTCAAGCGGCCAGTCGAGCAGGCGGGCAATGCGGCGCTCAACCCGCGCGACCACATCGGTTTCACCCCGCTCAAAAAACATGCCGCTGCTGGTGCGAGCGGCGTTGACCTCGCTGCCATCTTTGGCTTCGGCAACGGTTTCCGAGCGGGCCATGCGCGGCCTCGAAGCTTCAATGATGGCGTCGCACTCTTCCGGCGCCAAGAGGTTGCCGAACACCACCACACGCGGCTGAGCCACGGTGGACAGGATGCAAACCTCTCGGTCTCCGGCATCCACAACGCAGCGGCCGTCTTCAATCGGCGGCTCGGGAAGCTTCTGGGGCTTGGGTTCGCTGGAGCCAAACCAGCCATCCAGCTTGGCTTGCGCCACCGCTTGAACGGCGATCTTCTTCTCCCAGCCCGCACCAATCATGGACTGCACAAGGTCTGCGGCCCCTAGGCCAGCTTGCAGCTGCTCTTTGAGCCAGCGCTTCAAATCAGGAGTGACGTACTGGGTCATACCGAGGTTTGACGTTGAAACACCCATCGCTCGGGCGTGGAGAGCTGGGCTTGCCAACGGTAGCCCTCTTCGGCGAAAGCCTGCAAATCGGTCGGGTCAGTGAGGCGATGCTGCAGCGCAAAGCGCGCCATCAAGCCCCGTGCCCGCTTGGCAAAGAAGCTGATCACTTTGGCCCGCCCGTCTTTCACTTCCTCAAACACAGGCTCCACCACAGGTCGCTTCAAAGCCTTGCGACTCACCGCCTTGAAGTACTCCTGGGAGGCAAGGTTCACCAGCGGACCTTTGCCGAGCTTGTTGAGCGCCAGAGCCAATCCATCGCCCCAAAAAGCGTACAGGTTGCCACCTCGGTCGGTCTTGAGTGGCCGGCCCATCTCCAGCCGGTAGGGCTGCAAGCGGTCCAGTGGCCGCAGCAAGCCGTAGAGGCCCGAAAGAATGCGCAGATGCTGCTGCGCCCAATCCAGCGTGGGGGCGTCCAGCGTGCGGGCATCCAAGCCCTCGTACACATCGCCATTGAACGCGAGCACGGCAGCCCGGCTGTTGGAAGGCGTGCAGCGCGGACGCCAAGCGGCGAAGCGCTCTACATTGAGCTGTGCCAAGGCTGGCGACAGCTCCATGAACTGCGCCACCTCACTGGCAGACAGCGTCCGGAGCCGGGCCACCAGTTCCTCCGCCTCTTTCACATAAGCCGGACGCGTCAGCTCCAAGGCCGAGAAGGCAGGCGGAATCTCTGAGTCGTAATCCAGCGTTTTGGCTGGAGACAGCAGAATCACTTCACGAGCAGCGCATCCAGCGCAGCAATGTCTTCAGCGCGCAATTGGCCCGACGCTTGGCGCAAGCGAAGACTGGTCAAGATGGCATCAAAGCGTGCCTTGGCCAAGTCGTTCTGGGTGCTGAAGAGCTGGGCTTGCGCATTGAGCACATCCAGGTTGACGCGCACGCCCACTTTGTAGCCGAGCTGCGTCGCTTCCAGCGCCAGCTTGCTGCTGGACTCGGCCGCTTCAAGCGCCTTGACTTGCGACTGCTGCGACTGCAGGCCAAAGAAGCTGCGGCGGGTGTTCTCCGCCACACTGCGGCGAGCAAACTCAACGTCATTGCGGGCCTTTTCAGCCAAAGCCACGGTCTCTTTGGAGCGCGCCTCGGTGGCACCGCCGGTGTAGAGCGGCATCCTGAACTGAACACCCACGCTGGCGTTGCTGGTCCAGCCCTTCGCGGTGGCGCCGCGGCCGCTGGCGTCTTGGCCGCCCAAGCTGCCGGAGGCATCCAGGGTGGGGGCGGTAGCGGCTTTGGCCTTTTCAATCTCAAGCTGAGCGACCTCAAGCCCCAAGCGCGCGCGGCGCAGTTGGGGGTGCGACTCATCGCCGCGCTGCAGCCAAGGTTCGATCACGGCAGGCTCAATCGCCGGCAGCGCCACGGGCACGGCAAGCGGCTTCGGGCTCACGTCCATGCGGCCCACGAGGGTGTCCAGGGTCACGCGCTTGACCCGCAAGTCGTTTTCGGCCGCAATTTCCTGCGCAGTGCGCAAATCAAACCGTGCCTGCGCTTCGCGCGTGTCCGTGATGGTGGCGGTGCCCACTTCGAAGTTGCGCTTGGCCGAGGCCAGTTGCTCCGCCGTGGCGCGTTTCGCGGCTTGGGTGGTGGCCAGCGCCTCACGGGCGGCTAGCACGTCAAAGTAGGCCTGGGCCACGCGAACAATCAGGTCTTGCTCAGCCACTTCCAAGTCAGCGCGCGACACCTCAACCGCGCGCTCTGCTTGGCTGATGGTGACGCCATTGGCGCGATTGAAGATGGAGTAGGTGCCGCTCAGGCCCGCCTGCACCGTGGTGCTGCCCACGCGGTCACCTGCAACTTGAATACGCCCAGCCGGCGTGTTGCTGAACACCGCGGGTGGGTCCACTTGGCTGTGGGTGGCACTGACACCCAAGCCCAGTGTGGGCTTGCGCAGTGCCTGCGCTTGCGTCAAACGGTGCTGCGCGGTTTCAGACTGCGCACGCGCTGCAAGGTAACTGGCGTCGTAGGCGCGAGCGGCTTCGTACAACTCATTCAAGCTTTGCGCCTGGGCGGCACTGGCCAGAGCGCTCAAGGTGAAGACAACAGACGCCAGCAGCGTACGGGGCATGACCGATCCTCTCAGGGGGTAAATCAACGGTGACGGGGCGCACTCGAGCGGTACGCAGCGCCGCGTTTATAGATGCTCACCAGCGCCCGTGGCTTTCGCCATGCGACAGACTGCGACAAGCTCGGTCTGACCTGCATCAAAACGCGAAGTGGCTGAGTTCAGCAACACCTGGCAGGCGCTGAGCAACCGTGTCAAACAACTCCACCGAAGCCAGCTGACCGGGCGCCGCCTGGGTGTACAGCGTGGCGCGCATGACCGGCTCTTCACCCACGATGGCGCACAAGCGGCCACCCGCCTTAAGCTGCGCCAGAAGGGCGCGCGGCAGTTCTGGGACTGAACCAGTGAGCAAAATCACGTCAAAGGGGCCTTTCGCTGCTTGGCCTTGCAGCGGCTCACCCAGCACGAGCTCAATGCGGGTCAGGCCTGCACGGCGCAGTGCTTGGCGGGCGTGTTCTTGCAAGATCGGGTCGCTTTCCACGCTCACGACCTCAGCCGCGCGGTGCGCCAAAAGGGCCGTCAGATAGCCCGAGCCCGTTCCCAGCTCCAGCACGCGCTCGTGGGGCTGCACCTGCAGTTCCTGCAGCAAGCGCGCCTCTACCCTGGGGGCCAACATGCGGCGGCCGGCGCTGTTAGCGCCAAGCGGCAGTTCGGTGTCGGTAAATGCGAGGTGGCGCAACTTGGCAGGAACAAAGTCCTCACGCCGCACCAAACTGAGCAACTGCAACACCTCAGGGTCCAGCACGTCCCAGGGCCGGATCTGTTGCTCAATCATGTTGAAACGGGCCTGCTCGAAATCCATGGACTAATCCCTCTATGAAAGCACGGCCATTCTAGGCACCCCGCCTATCATGCCGCCCCTTTGCGCTGACAGGATCCGCCGTGGATGTTGTGTTGTTGATCAAGGCCGCGATCATGGGGATCGTTGAAGGCCTGACCGAGTTCCTCCCGATCAGTTCCACCGGGCATTTGATTCTTGCCGGCAGCCTGCTCGGCATGGTGGATGCCAAATCCAAAGTGTTCGAGATCGCCATTCAGACGGGCGCCATCTTTGCGGTCATCTTGGTTTACGCCGAACGCCTGCGCGCCGTGGCAAGTGATTTGCCCACTCAAGAGAAGGCACGCCGCTTCGTGCTGAACGTGGGCGCCGCCTTTTTCCCAGCGGTGGTGCTGGGCCTGCTGTTCGGCAAGGCAGTCAAGGCGCATTTGTTCACGCCCACCGTCGTCGCCACCGCGTTTATCGTGGGGGGCTTCATCATTCTTTGGGCTGAGCGGCGGCAATCGCACGTGCGGGTTCAAGAAGTGGACGACATGAGCCCGATGGACGCTTTGAAGGTCGGGCTCGTGCAGTGCTTGGCCCTGATTCCCGGCACCAGCCGCTCGGGTGCGACCATCATTGGCGGCATGCTGATGGGCCTGTCACGCAAGGCGGCGACGGAGTTCTCCTTCTTCTTGGCCATTCCAACCCTGATCGGTGCGGGCGCTTACAGCCTCTACAAAGAGCGCGGGCTGCTGGCCTGGAGCGATGCGCCGATGTTTCTGGTCGGGCTCCTGTTCAGCTTCCTATCCGCCTGGGTTTGTGTGCGTTGGTTGCTCCGCTACGTGAGCACGCACAGCTTCACCCCCTTTGCCTACTACCGAATCGTGTTTGGCATCGTGGTGCTGGTCACGGCCCATTTCGGCTGGGTGCACTGGGCCGACTGAGAGAATGCGCGCCATGAAAAACACGCCTTCGCTGAACAGAGCGGTTCATTCCATGGGACACCGCTCATTTGCTTCCACCGGTCTGTTCGTGCGCAAGGAGGGTGCGAAATGAGTATCGTGATCAAGAGCCCCGAAGACATCGCCGGCATGCGCGTGGCGGGTCGTTTGTCCAGCGAGGTCCTGGACATGTTGACGCCTTTGATCAAGCCCGGGGTCACCACCCTGGAACTTGACAAGATCGCGACCCATTACATCCAAGAGGTTCAGAAGACCGTCTCGGCCACCATTGGCTACCAACCCCCTGGCTACCCCCCGTTCCCTGCGGCGCTGTGCACCTCGGTGAACCACACCGTTTGCCATGGCATCCCGAACGACCGGCCGCTGAAGAACGGTGACATCTTGAACATCGACGTCACCGTCATCAAAGATGGCTGGCACGGCGACAACAGCCGCATGTTCGTGGTCGGGGAAGGCTCGATCGCTGCCAAGCGCCTTTGCCAGTTCACCTTCGAGGCCATGTGGAAGGGCATCGCCAAGGTCAAGCCTGGCGCGCGTCTGGGCGACATCGGCCATGCCATTCAGAGCTATGTTGAACCTGCGGGCTTCAGCGTGGTGCGTGAGTTCTGCGGGCACGGCGTTGGGCGCAAGTTCCATGAAGAGCCCCAGGTCTTGCATTACGGCCGCCCTGGCACGCTCGAAGAACTCGTGCCCGGCATGGTCTTCACCATCGAGCCCATGGTGAATGCAGGCCGGCGCGAAATCAAGGAGCTGCCTGATGGCTGGACCATCGTGACCAAGGACCGTTCCTTATCAGCGCAGTGGGAGCACACGATTGCCGTGACGGAAACCGGCTACGAAGTGCTGACCCTGAGCGCTGGCAGCCCGCCAGTCCCAGACTTCATCAAGGCATGAACCTCGACCTGGCAGCCGCGCGCGCCAGGCACCGCGAAGCCAAGCAGGCCCTGCTCGTCGCCTTTGCCGGCAAGAAGCCGAGCCCTGCTGGCGCCGAGCGACTGCTCAAGGCATTGGCCCGGCTCGTGGACCAGCTGTTGCTGAGTCTTTGGCAGGCCGCTGGCCTGCCGAGACAGGCTTGTTTGGTAGCAGTGGGGGGCTACGGGCGCGGCGAGCTGTTCCCGCACTCCGATGTCGACGTCCTCGTGCTCCTGCCGGACGACGTGGAGCCCCATCAACCAGGTCCGCTCAAAACAGCGCTTGAAGCCTTCATCACGGCGTGCTGGGATGTGGGTCTGGAGATTGGCTCCAGTGTGCGCACGCAAAGCGAGTGCCTGAGTGGTGCGGCCGAAGACCTCACGGTGCAGACCTCCTTCCTAGAGGCGCGTTTGCTGACCGGCCCCAAAGCCGCCTTCGCCCGCTTGCAGCAAGGGCTGCTACAGCAGCTGGATCCGCTCGCCTTCTTGCGCGGCAAAACGCTGGAAATGCAACAGCGCCACACCAAGCACGAGGACACACCCTACGCGTTAGAGCCGAATTGCAAAGAGAGCCCCGGCGGCCTGCGGGACTTGCAACTGCTGATCTGGATTGCGCGTGGCGCGCAGCTTGGGCGCACCTGGACCGAGCTGGCAGCGGGTGGGCTCATCACGGCGCTCGAAGCGCAGAAACTGCGGCGCAACGAAGGCACACTGAAGCTCATCCGCTGCTTGCTGCACATCACGGCCGCTCGGCGTGAAGACCGGCTGGTCTTCGACCTGCAGACCGCTGCAGCCGGTTTGCTAGGCCTGAGCAATTCGGCCGACCGCCACCAGCCCCGCGCCAGCGAGCAATTGATGCGCCGCTACTACTGGGCGGCCAAGGCGGTCGTTCAGCTCAACCAAATCTTGCTTTTGAATTTGGCCGAGCGCATTGACCCCGCTCAGCGCACCCAGGTGCGCCCGATTGACGGCTGCAATGGCTGGTTCTTGGACCGTTCCGGGCTGATCGAAGTGGCCCACGACCATCTCTACCAAGAGCACCCCGAAGCCATCCTGCAAACCTTCGTGCTGTACGCCGGCACGCGGGGATTGAAAGGCTTGTCGGCTCGCACGCTTCGGGCTCTGTACAACGCCAGGCCGATCATGGACACGCGTTGGCGCAACCGCCCAGAGAACCGTGCCGCGTTCATGCAGCTCCTGATGGGCCCGGAAGGCCAGACGCACGCCATGCGGCTCATGAACCAGACTTCGGTACTGGGCCGCTATTTGTGGGTGTTCCGAGCCATCGTGGGGCAAATGCAGCACGACTTGTTCCACGTCTACACCGTTGACCAGCACATCCTCATGGTGCTGCGCAACGTGCGTCGCTTCTTCATTCCTGAGCACTCGCACGAATACCCCCACTGCTCGCAACTGGCAGCGCAGTTCGACAAGCCGCACTTGCTCTACATCGCGGCCATGTTTCATGACGTGGCCAAGGGTCGTGGTGGCGACCACTCGGAACTGGGCGCCACCGAAGTGCGCCGCTTTGCGCGGGCGCACAAGCTCACGCGGGAAGACACCCACTTGGTGGAATTTCTGGTTCGGCAGCACTTGCTGTTGAGCCACACCGCACAAAAGGCCGACCTGTCTGACCCCGAGGTGATCGCCGCCTTTGCCGCCAAGGTTGGCAATGCGCGCTGGCTCACTGCGCTGTACTTGCTGACCGTCGCCGACATCCGTGGCACCAGCCCCAAGGTCTGGAACGCCTGGAAGGGCAAGCTGATGGAAGACCTCTACCGACTGGCACTGCGCCACCTCGGTGGGGCCACGCCCAGCCCCGAGGCCGAACTGGAAGCCCGCAAGCAAGAAGCGCGGCACATCATGGCGCTTCACTCCATGCTGCCGGAGACCGAGGCGCCGCTGTGGCAGACCTTGCAGATCAGCTACTTCGCCCGCCACGACGCCCCCGAACTGGCGTGGCATGCCCGCGCGCTGTGGCGGCACGTGCAGAGCAAAGAGCCTGTGGTTTGCGCGCGTCCGAGCCCCATTGGCGAAGGCTTGCAGGTGGTGGTCTATGCCAAAGACATCACCGACCTTTTCGCCCGCATTTGCGGCTACTTCGACGGCGCAGGCTTCAACATCCTGGACGCGAAGGTGCACACCACCCGGGATGGCTACGCGCTCGACACCTTCCAGGTGCACACCAACGACCCCGCCACCTTGCACCGCGACCTCGTGCCCCTGGTGGAGCAAAGGCTGACCCAAGCCCTGCTGCAAACCGGCCCCTTGCCCGAGCCGCGGCGTGCGCGCCTGTCGCGCCGCGTCAAATCGTTCCCCACCACGCCGCGCGTCACCCTCCGGCCCGACGAGCGCGCCCAGCGCTGGGTGCTGGAACTCAGCGCCAGCGACCGCGCTGGCTTGCTGTACGCCATTGCCCGCGTGCTGGCGCGGCACGGCATCAACTTGCAGCTGGCCAAGATTTCAACGCTGGGCGAGCGGGTGGAAGACACCTTCTTGGTGGATGGCACCGCCCTCGGCATGCCCCGCGTGCAGCTTCAAATTGAAAACGAGTTGCTGGACGCGATGGCCCTGCCGGCCTAGGCGGGAGCGCCCGAGCGCAAGTCACCCGCCAGTGAGGCCAAGCTTTCTGCCGGAATCGTCAAGTGCACCGGGTAGTTGGTGTGGTCGCAACCGAGCTTGACCGATGCGCCGGCGCGAATGGCGGCGCTTTGAGCGGGCGTGAACTCAAAGCGCACGAAATGCACGGCAGAAGTTTTCTCGGCGTTTTCGCGGTCCAAGTCTTCGTCGGCAATGGCGTACACGCGCTCTAGCCCCTCGACCTCCACAAACACACGGTCCTCCACGCCAATCAGGCGCGCCAGTTCCCGCTTGCGTTCGTGCACATCGGGGTACTCCAGCAGCAAGGTGGCTTTCCAGTTGCTGCCATCGGGCACCAGGGGCGCATAGGTGTCGATCTCGGCTTGGATGCCCTCCTCCTCGAAGATCTTCTCCACGCGGAGCATTTCCTGGATTTGGTAGCGAATGGTCTGCTCGTCTTCGAACTGCAGCGTCATGTGCTCGCCCAGTTGCACGCTGCGCAGCCGGCGGTGGGCAATGAAGTCAGCGCGCTTGAGCTTGCGCAGCTTGGTCCAAGCCTCCAGGCTCATGAGGTTGTCGGCGGTAATGCTCATCGTGCAGTCTCCAGGCCGTAGGCACGGCGCAGCAGGGTCAGAGGGTGGGCGAGGTCTTTGGCCGGGGTGCCAGCCTCTTGCATGCCCTGCGCTATGTGGTGGCCGGCCAGCGCGCAGTCGCTGCTGATCACGTCCGGTTCGTCTTTGGCCATGCTCTTGAAGACCGGCTTGCCGATCTTCATGGCGTCTTTGTGGTGCGCGGTCTTCACGCCGTAGGTGCCCGCATGGCCCGAGCAGCGCTCCACGGTGTTCAGTTGCACCGTCACCGTTTTGCCAATGAGCTTGAACATCTCCTCCGTCTTGCGGCCGATGTTTTGCACCCGGCCATGGCATGGGATGTGATAGCTGACTTTGCCGAGCGCCGTCTTGAAATCGGTCTTCAAGAGGCCGTCCTTGTGGCGGGCCACCAGGTACTCGAAGGGGTCCCACATGGCTTCTTGAACGCGCTTGACGGCCGCCTCTTGCGGGAACAGCAGGGGCAGCTCTTGCTTGAACATCAGCGTGCAGCTCGGAATGGCCGACACGATGGCGTAGCCCTCGCTCGCGTAGCGGTCGAGCACCGGAATGTTCGCGTTCTTGCTCTTCTCGACAGATTCCAAATCACCCAACTCGAACTTGGGCATGCCGCAGCACTTTTCCTTCTCGACGATGACGTAAGGAATGTCGTTGTGGTCGAGCACCTTGAGCAAATCGTGCCCAATGCCGGGCTCGTTGTAGTTCACGTAGCAAGTACTGAACACCGCCACTTTGCCGGGCGTGCGCTCGCCTTGCGTGGCCACCGTGGCCGCTGCCTTGCTGGCGCCCCAGCGAAAGCGCTGGCTGGCCAACTCGGGCATCCAGGCCTCAGGGTGCACGCCCAGCATGGCGTCCATGCCCTTGCGGGCGATCTTGGTGCGGTTCACGGCATTCACCGTTTGCACCACGATGGGAATACCGGCAAATTGACCATGCACATCAGTGCTGGCCAGGAATTTGGAGCTGCCCTTGACTTCACCCCGCTGGAACTGAATGGCCTTGGCCCGCAGCATGGTGTGCGGGAAGTCGAGGTTCCACGCGTGGGGCGGCGTGTAGGGGCACTTCGTCATGTAGCAAAGGTCGCACAGGTAGCACTGGTCCACCACCTTCCAGTAGTCGTCGCGCGGAATGCTGTGGGCCTCGCCATCTGGGGTGGCATCGACCAAATCGAACAGGGTTGGGAAGCTCTGGCAGAGGCTCACGCAACGCCGGCAGCCGTGGCAGATGTCAAAGATGCGGCCCATCTCGTCGAGGGCCTTGCTCTCGTCGTAGAACTCCGGGGTTTTCCACTCCACCGGGTGGCGGGTTGGGGCTTCGAGGTTGCCTTCGCGCATGCAGCTCACTCCCAGAGAAGGAACGGCGCCGAAAAGGCGCCGTTCAGGTTCAAAAACTCTTGATCAATCCACCAACTCGGCCAAGGCCTTGGCGTAGCGGTTGGCATGCGAGCGCTCGGCCTTGGCCAGCGTCTCAAACCAATCGGCAATTTCGTCAAAGCCTTCGTCGCGGGCGGTTTTGGCCATGCCGGGGTACATGTCGGTGTACTCGTGCGTTTCGCCCGCCACCGCAGCGGCTAGGTTCTGGCGCGAACTGCCGATGGGCAAGCCCGTGGCGGGGTCGCCCACCGCCTCCAGAAACTCCAAGTGGCCATGCGCATGGCCGGTTTCGCCCTCAGCCGTGGAGCGAAAGAGCGCTGCCACGTCGTTTTGCCCTTCCACATCCGCCTTGTTTGCGAAGTAGAGGTAGCGCCGGTTGGCCTGCGACTCGCCCGCGAAGGCGTCTTTCAGGTTCTGCTCGGTCTTCGATCCTTTAAGGCCCATCGTGTCTCTCCATGCATCGGTTTGAGGGAGTTGTCTGCCCGAAGACAGCGCTTAGAGAGGCTAGCCTAATCAGCATCAACCCGCCAATGCGGGTTTCCTAAGGGCCGCATAGGCAAGCCCTATGTGCGAATCAGTTCTCGGACATCCCCAACTTGAACGAGGGCTCGCCTCTGATACGTCTTGCAACAAGTTGCAATCCGCACTAGGAGTGTGGGCGGCAGAAGGGAAGTCCCTGATGTCCTTTGAGTCGCTCGAACGTTGAATTGGCATGGCCATCAGTTACCGCCCTTATGAACCGCAGCAAGAGATGTTGCTGCCCGCGTCGCTGCAAGACTGGCTGCCTAAAGGCCACTTGGCTTACTTCATCAGCGACACGGTCGACGCTCTGGACCTCAAGGCGTTCTACGCCCGCTATGCAGGCGGCGGCGCGCGCAACCAGCCGTTTCACCCGGCCCTGATGGTCAAGCTGCTGGTCTACGGCTACGCCACGGGCGTGTTCAGCTCGCGCAAGATCGAACGCAGGCTGCACGATGACCTGGCGTTTCGGATGCTTGGTGCCGGCAACTTCCCCAAGCACCGCACCATTCGCGACTTCCGCGCGCTGCACCTCAAGGAGCTGAGCGAGTTGTTTGTGCAAGTGGTCAAGCTCGCTGGCGAGATGGGTCTGGTCAAGTTGGGCACTGTGGCCATCGACGGCACCAAGCTCAAGGCCAACGCCAGCCGCCACAAGGCGATGAGCTTTGAGCGCATGCAGCAGGCCGAAGCCGAATTGAAGGCCCAGATCGATGCGCTGCTGGAGCGCGCGAAGACCGCCGACGCGGCCGAAGCCGAAGAGCCAGAGGTGGACATCCCGGCTGAGATTGAGCGACGCGAGGTTCGCCTGAAGGCGATCGTTGAAGCACGCCAGCGCATCGAGAAGCGCCAGCGCGACGCCGACATCGAGCGCGGCCGCAGCCCAGACGACGAATGCAAGCCCACTGACGAAGACGGCAAGCCCACAGGGGGCCGCTTCAAGCGTGAGTTCGGCCAGCCCGAGCCCACGGCGCAAGAGAACTTCACCGATCCCGACAGCCGCATCATGAAGCGCGCCGGTGGCGGTTTTGACGCCAGCTACAACGCGCAGACAGCTGTCGATGAACACGCACACATCATCGTGGCCGCCGAGCTCAACAACAACGCCGCCGACGTGGGGCAACTGGTGCCGATGCTCAAGGCGGTGAAGGCCAACACCGGCCAGAACCCCAAGCAAGCACTGGCCGACGCGGGCTACCGCAGCGAACAGAACTTCCAAGCAGTGGCCCAATCACCGACAGAGTTGGTGGTGGCCATGGGACGCGAGGGCAAGCGCAGCGCAGAGATAGACGCCGAGAAGAACCCGCACACAGCCGCGATGGCCGCCAAGCTGCAGACAGAAGACGGCAAGACAGCGTACCGCAAGCGCAAATGGATCGCCGAGCCACCCAACGGGTGGATCAAGAGCGTGCTCGGATTCCGCCAATTCAGCCTGAGAGGACTGCACCGCGTGCAAGCCGAGTTCAAGCTCGTGTGCATGGCGCTGAATTTGCGGCGCATGGGAGCCATGCGGGCGGTATGAAGTTCAAGAACGAGAGAAATCGAGCCCAAAACTGCTGCCCGAGGGTGCTCACAGATGACCAACAGCGATTGCAGATCGCCAATTGACGATTCGAGGCGAAAAACGGTGCCAACCGCTGGAAGTTCGATCAGAGACGCGCAGTCGGCAGATTTCTGCCGCCCACGCTCCTAGCGCACTGGCTTGGCTGTCATCGCGAGCTTGGCCCGGGAACGTTCGCGAGCTAAAGGCCATCGTCGAGTCGGCAGGGGCTTTGGTCTTGGCAGGCGAGCGTGAGAT
>JBKCVH010000031.1:0-17546 GCA_046317675.1 Burkholderiales bacterium
GAGCGGCTGCACCCAAGGCGCCGAACACATGGGCGGCGCTGTGCACCAAGGCCCAGCCCCAAGCGCCTCTCTGCAAGAGCTGAAGCGATTCACCCGAGAAGGCGCTGAAGGTCGTTAAGCCGCCCAAAAAACCAGTTACCAACAACAAACGCCACAAGCCCTGCTCCGGCCGCGCGAGCAGCACGAGGCAAAACCCAATCAACAGGCCGCCAATGAGATTCACCCCCAAGGTGCCGAGCGGTAAATCAGGATGACGCGCATTGAGCCAAAGCCCCGCTTGCCAGCGCAGCAAGGCGCCGGAGGCGGCACCCACGGCAACGGCCAGGGCTTCGATCATTGGGCGTTTCCAGCGGCAATGCCCCAGCGCGCCAGGGCTGCGTCGTCGGCGCTGCGGGCATCCACCCAGGCAGAGCCGGCCACGCCATGTTCCTTCTTCCAGAACGGCGCCTGCGTTTTCAGGTAGTCGATCAGAAAGGCACAGGCATCCAGCGCCGCTTGCCGGTGGCTGCTGGCGGTGAGCACCCAAACGATGGGCTCGCCCAGCCCAAGGCGACCGACCCGGTGCCGCACGATGGCGCCTTGCAGCGCAAAGCGCGCGGTGGCGGCGGCCACCATGGCTTCAATCGCACGCTCGGTCATGCCCGGGTAGTGCTCCAGCTCCAGGGCTTGCAGCCCGCCTTCCGGCGAATCGCGCACCACACCCATGAAGCTGGCCAGCGCGCCGACTTGGGGGCCGGTCAAGGCAGCCCAGTCGGCCGCGAGGTCAAAGGCCTCGGTTTGAATGGCGATCACAGACAGGGACATGCGGGAAATTCTGGCATCTGTTGCACTTCGCCTGCGCCAGCCCGGGCAGACGCGCGCAGAATCAGTACGAATCGATTTTCAAAGGGAGCCCTCCATGCCCAACATGGCCCCAATCCAGCTTCTCACCCGCTACGCCCAAGACCACCGCGACCCGCGCAACATCGCCCTGCACTGCTGGGGTGTGCCGCTGGTGCTGGCGGGGCTCGTCATGGCCGCACGCGACTTCGGCCAACTGGGCTGGGCGGTGGCCTTCACGGCCTCCGGCTTGCTGCTGCAAAGCATGGGCCACTGGTACGAAGGCCGCAGGCCCCGCTCGGGGCTGATGGGTTGGGTGGTGGCACCCCTCTTCGTGGCCATTCAAGGCCTGCACCGC
This sequence comes from Burkholderiales bacterium, assembly GCA_046317675.1. Taxonomy (GTDB): domain Bacteria; phylum Pseudomonadota; class Gammaproteobacteria; order Burkholderiales; family Burkholderiaceae_C; genus Inhella. The sequence goes on from JBKCVH010000031.1 coordinate 1,178, forward strand.
ATTGGCCTGACCGATGCGCTGTGGCAAGAGGTCGAGCAACGGGCCGGGCCGCGCCGGATGCGCGACCTGGCGCTTTAAGCGCCGCCCTTTAGGTCTCTTTGGAGATCTTGATGGTGGGGAACTTGGCGGCGTAGTCCTTCGCCAGCCGGCCCACCGCCACGGCAGCTTGCCGGGCCAGCGCCTTGTAGAGGCCACTCACTTCGCTGTTCGGGTCAAAGGCCACGGGCGGCGTGCCCGCGTCGCTTTGCTCACGAATGGCGCGTTGCAAAGGCAGCGCTCCCAGGTAGGTCAAGCCCATCTGAGCCGCCATGTTCTTGCCACCCTCGGCGCCAAAAATATGCTCCGTGTGGCCGCAGTTCGGGCAGCAGTACACCGCCATGTTTTCCACGAGGCCGAGGATGGGCACGCCCACCTTCTCGAACATGCGAACCGCCTTCTTGGCGTCGATCAAGGCAATGTCTTGCGGCGTGGTGACGATCAAGGCACCGGTGACCGGCACGCGCTGCGCCAGCGTCAGTTGAATGTCTCCCGTGCCTGGCGGCAAGTCCACGATGAGGTAGTCGAGGTCTTGCCAGTTGGTTTGGCGCAGCAATTGCTCCAAAGCACCCGTGGCCATCGGGCCGCGCCAGACCATGGCTTGGTCGTCGGGCACCAAGAAGCCAATGCTCATCACCTGTACACCGTGGCCCATCATGGGCTCCATGGTTTTGCCGTCCACGGTTTCTGGCTTGCCTTTGATGCCCATCATCATGGGCATGCTGGGGCCGTAGATGTCGGCATCCAGCAGGCCAACGCGGGCGCCTTCGGCCTGCAGTGCCAGCGCCAAGTTGGCGGCGGTGGTGCTTTTGCCGACGCCGCCTTTGCCGGAAGCCACGGCAATCAGGTTCTTCACGCCAGGCAAGGGCTGCAAGCTGCGCTGAACGGCGTGCGCCACGATGTTCTGCGTGACCTTGACCTGCGCCTGCAGCGCCTCGCCGAGTTCCTTCGCCAAAGCCGCATGCAGGCTTTGGCTGGGGTAGCCCAGCTCAATGTCCACCTGCAAGTTGCCGTCAACCTCGGCCACGCGCTTGACTTGCTTGGAGGCCAACCAGCTCATCCCAGTGAGCGGGTCCTGCAGTTGTTCCAGGCGTTGCAGGGCGGCTTGTTCTCGGCTTGTGGACATGGCGAACACGTGTGTTTTTGGTAAGGGCGCGAAGTGTAGGAGCCTGGCTTTTCATCGCCCATTCAGGCCAAGGCGGCCTTGCTTTTTGCTTGAAATTGATCACTTAGTCATTTAACTATGACTTTTTGATCATCGAATGCAGCATTTATAGCCATTGTTTGCACTTCCGCTTGACGCCAAGCTTGCAGACACTGCTTTCCATCGCAACCCGCTCCGAGAACATCATGCTGCGTCAAGCCCCTGCCACTCACCCACTAAGCACCCTGTACCTCAGCGTTGAAGACCTCGTTAGCCTGGTTCAACGCAAGGGCCTGAGCGCCTGCATCGCCGGCGTGGCTCAGCGCATTGAGCAAGAGTTTCTGCGCTGGGAAGCCTTCGACAAGAGCGCGCGTTTGGCCTGCCATTCGAACGATGGCGTGATCGAGCTGATGCCCATCGCCGACGACGCGCAGTTCACCTTCAAGTACGTGAACGGCCACCCCAAGAACACCAAGGCTGGCTTGCCCACCGTGATGGCCTTCGGCGTGCTCGCTGATGTGGCCACCGGCGCACCGCGCTTGTTGTCCGAGCTGACCATCACCACCGCCATTCGCACCGCCGCCATGTCGGCCCTGGCCGCCAAGAAGCTGGCCCGCCCGAACAGCCGCGTGATGGCCTTGATCGGCAACGGCGCGCAGAGCGAGTTCCAAGCCCTGGCTTTCCGTGACTTGGTCGGCATCGACACCCTGCACCTGTTTGACGTGGACGCCAAGGCCACCGCCAAGCTGATCGCCAACCTCGCCGGCTCTGGCCTCACGACCAAGGTCTTCGCCAGCACCGCTGAAGCTTGCAAGGGCGTGGACATCATCACCACGGTGACGGCTGACAAGACCAACGCCACCATCATCACGCCCGACATGATCGAGCCGGGCATGCACGTGAACGGCGTGGGCGGCGACTGCCCCGGCAAGACCGAACTGCACCGTGGCGTGCTGGAGCAAGCCGCCGTGTTCGTCGAGTACGAGCCGCAAAGCCGCATTGAAGGCGACATCCAGCAAATGCCAGCCGACTTCGCTGTCACCGAGTTCTGGACCGTGCTGAACGGCCAAGCCGCCGGCCGCACGAGCAGCGAGCAAGTCACGGTGTTCGATTCGGTGGGCTTCGCGCTTGAAGACTTCGCCGCGCTGACCTTCTTGAACGACACCGCGCGTGAACTCGGCATCGGCGAGTTCATCAGCATCGTGCCGCAGAACCCGGACCCAAAGAACCTGTTCGGCGTGCTGCGCAGCGAACTGGCGATTGCCGCCTAAATTTGAAAACGGAGCGCTGCGCCCCTGAGGGGGCCAGCCTCTAGGCGGAGCCCTCGCCCAAGGGCAGATCCAGCGCCAGCGGGCCGGGTCGCAAAGGCGGCGGGCGCCGCGCCGTTTGCGCTCCACCGCTCGCCCAAGAGGCGTTCCTAAAGCCGGGGCCTGAGCCGTTCGGTTCGCCCTTGCTGCGCCACAACATGGACGCCGCCTGCACGCCCTCGCGTGCAATCAGGTTCACCCAGTGCCGCGCCGCCACCGGCGTTGCCACGCTGCTGCCGCTCATGCGCGCCCATTGGCCGCTCAAGGCTCCAGCGGCCACCAGGCCCGGCGCGAAGGCGCTTTCGTCGGCTACGGCCAAAAACTGCATCTGCTGTGCATCCAGGCTCGGTGTGTAGGGCGCCATCGTGCCCTCTCGCAGGCGTGCAGCGCCCACCACCAAGGGGGCAAGGCCACTGGCCAGAGCGTTGGGCAGGCCACCGGTCAACAACTGCAGGCCGCGCGCAAATTCCAAATACGACTGTGGCGACGAACGCTGCGACGCTTGCCAGGGGTCGCCCTGCAACTGGGCCGCCAAGCCCAGCGGCCGATCGGCTCGCAAGCGAACCCGCCAGCAGCCCGCCACCCCTGTGCCGCGCTCGGTTTGGCCCACCGTGGGCACCAAGGACACCATGCCCCGGCCATTGGGCATGAGCTGCACCAAGCCGAGCAAGCGGCCGGCTCCATCGCGCAGGCTGGCTTGCTCGCCCACACGCACCCAAGGCGAGGCTCCAACACCAAAGGGCGGCACCAGTTGCAGCTCGGGCTCGGCACCTGCACCGCGCTCCCAAGACAACTCCAAATGGCTGTCCGTGCCGTCTTGCGGGCGAATTCTCCAGCCCAGTTCGGCTTCGTCTTCCAAGAGGCCGCCAAGCGCCTGCGGCTGAGCGGCGGCATTGCCAGCGGCCATGATGACCAAAAGCCCTTCATCGGCCCTCATGAGCTCATCAACGGCTTGTTCCAAGAGCAAGCTGCCGTCTCGTGGCCCCGCCTGCAAACCCATGCTGAGGTTGACGACCACCGCCGCCTCCGGCGCCACCCGCCTCGCCACCTCGCGGATGAAATGAAGGGCGTCGAGCACCTGCGCCATGGCGGCTGCAGCGCCGCTTTGGCTCTCGGGCGGCGTGGGCACCGACACCAGCACCAAGGGCGCTTCGCCGGCGGCGTCGCGCAGCAAAGGCTTGGCGGCTGCGGCAGGGGCACGGCCATCGGGCAAGCCGGCCAAGGTGTCCATCACGTGCGTGGCGTGGTCAGCTCGCTCTTCGCGGGCGGCTGCCAGCAAGTCTTCTAGACCCAAGCGGGCGTAGGCCTTGCGCTCGGCCTCTTCGCCTTGCACCAGCTCCTTTTGCAGCGCCTCCCCGGCCAGCAAACGCCCGTACCCGGCCGGTGAGGGCTGCCAAGGGGCTTGGGACTGTTGCGCTTGGTCCCAAAAGGCGAGCAAACGGCTCCGCTCGGGGTGATCCGGGTCGCGGAAGGCGGCGTGCAAGGGTGCGCCGCCCCGGTCAATGACCCCCACCACCACGGGCGCCTTGTGAAGCTTTGGCAGCGCAGGCCAAGCGCCGGCCTCGGGCAAGGCACGGCCGCGCGTGGATGGAAGCGCAAGCTCCATGGCCTCAACCAAAGGCTCCAGCCTTGACAGCTGGGCCGCTGGCAACCATGCCGTTGTGATGCGCAACGACTCGCTGGCATCAAAGCTGAGCCTCAGTTCGGGCAACTGCCCGCGCAAGGACGCCCAGGTCGACTTGACGCGCCGCTTGAGCAGCAGGGGAACCCAGTCGTAGCCGGCATCGGGCAGCAAGCCGCGCCAGCCATCCAGCTGCTGCCAGCGCAGGTAGGGGTCGCCTGGGGTGCAGGCGACGGGCGATTCCCAGGCGCCGCTCACTGCCATTCCGCGCAAGCCAGCGCCCACAAATCGGCCAGATCGGGCAGAGCCGGCGGGGTGAAGTTGGCGGGGGTTAGCACTGCATGCGCGGGCGCGTTCTCTGGCGTGACGAGCTCAAACCGCCCCCAGCCAGAAGCCTCGCTGTGGCCGAACTCGCCAAACTGAGCCGCCTCTTGTTCAAAGGCTGCACGCAGGTAGGCGAACACGCAGCGCCCAAGCAAATCACCCGCCACCGAGTCCACCGGGAAATGCACCCCGGCAACGACGCGGTTGTGCCCGATGCGTGTGGCCAAGCGGTTCAGCATGCCGGGCAGTGGCGACTGCGCATTCGCAAGAGCAGCCCAGTGCCCAATCAACTCCGCCACCAGCCGTGCCTCACCCGCATGACCACTGGGCAAGCTCCCGTGCTCCGGCACCTCAATGATCGGCATCAAGGCCGGCTGCAGCGTGTGCGGCCGCGCGCAAGCAAGCAATTGCTTGGCCCGCTGCTGCAGCATCTGCATCAGGTTGAGCGCGATATCGATGAACTCCAAGCTGCGCGGCCGGCGGTTCCAGGGCACCGCTGCCGCACCGAGGAAGAACGAGAAGGCGTTGTGCGACTGGGCCAGGACCTCGCCAGCCCGCGTTTCGCGAAGCGGTAGCTCGGCATCGACCAGCGCCACCTGGGCTTGGAACAGTTCGGGGGGCGGGCGATAAAAGCGCAGCAGCGGCTGCCAAGCCAGTTGCTTGCTGTGCTCTGCCAAGCATTGCACTTCAACGGCGCCCGCCACGACTTGAACGCGCAGGCCGCCTGCGGCTTCGAGTAAGAAGGATTGGGCGCGCGGCAAGGAGCCCTGCGTTAGCAGCGGCGCTTGGCCAAGGTCAAGTTGAAATGGCTTGAGCGTTCCGCTGATCGAGCTCCCGATCAATTCACCGCGTAGCGCCGATGCGCCGAAGCTCTCGACATTGCCTGAACTCCGCGCCGCCAAAGCGGAACCAGGCCAAACAGTGGAACCCGGCCAAACTGTTGACCCTGGCCAAACTGTCGAACCAGGCCAAACAGTGGAACCAGGCCAAACTGTCGAGTAAGGCCCCAGCATTGCATATCTCTCCATTCTTCACTCCTGATGTTGTGCGAATCAACTTGGCAAGCCAGAAGCAGTGAGCGCCCAAGCGAACTCATGAGCATGTTTGGAATCGCGCCCTGCATAGGTTTCCCAAAAAAGGGTTAGCGAAAACTTCGGCCAAAGCTCCAAAAGCTGGAGCAAATGCCCATTCGCAAGGTCCAGTCGGCCAAGCCGTGCTTGGGCGATAACGAGGAAAAAAATGGTTGGGGCATGGCGCGCCCTTAGGCGCGCTGCATGCTGGGCGTACTGCAATGCCAAGTCCCAACGTTCGTTCGCCAAGTACACATGCGCCGCCGTTGCGTCAAACATGTACCTCCAAGGGTCAAGTGGTGATAGCGCTAGGGCATTTCGAATCGCCTGCTCGGCGGCATCGCACCGATCCTCATAAAGAGCATGCGCTGCTTCGTACATCCACGAGAGTGCTTCACTCGGGTTGCAACCAACCGCACGACTAAATGCAGGCCCGACCTCTGACAGTGGCGCACGTAGCATCAGGCGCGCTATTGCACCCAGCGAGTGCGCCAAGGCGCAGTTGGGGTCAAGCTGCAATGCGGTGTCAGCTGAAGCCACCGCACTAGCTGCTGCCGTAGGAACAGGCTCGAGCGCCTGAACCACAGCCATGACATGCCACTTAGCCAACCAAGCATGCACAAGGGCCTGCCGAGGCGCGCGCTGGCAAAGACTGTCAAGAAGCAAGCGCGATCGCTGAAAGGAGACCGGAGACAGCCGATGCATAAACTGAGTAGCAGCCACGAGGAGCTGATGATCTTCTAGGCTTTTCCAGGCTGGCAGTTGCGCAAGGCTCAGCGACTCGTTCAGAAGCGCAGCGTGCGCACTGGACAACACATCCATCAACTTGTTCGCGTCGCCTGCCAAAAGCTCATCGATTGAAGTCGTGAACGCATCGCTCCACATGGGTCGCAACTGACCGGAGGCCAATAGCTCCATCTGCAATTGCATCTGCCCACTGATGGCAACACTGCCCTCGCAGCGCAGCACATGGGTAGCGTGGAGCAACTCAAACGCATCCTTCACCGACCGGCTTGGCTGGCTCAGCCGGCGAGCCGATTCGCTCGCAATGACGCGCACCAGGGCGGATCGAGTCATGGCCGTTCTGATGGTGTCAGCCAGCAAATAGGCCGAAGCCTCCACCTGCAAGGGGTGGTCACCCGTGAGCTCGGGCGTCAAGACCACCAACACATCGCGCAGTGCCAAGGGGTCAGGCAGCTTGGTGCCTTGGTCGGCCGTCAGGGCCAGCACTTTGGTAGCGGGTTTGAGGTCTCCACATTCAGTGCACTGCACCTCACCCAGGTCCACCAGGGGCAGCTCCCAACTGCGCGCAAAGGCATCAACCGCCTCGGCCTGCAGGCCAATCGTGCCGATGGGCGAAAAGCGGGCGATGCATTGCGCGCGTTGAATCTCTTCAGGCTTGACGACGTCTTGCGAATGCACCATGGCCACACCCAGGTGGGCCGCAAAGCTCGGTTCATGACCGGCGGGGCTGCCTTGCTGGAAGCGGCGGCAGGCATCGATCAAGGCGCCGAGATTGCCGGCTTGGAGGCCTTCACTGGCGCCTGGCAGGGCTCGCGTGGGCAGCAGGTCGCCGACCATGCGCCGCAAACGCTCCAGACCCTGCCGCCAACCCTGCTGCGCCTGCACAGGCGCTTGGTTGTGGGCCATGCCGGGCAACCAAACCAACACCGCGGGCGCTTCGCTTGCGTGGCTTGGCAAGTTCAGGGGCGGAACCTCCGGCATGACGTCCTCCAGTTGCAGGGGAAAACCGAATGCGCAAAACGTGAGGGACTGTAGCAACGCGCGCAGAGCCGCCCCCCCCTAACTTCCAAAGTCCCAAGATCCGACGGCGCTGCACACATTTGGAGTTGGAGGGTCAACGCGCTTGGGGCCAGGCCGTTGTGGCTAGCCGGTCATGTTGACCGCTTGGAGTCACTCAGTGAAGTACGTATCGCACCTGTTGCGTGGGCTCGTTCTCGCCATTGCCGCCAGCAGCCTCACGGGCTGCATCGTGATCCCCTCAGGGCACCGGCATTACGGGCCACCGCGTGTGGCCGTTGAGGTGCAGGGGCGTTACAGCGCGCCGCCACCGATTCACTACGAGCGAAGGGGGCGCCGCGACGACCGTCGTGACAGGCGGTATGAAGACCGGTACGACCCGGACCCCGCGGGCCCTCGGCGCTACTGAGTTCGTTCAAACCTCGCGCGTTGAAGCTGCGCGGGTTTGCCTTGCCAAGCGCAGGGCCAACCCTGCGAGGCCCAGTGCGCAGGCAAGGGCAACAGCAAACAGCGCCCACTGCCAGCGCCGCAATTGGAGCGCTGCGGAAGCTTCGCTTTGGCGGCGCTCACACTCAGCCACCCGCCAGGCGCTCTCCAACTCAAGCTTGTGGCGCTGGGCCTGCGATGCCTTCTGCAAAGCCGTCAAGACTTGAACCTGCTTCAAGTGCTCGGTTCGCGCCCGAAATGCCAGCTCCCAGCGCTGCGCTGCGGCAGCCAGCTCGGCCGATTCTTCTTCGAGCTGGGCTTGCACCGCAGGACCCGATTCCTTGCCCACGCGTTGCCGAAGTTGGCCCATCAGGGCCTCGGCCTCTTTCAGCTTTCCGAGTTGCCGCAAAGCGCCAACGCGCACGATGCCGGCCACAAACTGCAGCTCATCATCCAGAGCGACTGCACGCAGTGCCTCATTGGCCAAGGCTAGCGCTGCGGCCGGTTGCTCTAGCCGCAGCAGCACCTGCGCGCGATGGGCCTGGCTGAGTGCTGTGCGCACGGCGTCTTTCAGCGCTTCGAAGCCCGCCTGCGCCTGAGCCAAGGCGGCCAAGGCTTCTGGCTTGCGGCCCAAGTGCTGGAGCGCAAGGCCGCTTTCGAAGCGCGCGGTGGCCAAGCGATGCGATAGCGGGCCGGCCTCCAGCCGAGCCATCAAGGCTTGAAGCAGTGCCAGCGCATCCGCATGGCTCCCAACGCGCGGGTCGTTGTAGAACCTGCCCAGGGCCATCACGGCGTAGTCATGTGGGGGCTGCCCCACGCGTTGAGCTGCAAGCAAGTCCCTTTGCGCAGCGCCCAGATTGCCCTGGGCTTCATGAAGCTCGCCGCGCAGGGCCAAAGCCAGGGCTTGCAAGCCGCTTTCGGTGGCGGCTGCTGCTTCTTGCAGGGCCAAGGAGAAATCGGCCTCGGCTTTCTCGCTTTGGCCTCCGCCGTGGTGCAAGCGACCTCGGCACAACAGCAGTCCAACCACATCCGACTTTGACGCCAACTGCTGCGCCAAGGTCAGACCCAGGCGCACCGACTCCAGGTTGGCGGGTGTCGGCAAAAGCTCGCCCCGCTCCAGGCGCTGAACACAGCCCAATCGGTAGGCTCGCGCCATAAAGGCAGGGTCGCTGCCGCGCCGGGCAGAGACTTCGCGCCACTGCTCTTCGGTCAGAGGCTCCTTGGCCATGCGCTCAAGGTCCGCATCAAAGGCCCATGCGCCGCTCCAGGCCCAACACAAGGCCAAGCACCACGCCAGGGCGAAGCGGCTCCGACTGGGCATGGCCACGGGCTTACCGGAAGGTGGCCAGCAAGATGTTGGTTTCGGTGTTGGCAATGCCCTTGATGAGTCGAATGCGCTCCAACACTTTGGACAACTCGCCCATGCTCTCGGCACGCAGTTCAGCCAGCAAGTCCCAGCGGCCATTGGTGTCGTGCAGCGCTTCCACCCCGGGCTCGCCCAGCAAACTGGCCGTCACCGCGCGGGTTTGGTTACCCTCCACCAGCACGCCCATCCAAGCACGGATTTGGTTGGGCTCGGCATCTGGCTTGAGCTTGACGGTGTAGCCCACGATGACCTGCTCGTCTTCGAGCTTGCGCAGGCGATTGGTGACCGTGCCCCGGCTGAGGTCCAGCTTGGTGGCCAACGTGGCCACGTTCATGCGCGCGTCTTGGCGCAGCAGCGAGATCAGTTTTCGGTCGGTGTCGTCCAGGGCCATGGAGAGCAATGCGGGCGTTGGGGGCTGCATGTTCTCACTGCTGGAAGAGCCTGCTGCGGGTTTCACTGTTGAACAGATTCCACTTCGCCGGGTCGCGCATCTGCAGCCGATCGGCCATCGTTGCATCGCACCACGTCGCGCGCGCGACATGCACCTGCCGCATTGCCACCAATGCCTGCAGTTGCGCGGTGAAGCCTGCGCAATTGCAAGCCCCACCTGCCGGCTTGCGAGCGTAAAAACTTGGCTCCCGCAACTTCCCCAGGAGGGAACCATGGACCGAGCTAAACAGAGCCCCGATCAACCAAATGAACAGAAACTAAGCGCTGCACAGTTGGCCGCACGTCATCCGCGGATGGGCTCCGTTGCGCAAAGCCGAGTGCGCTTCGGTGGCACTGTCTGGCCTGGCCTCTTGAAGTGGCTGTTTCCCGGCTATCGCAAAGGCTGAGCAGCGCCCAACGCCCCACCCCTTGAACCGTTCATGCACTGGCACCAAGGTGACCCCATGATGGCCCCATCAGACCCCGTCGCTGTTTTTTGTCAGTTGATCCGCGAGGGGTGCCCGCCGCGGCGGGCCGACCGCGCGGCGATGGGCTGCATTCCATCCACAGCCTTTCAGTACTGCGAGGCTCTCACCCGGGCCAGTGCCCTCGGTTGGTATGTGTTCTTGCCGCGCGCGGTCGAGTTCCTCTTCGACGGCCGCACCACGCTCTACTGGTTTGAAGGCATGTCGGGCTGGGAGACGCTGACCCAGGTGCCGCATCCCGACTGCGCGACGGACTTTGATGCGAGAGCACCCGAAGCGCTGCGCGGCTTTGCACCGCCTTTCATTGCCGAGTCCCACTCCCCTGGCATCGTGCAACTGTGGACGGGATCCTTCGTTCGCACACGGGCCGACTGGTCCTGCCTGATTCGCCCCCCCGCCAACATTCCTCAGCACCGGGCCTTTGACAGCTTCGAGGGTTTGATCGACACCGACCGTTGGTATGGGCCGGTGTTCATCAACATCAAGCTGCAAGCCCGGGAGCATCCGATTCGCATCAGTGCGGAGCAGCCCATCGCGCAGATTTGCCCCATCCCCCGGGCTTTGCTCGCGGCGGCGGGGCAAGGCGAGGCGCATCTCGAACAACCAGAAGACGTTCCCGCGGATGCCTGGTCCTTGTTTGAACAGAACCTGGTGGATCCCAATCGCGGTGAGGCCGCCAGGCTACCGGGCCGCTACGCCGTTGCCGCCAGAAAACGCGACCGGGTGGCTGCTGGCTGCCCCATGCATTCGGGCGCTTAGGGGCGCTTACTGCTCGGTGGCCAGCGTGGCCCCGCTCATGCTCCTATCGGTCTCGGCTTGCGTCAGCCATGGCCATGAAGAGCAATGCGGGCTTTAGGGCCCTACTGCTTTCACTCCAAGAGCGTGCTGCGCACCTGTTCGTACGGCATATCCCCTTTGGCCCGGCGCTCTGTTTTGCCGTTCACGATGAGCCTTGTCTCGGGAATGCCTCGAATCCCTAAGCGGGTCAACTGATCCCACATGGCTTTGTTCTGCCATGGATCAATCGAGGTACGCAGAAAGGTCACGTCCGGCTCTCCCTGCGAAGCCCAGCGGTCCAGCACCGGGTTCTGGTTGACGCAGTGGCCACAGCCCGGGTCGAACGACGTGATGTGCAATATCAGCCGAGCGGGCAGCGGAGGACCCCGCCCATCGAGCCGTTGCATGAGCTCCGACAGCGGCAAGGTGGCCATGGGCTTGACGGGTACGGCCGGCGCCTGGACCTCGCTTGTAGCGACGGGCGCAGGGGCTGTGGGGCGCGGCTGTGGCTGCAGTTCGAAAAGGCGGGTGTTGCCCATGGCCCAGACATGCCCATTGGAAGCAACAACGAGGCGCCCCGGGTTCGCACCGCAAATCAGGCGCTGCACGGCGCCCTGCACGGGGAAGCGCAGCACGGCCTGCCGGTCAGAGAGGCTGACGTAAGCGTTGCCTTGTGGGTCCAACGCCACATCGGTCGGCCGATCACCGAGCTCGCGCTCTTGCACACGGCCATCCGGGGACACCAGCCCCAGGGCTTTGGTGGCCGTCAATGCCACCCAAGCCCGACCATCCGGACCCACCGCAATGGCCTGTGGGTGGCTGCTCGGGCTCGGCAAGTCAATGCGCTGGAACGCGCCTGCGCCGGGTGCTCGGCGGTACACAGCGTTGTGCGCCATGGAGCTGACCCACACGCTGCCATCGGCACCGGTGGCCAGCTCTTGGGGCGAGGCCTTGCGGCTGAGCATCTCGGGCAGTGCAAAGCGCTCCATGGCGCCGTCTGGCGCCATGCGAATGACTTCGCTTTGAATGGGTTCGACGAACCACAGTGCACCGTCGGCACCCAAGCGCAAACTGCGCGGCAAACCGTGCTTGGCCTCGTACGCAAACTCCTGACCTTGACCGCCATTCAAGGGCACAAAACCAAAGCGGCGGCTGGTGTCCTTCAAGAACCAGAGTCGCTGCTGGCTGGGCTCGACGGCCAAGCCTGAAAGGCGCTGGGTTGCGGCATCGACCGGCACGACAGCGCTGAGCTGGCGATCCGTCGCCAAGCGCATCAAACGATTGCCAGTGACATCGCCGTACCAGATGGCCCCGTCTGGGGCTTGGGTGATGGGGAAGTTGGTTTGCACGCCCTTCAAAGCGGTTGCAGTGCAAACCCACGGGCGTTCCTGGGCGTGGGCGGTGGGGATGGCGCTGGCCCAGAGGCTCAGAACAAGGGCAACAAAGTGAAGAGATTTCATAGCGCCGGATGCTATGGAGTCCCAAATGGCGCATGTGGCGGCAGCCACACGCGCGCTTACAGCTGCTTGCCAATTCCCCTCACTCAGGGAGGGTCCTCAGGCAAAACGCTCCGTGTCGTGCGCCAAGTAAAACCACTCCTGCCCCTGCTGCGCCTTGGTGTTCGGAAAAACGATGCAGCCCCGCCAGTCGCCGCCCGGTGCATGCACGGCTTCGCCGCTGGCGCGGGTGCCAATCAACTCACCCGGCTCAATGCGGTCAAAGCTGGTCCAGGTGCGGGCAAAGGCGTCGTCGGGGTGCTGTTTGTCTTCAACGTGGTGAAGGCTCAGGCCGGCCATGGATTGAACGGCCGGGGCTTCGCCTTCGATGAGGCCGAAATGCACCAAGGTGTTGACGATGGCCTCGTAGGCCACTTCAGGCCCATTGGGGTCTTCGTGTTGGCCACACTCCAGCGTCAGTGCCATGCCGCCGGTGGAGCGCATGTACTCGGTCGTGCCAACGCCATAGCTTTCGTCCAGGTCCACGCTGGAGCCCACGGTGCTGCCGGCAAAGCGGGCGCGGCGCTGCGCCACGCCGCCGGCGTAGGTGTCCAACCAGCCGTCCACACCGCGCTGCACGCCCAGCACCTTGGCCCAGGCCAGTTCTTGCGCGGCCTGGGTGAAGGGCTGCAGGGTGCCAGTGTTGTTTTGTGGGCCCACCATGACAAAGGGTTTGCCCTGGGCTTGGAACGAGTGCAGGTCCAAAAGAACTTCGTGCTGGGCCATGAGGGGGCAAAGCCAGTTGGCGATGTGGTCCTCAAACTGCACGGGCGGCTGGGCGGGCTGCAGGCGGCGGTTCAGGTTTCGGTCGCCGTTGCGCTGTTGCTTCTCGTAGGCGAGCGGGTTGGTGATGGGCACGAAGGTGACGACGCCCTGCAGGAGACGGCGCTCATCGCGCTCGAACTCCGCCACCAAACGGCGTATGGCATGAGTGCCAGCCACTTCATTGCCGTGAACGGCACCTGTGATGAGCAAGCGCCGCCCGGGCTGCGTGCTGGTGAATTGGATGTGCTGAAAGGAACGCATGGGGCGAAGTCTGCCGCAGAGCGCAGGTTATGGGCCAGCCTCTGGCTTTCATTGGTCAGCGCTTCGGCTCTTGCGTAGCGTCGCGGCGGCGGAAAAACAGGATGACGAGACGAATGAAGCAAGTCGTGGTGGTGGGCGGGGGCGTGATTGGCCTGACCAGTGCTTGGGCGCTGGTGGAGGCCGGGCACCGCGTGCAACTGGTGGAGCAGTCTGCAGAGCTGGCGGGCGGCGCCAGCCGTGCCAATGGCGGCCAGTTGAGCTACCGGTATGTCTCGCCCCTTGCCGACGCGGGCGTGCCCTTCAAGGCCATACGCTGGCTCTTTGACCCCGATGGCCCGCTGCACTTTCGGCTGCAGGCCGATCCCAAGCAGTGGAGTTGGCTGGCGCAGTTTCTTTGGAAGTGCCGCGCCTCGGTGAACCGCGAAGCGACCGAGCGCTTGCTGCGCCTGGGCGCGCTGTCGCAGCAAACATTTCAAGAGTGGCAAGCGCTGGGGCCCTGGCAAGACATTGCCTTGCGCGAGCCGGGCAAGCTCGTGGTGTACCGCAAGCAGTCGGAGTTCGAGCGCGTGCGCCAGCGCAGCGGCACCGGCGGCAACGAGCGCGCCCTTGACGCTGCGGCCTGTGTGGAGCTGGAACCCGCCCTGGCCCACGCAGCACCCGAGCTGGCCGGCGGCATCTTCACGCCCGGCGAAGGCGTGGCCGACTGCCATGCGCTGTGCCAACAGCTGGGCGAGCGATTGCTCAGCCACCCGAACTTTGTGGGCCGTTTGAAGGCACGGGCCTTGGGCTTTGTGCGCAAGCAGGGCCGTGTGCAGGGTTTGCGCACCAGCCAAGGCGTGGTGGAGGGCGAGGAGTTCGTGGTGGCGGCCGGTTTGCACAGCCGGGAGCTGGCGCTGGACTGCGGCATTCACTTGCCGCTCTACCCGCTCAAAGGCTACAGCCTGACGGCACCCATTGAAGCCAGTCACCGCCCGCCCGAGGTGAGCGTGACCGACTTCGAAAAGAAGATCTTGTACGCCCGCATGGGTAATCAGCTCCGCGTGGCGGCCATGGTCGACTTGGTCGGCGACGACGAATCCTTGGACCCCCAACGGCTGCAGTCGCTCCAGCGTTCGGTCAGGGCGATGTTCCCCGACGCAGCCGACTACGACCACGCCATTCCCTGGGCCGGCCTGCGCCCCGCCACACCGGGCGGCGTGCCCATCATTGGCCCGACCCCGGTGCCCGGCTTGTGGCTCAATGTGGGTCATGGCGCTCTCGGTTTCACCTTCTCCTTTGGCTCGGCCCGCATCCTGTCTGCCTTGCTCTCCGAAGAAAGCAGCCCCTTGCCGCTGGACGGCCTGCTGCTGGCGGCTTGATGCTGCGCGCTGACACGCTGGCCCAGGGCCTGCTTGCAGCGGTGCGGGCGCAACGCTTTGACGAAACGCCCGACCCGATGAATGGCGGGCAGGCCATTCGCCACTTTCCGTCCATTGACTTGGCCGTGATCGCCTTCCCGGCTGGGGGCGCTCCGGTGGCGGCCAATGTGCTTTTTTCGCGCGAGCACCCACAGGGCTTGGTGGCACCAGCCTGCCCTGACTTTGGCGCGCAGCAGGGCATTGAATACCAAGCCGATGTGCAAGACGCCGACGGCAACTCGGTGGCTTGGCGGCCAGAGGCCGACTGGGCTGAGCTGCGCTTTGCGCCACTCTTTGGAACCGGGCCGCGCTTTGTGGCGCCCTACCCGGCGTCGCTACTAAAGCTCATGCTGGCGGTGGGCGTTGCCCGCTGGACCGACCTCGGCCACGGCGGTCTCGATGACGCCCACGGCTTCGAGGGCGAGAGCCGCCCGCTTCGCGACTGGCTCTTTGACATGCTGGCGGTCTCTTGCAACCGCGCCACCTCGGCCTTGGTGGCTTGGTCTCACCAGCGGGGCTTGCTCGGCCCCGAGCCGCATGGGCTGCACCAACTGCTGGCCAGCCTCGGCTTGCCCACACTCCGCTTTGCCAACACCCGGCCCGATGGCGGCTGGGGCAATGCCGCCGGCGCCGGGGTAGGCCAGATGCAAATGACGGCCTGGGACAGCGCCCGCCTGATGTGGTGGCTGGATGCCGAAGCCCCGCCCTGCCCTTGGCTCGCGCCCGATGCCTGGCGTTTGTCGGCCAGCAGCCATGCCGCGCTCATGAAGGGGCTGAACGAGCAGGGTTTGGACATCGTGCTCTCCAGCGGCTCCCTGGCTGGCTTGGGCAGTGCGCAAGCGGGCATTCCGAATGGCTTTCACCCGCGCTGGCTGCAAGCCGATGGCAGCGCCCAATTGGGCGAGTACAGCTTCCCGCCTGCCCAGCGCGCGGCCGCTGAGGTGCACTTCGCGCACAAGATCGGCAATACCGAGAACTATTCCTCTGACGCCGGGATCGTGCGGGCACTGGAACCGGGCAAGCGCCACTACACCGTGGCCCTGCTCAGCAACCTGGGCTCCCGTTACGCCCCAGATGAGGTCTGTGCCAGCACTTGGCGCCTGCCGCAGCTTGGCGCGGCCATCGACACCCTCATGAAGCGGCACTTGGAATGAAAGCACTCCTCCAGCCACTGCCACCCGGAAGCCGCTTGGCGGTGGTGGCGCCGGCCGGCCCAGCAAAGCCCGGCGTGCTGGCGCAGGTGGCGCCGGTGGTGGCGCACCTCGGCTTTCAAGTGCAGCTGATGCCCGGCTGCCAAGGCCCCGCTTACCTGGATCACCTGGCTGCACCCGATGCCCAGCGCCTGGCCGACCTCCACGCCGCCCTGGCCGACCCTGCGGTAGACGCCCTGCTGTGCCTGCGCGGTGGTTATGGCTGCATCCGGCTCCTGGATCGACTCGACCTCGAATTGGTTCAGCGCGCGGCCAAGCCTTTGATTGGCTACAGCGACATCACCAGCCTGCACGCGGTGTGGGCGCAGCTTGGCATTCCCGCTTGGCACGCCCCCATGCCGGCCTCGGACTGGGTCAAGCCCGGCGGCCTGCCGGACGCAGAGCGCTTGGCGCGTGCCTTGCAGCAGGGCGTGCTGGAGGGCGATGTTCAAAGCGCTGACCGGGCGCATGGCTTGAGCCAGGGCGGCACGGCCCAGGGCCGCTTACTGGGGGG